>NZ_JBJPHT010000067.1:0-30159 GCF_052939475.1 Phormidesmis sp. 146-20
CTCGGATTAGACTCAAGCGGCTTTATCCCTCAGTATAATCTTGACAGACCACTAGAGATATCTTACCTCCCGTTCTGGCAACGCTCTGAAGCATTGCCCAAATAGGACATTACAATCTGCCCAACGTAACTGGTACTTTATTTAATTGCATATCCCTAAGCGGCATAGGAAGAAGGGATGAGGGATGAAGGAGGAGGGATGAGGGAATTTAGATTCAACTCGTCCACCTTGCAAATTTTACTCCTCACACCTCACACCTCACACTCTCCTCTTCCAAATTTGATACATTGGTACTATACTGATCTTCAGATGACGTGACTATAACTCTGACAACAGGTAATGGGTGATCTAGAGATCGGAGGTTGACAACTCCAGTCTGATTGCCCATCACCTCTACTTATGGAGTCATCTGTGATGAATGCGCCAAAAAAATACTAGATGTAGCGCAAAGATCGAGTAATCTGTTCTCATTCCTTTTGTGTGGTTTGAGCGATTATGTCCTTTGTTGGTCTTCATATCCATAGCGACTACAGCTTACTGGATGGGGCGAGCCAGTTACCTAAGCTGATCGATCGTGCTGTCGAGTTAGAAATGCCCGCGATCGCCCTGACAGATCATGGGGTGATGTATGGCGCGATCGAACTGATCAAAGTCTGCAAGGGCAAGCTCAAACCAATCATTGGCAATGAGATGTATGTCATCAATGGCGACATCTCCAAGCAAGAACGCCGTCCTCGCTATCATCAGGTCGTGTTGGCAAAAAATACTCAGGGGTACAAAAATCTCGTTAAGCTGACGACGATTTCTCACCTCAAAGGCGTTCAGGGGAAGGGCATTTTTTCGCGTCCCTGCATCAGCAAAGATTTTTTGGCGGAGTATCGAGAAGGCTTGATCGTTACAAGTGCCTGTCTGGGTGGAGAAGTGCCCCAAGCGATTTTGCAGGGTAAGCCTGACATTGCGCGGCGCGTCGCCAAGGAATACAAAGACCTGTTTGGCGAAGATTATTATCTCGAAATTCAGGATCACGGTCTGCACGAAGAACGCATCGTCAATCCCGAAATCGTCCGCATTGCGCGTGAGCTAGACATCAAACTGATTGCCACCAACGATTCTCACTTTATCTCTTGCTACGACGTAGAAGCTCACGATGCGCTGCTCTGCATTCAAACCGGGAAGCTGATTACCGAAGAGAAACGGCTGCGCTACACAGGCACGGAATATCTGAAATCGGCGGACGAAATGCGATCGCTCTTCCGAGATCATTTGCCTCAAAGTGTGGTGGATGAAGCGATCGCCAATACGGTCGAAGTCGCTGCCAAAGTCGAAGAATATCAGATTTTAGGCGAGCCTCGGATTCCTAATTATCCGGTTCCAGCAAACTTCACAGCCGATTCGTACCTTGAGAAGATCACCTGGGAAGGACTGCTCAAACGGCAGAAACGTAACACTCGTGAGGAAATCGATCAGACGTACCGCGATCGCCTGGTTTACGAACTGAACATGATGAGTCAGATGGGCTTTGCCACCTACTTTCTCGTCGTTTGGGACTACATCAAATATGCCAGAGACAATGGGATTCCAGTCGGGCCGGGACGCGGATCGGCGGCGGGTTCTCTCGTGGCGTTTGCGTTAGGAATTACGAACATTGACCCCGTTTTTCACGGCCTGCTGTTTGAGCGATTTTTGAATCCCGAACGCAAGTCGATGCCGGATATTGATACCGATTTTTGTATCGATCGCCGCGATGAAGTCATTCAATACGTCACCAAAAAGTATGGGACTGAGCGGGTCGCCCAGATTATTACCTACAACCGCATGACCTCTAAAGCGGTACTCAAAGACACGGCCCGCGTGTTGGATGTGCCTTATGGCGAGTCCGATCGTATGACCAAAATGATTCCTACGGTGCGAGGCAAAACCGTCCCGCTCAAGGTGATGATTTCCGACGCAACGCCCGCCAAGGAATTCAAAGAAAAGTACGATAACCAGTCCACTGTCCCGAATACGACCGTCACCTATCGCCGTTGGATCGACACCGCCATCCGTATCGAAGGCATGAACAAAAGTGTGGGCATTCACGCGGCGGGCATCGTGATCTCGGCTGACCCGCTTGACGAAATTGTGCCCTTGCAGCGAAACGCTGATGGAGCCGTCTTCACCCAATACTACATGGAAGATATCGAGACGCTGGGACTCCTCAAAATGGACTTCCTGGGGTTGAGAAACCTGACCATGATTCAAAAAACGTTGGAACTGGTGGAGCAGACTCAGAAGATTACGATCGACCTCGACGAGTTGCCCCTTGACAATCCTGGCGTTTACAAACTGCTGGGACGCGGCGATCTAGAAGGCATCTTTCAGCTTGAATCGTCGGGAATGCGGCAGATCGTTCGAGATCTCAAGCCGGATAGTTTAGAAGACATTTCCTCAGTGCTGGCCCTTTATCGTCCCGGCCCGCTTGATGCTGGACTAATTCCCAAATTCATCAATCGCAAACATGGACGCGAACGCATCGACTACGCGCACAAGATTCTCACGCCGATCTTAGAAGAAACCTATGGAATCATGGTCTATCAAGAGCAGATCATGAAGATTGCTCAAGATATGGCGGGCTATTCGCTCGGTCAGGCAGATTTGCTGCGGCGGGCGATGGGCAAAAAGAAAAAGTCTGAGATGGAAAAGCATCGAGAAATGTTTGTCCAGGGTGCCGGAGAACATCAGGTTTCGGCTCAGGTCGCAGACGCGCTATTTGAACAGATGGTGCAGTTTGCCGAATACTGTTTCAACAAATCTCACTCGACGGCCTACGGCTACGTCACTTATCAGACCGCTTATTTGAAGGCAAACTATCCCGTCGAATACATGGCGGCGTTGCTGACTTCTAACAGTGGCGATCAGGACAAAGTGCAGCGCTACATCGCGTCCTGTCTGGGGATTGGCATTCAGGTACAGCCGCCTGACATCAATCGATCGGGCATCGACTTCACCCCCACTGGCGAGAGCATTCTGTTTGGTCTGAGCGCCGTTCGCAATGTGGGCATGGGTGCGATCGAAGCCATTCTCGCGGTCAGAGAAGAAAAAGGGCCCTTCAAGTCGCTGGCGGATCTGTGCGATCGCGTCGATTCTCGTGCGGTCAACAAACGCGCATTGGAATCGCTGATCTACTGTGGAGCCTTCGATCAGATTCAGCCCAACCGTCAGCAGTTGATCAAGGATCTAGAACTGGTGCTGGATTGGGCCCAGTCTCGCGCCAAAGATCGGGCCAGTGGTCAGGGCAATTTATTTGATCTATTGGGCGGCAACGTTCAGCAAGAAAGTTTTGAAACGGCACCCAAAGCGCCCCCGACTCCCGACTTTCAGCAACAAGACAAACTGCGGTTAGAAAAAGAAGTGCTGGGCTTTTACATTTCTGACCATCCACTCAAACAGATTCAAGAATCCGCCAAAATTCTCGCCCCGATTAACTTGAGCGATCTTGACCGCCGATCGGAAGGTGCCAACGTCAGCGCGATCGTCATGCTCACCGCCATCAAGCGAGTCACGACTAAAAAAGGCGATGCGATGGCCATCATTACCGTCGAAGACCTGACCGGACATTCTGAAGCTGTAGTCTTTCCCAAAACCTTTGAGCGAGTAGGACACCTGATTGTCGATGACGCTCGGCTGATGGTCTGGGGCAAAGTCGATCGCCGCGACGACCAGACCCAATTCATCATTGAAGACGCAGAGCCGATCGAATCCGTCCGCATGGTGATGGTGGAACTGAAGCCAGAAATTGCCAACGACGGACAACAACAATATCGCCTCAAGCAGATTTTGCAGGAATATCGCGGCGACGACAAAGGAAAAGTCTCCGTAGTGGCGATCGTCAGTGCCAACAATCGCCGTCATTTCGTCCGATTTGGGCAACAGTTCCGCGTCCAAGATGAGCAAGCGGCCGTGAATGCGTTGACAAAGGCAGGCTTTCGATCGCGGGTGTCGGCCTTAGTCGGTTAGCGCGAGTACGTAGCAATCAGTAGCACAATTCAAATGTATTTGGATTTGGGATATAGCCCTGAAGTTGCGGCTGACAAGGCTGCTCGTGCTGACCACTTATCTCGCCGTCGCAGAAGCACTCATACCAATTTGAAAGAACGCATGGATCGCGCTCAAATTTGTGCCGATAGTTGCCGTTGGGTTTCACAGCGTTACGACTCAAACGGCTAAATATCGGTTCATTGTCCACGCTTCAATGTCTTCAATTCTCTAAGTTGTCAATGGCATAACAATCCGCTTGCACACCGATCGTATCGAGTTGGTTGGTTGAGTACGAGAGGGTACTAGCGGCGGGTGAAGCGGAACGTTAGCTGTACTGTAGGAGCGGCTCGTGTTGTGGTGTTTCACTAATCAGCCAACATCAAAAAGAGAGTTTCCTCACAACTTCCTCAAATTTTAGATTTACCCTTGAGTCTAGATTGGAATGAAAATTAAATAACATCGACTTTTGTCAGTTGGGTTGAAGCATGAAACTCACCATTTCTGGGGCGTTGGGTTAGCAGACGGGAAGCAAGCGATGTATCTTGACCCAACCTACACAGGCTATTTAATCTTCGATTCTTGGGTGAATCAAGCAACTGACCGAAATTAGCAAACAGCGCGTAGGAGAATCCTCTGATGTCTCATCTCCAACAGTATGACGCGATTGTGATTGGTTCCGGCATTGGTGGGTTAACTGTGGCAGCAATTCTCTCAAAATTCAATCACCAAAAAGTTCTGGTTCTGGAGCAACACTTCATTTTTGGGGGCTTCACCCAGGAATTTAAACGCCAGGATTTTCAATGGGATGTCGGACTTCACTATGTTGGGGAAATGGGAGAAGGCGAAGACGGAAGGCTGATCTCCGACTACATCACCAACGGCACTTTGAAATGGACAAGAATTCCTGATCCGTTTGAAACATTGGTGTATCCAGATTTCACCTTTGAAGTCTATTCTGATCCGCACCGCTATCAAGCCGATCTGATTCAGAAGTTTCCCGATGAAAAGGCGGGCATCCTTCGTTACTTTGCGGATTTGCAACGGTTTAGTCGGTGGCATGGGCTGCGTCAAGCCACTGGTTTTTTACCCGGTCGGTTGGGGGCGATCGCCCAATCCCTTGTTAACTACTTCGGCAAAACCTTTCTCCAAACCACGAAGGACTATCTCGACCAACACTTCCGCAATCCGCAATTGAAAGCGCTCCTGGCATCCGCTTGGGGCACCTATGGACTGCCGCCCTCTGAAAGTGTCTTCTCGATCCACGCCCTGGTCATATCTAGTTATCTGAAGGGGGGATGGTATCCCGTGGGTGGGGCGCAGGAAATCGCTAAACAGATCTTGCCAGTGATTGAACAAACTGGAGGACGGGCGATCGCGCAGCGACAGGTGACTGAAATTATTATCGAAAATGGGGTGGCGATCGGGGTCAGAGCTTGCAAAACCCATGCTCCGGATGCGGCGATCGAAGCCTATTATGCACCAGTGGTGATCTCGGATGCGGGAGCCTTCAACACCTACACCCAACTGCTGTCGGTTGAGGAGCGGGCAATGTATGGTGATGCCATCCAGCGGTTTCCCAAAGGGCACAGCGTTATCCTCTTATTTTTGGGCTTGAAAGCGTCTCCCCAAACGATCGGGTTCCGGGGTGGACATCACTGGGTCTACAGCGACTACGATCATGATACGGCGTGGCAATTGCAACGAGTCTCACCGGAACAGGGCATTAATAGTTGCTTCCTCTCTTTCCCCTCGCTCAACGACCCGACGGCACAATCGCACACCGCCGAAGTCATGGTCTATGCGGATTATGAGTGCTTCGCCCAATGGCAAGAGCAACCCTGGAGAAAACGCGATGCCGATTACTATGCTCTCAAAGATCGGATCACCCAAAGCATCATTGATTTTTTGGAAGCTCATTATCCGGGGTTTAAAGATCTGATCGAATTCACAGATCTCTCGACTCCCTTGACGATCGCCTATTTCGATGCCAGCGATCGAGGTGCAATCTACGGCATTCCCTTCGTCCCAGAGCGGTTACAGCAACCCTGGGTCGGTGTCAAAACGCCAATTCAAAATCTCTACCTGACTGGGGCCGATGCCATGGGTCCGGGAATTCTGGGTGCAGCCTTTGGGGGTGTCATGGCGGCAGCGGCAGTCAATGGTGGATCGGGATTCCCCAAAATTATGGCGGCCATGCGTCAGGAGGCAGCCCAGAAACAAGCTCACACCGTTCCATTGCGATAAACCCTCTCATTCAGGTTATTTACTATGAACGAGAAAATGATTCAGGCGAATGGGGTTGACCTCTGCACCGAAAGCTTTGGCAATCCAACCGATCCCACCCTGCTGTTGATCGGAGGTGCTGCATCTTCAATGGTGTGGTGGCCTTCAGACTTCTGCCAGAAACTAGCAGAAGCAGGACGCTACGTGATTCGATACGACAACCGTGACACAGGACGCTCCATCACTTACGAGCCAGGTCAGATCGGCTATTCGTGGGATGACTTAAGCGATGATGCAGTGGGAGTGCTGGATGCCTATGGGGTCGATCGCGCCCACTTAGTCGGGCTATCAATGGGCGGCATGATCGCGCAATTGGTCGCATTGAAATATCCTGAACGAGTGATCACCATGACCCTCATGATGTCAAGCCCTTTTGCACCCAAACAAGAAACTGATGTGCCAACTATTGAAAATAAGGAATTTCTGGCTCACTTTGCCACAGGCACAACGCTAGATTGGGCGGATGAAGCAGCCGCAATTGATTATACGGTTGAAAGCTGGCGCTTGACATCTGCTGGTTCTAAGCATCCCTTTGACGAAATGAGCATCCGGGCACTGGCTACGGAAGACGTAAAGCGGGCAAACAATTTGCCCAGCATGATGAACCATGCTCTCTTGACTGGGGGCGATCGCTATTCCGGTCGGCTTGGGGAAATCAACATTCCAGCCTTGGTCATTCACGGTACCGCCGATTCAATGGTTAACTATCAACGCGGGGTCACACTCGCCGAAGAACTTCCTGATGCCACCTTGCTAACCCTGGAAGGAACAGCGCACGAGCTTCACCGGGATGATTGGGACACAATCATTGATGCCATCATCAACCACACGAAACGTTTGAACCGTTAGGCTTGAGCGGGAAGAATCATTAGGATGGAAACTCCTTCGATGCTCGCCAAGCACAGCCATACTCGAAGCCAAAGCTAATTCAGGAGGTGAAGGATGATGCGAAAGGTTTTGCTCGTCTGCGGTATTTTGTCTTCGCTGATCTATGTCACCACCGTTGTACTCGCACCTATGCGGTGGGAGGGCTATAGCTCTGCTTCTCAAACTGTCAGCGAGCTAATCGCGATCGATGCTCCGACGAGATCCCTCGTGGTTCCGCTTTTCATCCTGTATTCCCTCCTGGTGTATGCATTCGGAGTAGGTGTTTGGCAATTATCAGGTCAAAAGCGTGTTCTGCGCTTTGCGGCAGTTGGGCTAGTCGGAAAGGAGGTTCTCGGCTTGGTCGTGACGCTATTTTTCCCGATGCACCTCCGTGGAATCGAGGGAACGCTGACGGATACCATGCACGCAACTCTCACGGGTGTAGGTCTTCTCTTCATGCTGCTTGCCCTAGGATGCGCGGCTATTGCATTCGGCAAGTGGTTCCGCCTCTATTCGATCGCGACAATCCTGATATTCGTCGTGTTTGGCGTTTTGGCAGGTTTGGATGGTTCCCGACTTGAGGCAAACCTACCCACGCCGTGGATGGGAGTTTGGGAGCGGATTAACATCTTCGCCTACATGCTATGGGTCGTGGTGCTGTCTATCGCTCTCTTACGCAACCAAGTGGAACGGTCTCAAGACAGGCTTGAGGGGAGCCGTGATTCTGGATGAGTTGAGTTTGATCACCTGATATACCGTCTAACAATCGCGCTGCACCGGAATGTCTCATCACTGCTGCCAAGAGATTGAGGCTGAAGGTGATCGATCGACGGCGCAGAACTGAGAAGTTCGGGATAGTAGACCATACTCGCATTGAAATTGGGCACGTTGCCGAACGATCTCATAGTTTAGGAATGCTCATTTGCTCTAGTAGCCATGACCGCATTGATGTAGCTAAAGATTTCGTCGAGTTCTCCGATCGCCTCTAGTTTAAGGCTTCAGAGAAATCTTATCTAAAAGTTTCTCAGAGTTGGAGGACAAAGGTACTGAATTACGACGCGAAAAACTCGATCGCATTCACACTACTTCAACGGTCTTGGGGTGCCCTGAGCATCAAAAATAAACGGATTAGGGCCAACTGCACCCTTCAAATCTTTGGGCTTGAGTTCGCCTCTGATCAATTTAGCAAGGCTGTCCTGTCCGCCGGGTTGATAAAAAATCGTGCGTTCGACTCGGTTAAAGCCAGCATTGGGACGAACCTGCCCAGAGGCTCCCAGCAGTTCAACAACGAGGCTATTCTGTCCAGGTTGCAACCCCGTGAGATAAAGCGGAAAGCGATCGGTCGTCTTTACACTTCGACCATTCAATGTGTAGCGCACTGAGGCCGTTCTACCCAGGTTGACACCATCGACGAGATAATCCAACAAAATTGGCTCCGCGCCATAGGTGCCACTCACCGGAGAAACGACCGTAATCAACCCCACAGGCTGATTGTAGTCTGCAATATTTTTGCCGTCTGACTGCTGCACATTAAAGGTCACATGCGCCTGAGAGCCTCGGTTTCGGTAGCTTTGGTTCCACGGACGAGCCGAGACAACACGAATCGTGTGAGTACCAGGACTGAGATTCAGCTTCAATGGTTTGCTGGGGTCAAAGTAGTCGATCGGTGAATTATTATCCACAATCACCTTGAAATGTAACCCCAACCCCGTCGCCGGATCTTTGCCCGGAGCAAATCTTCTAGCGCTCAGTTGTAGCAATACTTCCGTTGAGTTGACGGTCGCTCCAGGCTGAGGCGAAAGAATTTTGATATCGGGCGACGATTGGTCAGTGGTGGGAGTCAATGCCTCGATCACAGGCGGTATCGAAACAACCGTTTGAGCGATCGCACTCCAATTTGTAGATAGAACGGCGATCGCTGCTCCCACTCCTAACAGGGCTGTTCTCAGGCGCATGGCTTAAATTCCTTCAGAGAAAGTAGGTAACAAACCCTACACTTACCCTAAGTTGTCTCTCTGAAAATCTAATGTTATGCGAACTTAATTATCTAAGTAGAGACAAGCCCAAAGCGGACAGTTTTCACCACAGTTCTAAACGCTTAATCTCCAGGCTCAAAGCTTCTCCCAATCGGGGCAAGCATCATCCGTCAGCCAGCCGTAGGGATGAAAGCCACAAACCAGAGGAGCGCGAGTCGTGCGATCGTACCCATAGGCGACCCCATGATAATTTGCACAACCCTGACAAGCCCTGGGCCGAGAAGAAGCCACCTCATTAAAGCCCAGCCGCGATCGCAGAATATGCTGATTACTCTGTTGTCGGTGCCACCTTATATAGTCAGCTTTGCGATAAAGATAATCCATGCCGGGACTTTTGGTCGCGTCCATCGGGTTCAATAACAAAGACAATATTGCTCAGAATAATCGCGATCGCGGCTAATTTTCCTCACCCCAACGTCTAATCTTTTTGGCTTCTTTTATAGCTGCCAGACCTTGATCGTATTGTCAGAACTACCACTAGCCAAAAGCCGTCCATCTACCCCGATCGCCACCACGTTAACCGAATTGCTATGCTCCGTCAATGTCCCGATTAGATCTCCGGTCGTCAGATTCCACAGCTTAATGGTTTTGTCATTGCTGCCGCTGACTAAGGTTTTGCCGTCTGGCGTAATCGCGATCGTGTTGACAATATCAATATGTCCTGACAAAGTACGCACCACATCCCCTGTATTTGGATTCCACAGCTTAATTGTTTTATCTTTGCTGCCGCTGGCGAGAATTTGACCATTGGGACTGATGGCGATCGACAACACAGAATTTTGATGCCCCGTCAACGTGCGAACAAGCTGCCCTGAGTTGAGATTCCATAACTTGATCTGATTGTCGAGTCCTCCACTGGCCAAAATCTGAGAATTGGGGCTGACCGCCACCGATCGCACCATCCCCGACAGCCCCGTAAAGCTGCGAAGCAATTCACCATTGGTCATCCTCCAGACAGAAACCGTCCGATCTTCACTGCCACTGACAAAAAACTTGCCATCGGGACTCACCGCCACCGAGTTGACATCGCGACTGTGACCGAGAATCGATCGCATCAATCTGCCCATCGGCAACTGCCACAGTTTGATCGTGTCGTCGTCACTGCAACTGATCAACGTCTTGCCATCTGGACTCGTCACCAGACCATTGATCGCTTTGACATGCCCCATCAAGGTGCCCAGTCGTTCTCCGGTTTCGACATCCCAAACCATGATGCGATCGTCGAGACTGCCGCTAAACAACGTCTGACCATCTGGACTAATCGCCAACGAAACCACCCAGGAAGCGTGACCACTCAAGGTATGCAGGCATCTGCGAATTTGGGGCGACCCAGACGAAGCGCGTCGAGAAGCTGTGCGCGAAGAGGGGCGAGAAATCGGAGAAGGGGTCGGCGTGGGGAGTCGCTGCGTCTGATCGTCTTCCGCAATGGGCTGCTCAACCTCGGACAACCCTGAAGTGGGGGGTAAGGTGACATTGGAGGCGCTGCCCATCCGCGTGGAATTGGGAGGAGACGCAACCGCAGGAGTCGAGAGCGCAAACCGCAGATCGTGCATGGCTTCATCTGCTGACTGATAGCGATCGTTGACCAGATCCTTCAGCATTTTGTCGAGAATTTGCCCAATGCGATCGCTGATTCCTGCTCCGCGTTGGGTTAAGCGTTCTCGCCAGAGCCAGCGTCCCGCCAACGGATCATAAAGATCTTCGGGCTTGACTTGAGTCAGCAAATAGAGACAGGTTGCTCCCAGGCTGTACAAATCGCTGGCGGGGTAGGCTTTACCGCTGCGTAACTGCTCGACGGGCGCATAGCCTTCGGTGCCAATTTTGGTGCCTGGTTGAGTAGAAGTCGCCTCAGTCAACAATTTCGCTACTCCAAAGTCGATCAGCACCAGCCGATTATCAATCTTGCGGCGAATGATATTAGACGGCGTAATGTCGCGATGAATTACATGGCGATCGTGAACAAATTTGAGAATCGGCAACAGTCGCACCAGCACTTCTCGAATCTTTTGCTCACTAAACGGCCCCTGGCGACTCAGTTCTTGAGAAAGGGTCGGCCCCTCGATAAATTGTTGCACCAGATAAAGGCGCTGGTCTTGCTCAAAATAAGCCAGCAGTGCGGGGATATGCGGATGTTCGCCCAATTCGTGCAGGCGGACGGCTTCTTGCTCAAACAGTTTGATCGCCTTTTCGAGCGCTTTGGTGCCCTTAAGCTGGGGCGAAAATTGCTTGATCACGCAGCGAGTATTCAGCCGATCTTCGTCCACTGCCAAAAAAGTTTTGCCAAAGCCGCCCTGTCCCAAAGGTTGCAAAACCCGATAGCGTCCCCTGAGCAACGGAATCAGTTTGGCTCCGCAACTTTGACAAAATTCTGCCCCGTCTGCATTCTGGGGACGCTTACAATCAGGATTTAGGCAGTAAGTCATTAATCAGAAAGCACGGGGGACTTGGACGCTGCAAACTAATGGGTTGTGGAAGGGTTTATCGTGACCAATTTTTCGATCGCTGCCACTAATTTGCTTTTGTAGGCTTTATAAGTTTTTATTCTACTCCTCTGCTTGCGTCTAGGGTATGGGAGCGCAAATCGAGGCGAGAAAAACGGATACCATTAGGGTAGATTTCTAAAGAAAAATCGAGCTAAAAGTTTTCCCAATTCTAAACTGGCAATTCCCAAAACTGCGCTTCCTAACCCATAAAAGAGTGCCAATGATTTTTGTCCGGTTTGCCAGAGTGCAGAGGTGTCTAGCGCGTAGGTCGAAAAGGTCGTATAAGACCCCAAAAAGCCGACAGCGACTAGAAAGCGTAAGTCGGGAGAGGTCAGCGATCGCTCCAGGGTCAAGGTGACAAAAAACCCCATAATCAAAGCACCCGTCAAGTTAATAAAAAAGGTGCCAAACGGAAAATCCGTCCCCAGCCAGCGGCTAAAAAATAAGGTTAAATAATATCGACTTAACGCCCCCGGAATCGCACCCAAACAAATTGCTAAAGGGGCACGTAGTGCAGGATCGTTGGGTAAGATGAGCGCCAGCGATCGACTCAGCCCAATCAACGCAGACTGTAATAAATTTGACAGCATCCTCAACTCTTAGAAAGGATAAATTCTTCATACCACTCCTTTCGATAGAACTGAAGCATCAAACTGATCAGAATCAACGTTATTGAATTTTTAGCTGATTGACAATTGCAAATCCGGGTGCGGTGTCTTTGGCAATTTGTTCGGCGAGTGCTTTGTGGGCGGCTTCTCTGACGGTGCCTGTCAGCACGATCGCGTCGCCCCGATCGCCAGCATCAATGTCAAAAGATTTGAGCGTGGGATGGTTGTCAATCGCGTCGTCTACTTTTTCTGCGGCGTTGTCGGCTTTGTCATTGTCGGCAACTAGCAGCCGAGACCATTGAGGTAAAGCGGTTTGTTGTTGAAGTGTTTGAGCTTGTCCTATGCAGTGAAACTCTGCAATAGTCAATACGGTTAGAGCGCTCAAAGCGGCTTTGGTTAAAAATTGCATGTTGTCCTCCAAATCGAGTTTTGTAACGTTTTTTTATAAATTCTTTCTCCTACAATTTTGCAATTGCAACGCCTCTCTAAAGGAGGAAAGTGGGTTTGATGGAGGGGCGATCGAGTAGCTTTTATTGAGTACAGAGTGTATTCTTTGAAGTGTTTGCCTTCTCATTCTCAGGTCTGGTAATCTGCTATGTCTAACTCAGTTGTCGTTATGCAGAAGAAGAGCGATCGCAAACCAGGAATAATGGCTCGGCTAAGACGGATCAAGATTGAAGCTCCCGAAGATTTTTCAGTCAATCTCGACTTGTACTTGAATGGTGAAAAGCAGCTTCCAGAGCGATCGGATCTTCATTGATTTGAAGATTTTAGTTGTTGTCACGTCCGATCGTCATTTTGTGCAAGCAGGCTTCCAAACTCTTCTGTGAGTTGGTGCTACACGCGCAAAGAAAAAGTAACAAAGAGAATAGTACAGAAGAGTAAAGGTTAAGGAATCCTGGGGGCCGGGAGAAGGAGACGAAAACCGAGGCTGTTGTTACGGACATCACGCCTATTCCAGTTGCGAAGTGCAGAGCGACAGTCGATCGGGATGATATCCCAAGATCCGCCGCGCAGCAGACGATTTGCATTTTCACGATCGCTCTCCACTTCCCAAACCCGACCATCAGTAGGAGCATTCTTATAGTTCTCATGCCAAGGATCAGCGCACCACTCCCAAACGTTTCCATGCATGTCGTACAGCCCAAACGCATTGGGCGGAAAGCTGCCTACGTCCATTGTCTGTTCTCGAAAAATTCCTTTTGGCCCGTCGCCATAATTTCCTGGATAAGTCTCGCCCTGGTATTCCCAATCCGTTCCTCGATAATTTGCTAGATCAGTTGTGATCGTTTCCCCAAAATGAAACGGCGTTGTAGTTCCTGCACGGCAAGCGTATTCCCACTCGGCTTCGCTGGGCAAGCGGTAGGGTCTTCCAGTTTTTTTGGACAAGCGATCGCAAAACTCAACGGCCTCGTCCCAAGATACAGATTCAACAGGGCGATTTTCTCCTTTGAATTTGGACGGATCAGGTTTGAGATCAAGCTTGACTTTAGGAAGCGCGGCTACTGCTTTCCACTGTGCCTGAGTCACTTCAAATTTGCCCATTTGAAAAGAGGCTATAGTGACCTCACGCTGTGGGCCTTCATCATCACTTCGCCCATTTTCTGACTTTGGTGAACCCATGAGAAACTTTCCTCCAGGGATTTCTACCATCTCCAGCGTGATGCCGTTGCCTAAGTCTTCTTTGTAATATTTTGGCTGAATGGAGCGACGGCTCGTTTCCTGTCCCTTTAAATTCACCGTGATTACGGCATTTGCTGGAAATTTTGCCGGAGTTGAAGGCGAGGAGGAAAGAGTTGGGGGTGAGACAGAAGAGGGGCTTTTGAACAGTTGACTACTAAAAGCTGCGATCGCTCCTCCCAGACCTCCAAACAATAGCTCTCGTCGTGTCCATCTTTGAGACCGAATAAAAGTGGGACGTAGAGGTTGTTGGGACTCCCGTTGTTGAACTTGAGCAGGAGCCGAAGTTTGAGGTCGCTGAGGAGGTCTTTCAGGAGGGCGTTGAGGAGGTTCTGCTGTAGAAGGTTGTTGAGGAGGTCTTGTATAGGACGAAGTTACTTTTTGTGCGATCGCGCTCACATTTTCATCCGTAAAATTGAGTTCTTTTTGCAAGGCTTTGAGTTCTTGACAAGCGCGATCGCTCAATGGAAACTCCAATTTACTTTCTTCCTTTAAAGCTTCCTCATACTCTTGCAGATTGCGCTGATGTTGACGATAGGGTTCTAAAACTTCAGCTTCGATCGCGGCCGCTTCTGTGGATGTGAGGTTGAGAAAGTGCGATCGCCGATCCAGTATTCTGCGACCTGCCGGACGAATGATTCCATCTTGGCTATACTGCTCAACCGTCTCTCGATACAGCAGTTTTGGGTCGCTGACGGGCGCATCTGCCAAAAAGATTTTCTCGCCCTCTTGCAAAATGTATCGCTGAGGGCGCATCGAGGGTGCAGCTTTGCTGACTCTAGTTTTGGCATAATCGTGCAGCTCATTGACCGAAATCTTGCCATCGCGATCGAGATCCGCCGCCCCAGTTTCGATGCCCTCGACCAAATAGCGCGTATAGATCGCCAACTCTTCTCCCTTGCGCTCAAACGAATACTCCAAGGCAGACGACGACGTAAGCACAATCCGACCTTCGCCCCCCAACTGCTGCTTGAAGTCGATCGTCCCTTCAGCATCTCTAGCAACCATGCCCTCCCCAAACGCCCCACTGTTGCAACAGTCTAAAATCACAACCTGACGCTTAGAATCGCAGTTTTCCATCACATCATGCACAAAACTAGCAGGCACCGCCGTTCCTTTATTGAGCTTGCCTTGCGGAGTTTTTCGGGTACTGCGGTTTGTGAAATAGAACTTGCCAAACTCATCTGTGACACCATGTCCAGAAAAATAGAGCAGCAGCAAATCATCTTCGTGGCAGTTGTCAAACAAGGTCGAAATTGCATTCTGCATCGTCAGTAGATCAGGATTTGCAAGCGGTGTCACTCGATCAAACGCCCCAATCTCTGGACGCAGCAAAACCCGCCGCATTGCCTCGACATCATTCGCCGCCGCAGGCAATGGGTTTAATCCAGGCTCATATTCACTCACTCCAATCAACAGCGCAATTTTCGCCATGTCTTACATCGATCGCGAAAGCCGTTTAATCGTCTCTTCGGCAGCAGCCAGTTCTTCTCGACTACTCGCTTCAAGCTCAACTTCTCGACCATCGGCAAACTTGGCTTTAATTTTGATCGGCTTATTGCCCATACGATCGCCCAAAAACCCAAACAAAGTTCTGAGGCTGGCAACACTCGCCTCCGCTTTCAGCAAACCCCACAAGAACGAACCTACAGCGCGGCTTCCTTCGGGTGGATTGGGATCAGTGACGCGATCGACATTGACATCTTCTAGCGATCGCATCTGCTGCAAGAGAGTTTGCGTCAGTTTTTCCTGCTTTTCAGGGCTGGCATCTGGATCTTGAAACGTAATTGTAAGCTCAATCTTGGGGGCTGTCGTCATTGCAAAATTTACTACAAGCGTGAAGAACTAGCTGAATTCTAACCTCTCTCTACGGAAATTACGGAGTCTTAAAGTTGCCTTGAGAATCTAGCCGTTGATGATGCGATCGACGCTCACTGTAATGTCAGGAAACGCCACAGGCTGAAGCGTTCCAGTAGAAAGTGTCATTTTGGAAGCGTATTCTCCATCCTGCGGATCTCGGAACACAATCAGCTTAAATGTTTTGAGATTGACAACCCAGTATTCTAAAATTCCTGCCTCTGCGTAGAGTTTGCTTTTGATTTCCAGATCCTTATCCAAGCTGGGGTAAGAATATTCCACCACCCAAAAGATGTTTTCTGGATAGGGATGATGGTCTAGATACTCACGTCCGAGCGGTTGCACAATTGCCAAATCGGGTTCTGGTTCAGACCCATTTTCAAGCAAGGTGATTGGCTTGGCAGGACGAATCATGGCTCGATCTCTTCGAGTTACCCGCAAGGGGTCGCCTAACAGTCGAATCAAGTAAGTGCCTGCATTTGTGCTGAGGTGAGCATGGGGTTTTCCTTCAGGTGCCATCTCGACAAGTTCTCCTCTCAGTAGTTCAACGTGGCGATCGTCCAGAAAACCAGCGTCAACCAAACGGTGATATTCGTCTAAAGTCCATTTTGCAGTGATGGTTGTCATAACAATTCTCTTATTGTTCTAATGTGATCGATCGTCAGCGGATGTCAGGTTTAAAGTCCATTAACAATGCGATCGACACTCACTGTGATGTCAGGAAACGCCACAGGCTGAAGCGTTCCAGTAGAAAGTGTCATTTTGGAAGCGTATTCTCCATCCTGCGGATCTCGGAACACAATCAGCTTAAATGTTTTGAGATTGACAACCCAGTATTCTAAAATTCCAACTTCAGCGTAAATATTGCTTTTGACTTCTAAATCTTTTTTTAGACTGGAGTTTGAATATTCGATCAGCCAGAAGATGTTTTCTGGATAGGGATGATGATCAAAATATTCGCGTCCCAAGCGCTGCACGATCGCAACATCTGGCTCAGGTTCAGAACCATTGGGTAGTGTAATCGGCTTTGTTTGCCGAACGGTTGCACGGTCATCAAGTAGACCAATGAGATACTCGCCTGCTTCACCGCTGCAATAAGCATGAGGTTCTTTTTCGGGCGACATCTCGACGATTTCTCCTTTCAGTAACTCAACGTGGCGATCGTCCAGAATGCCAGTGTCAACCAAGCGGTGATATTCGTCTAATGTCCATTTTGCGGTGATGGTTGTCATGACAGTTCTCTTATCGTTGTAGCAGTACTATCGATCGTAGCTATCAATATTTTATGCATTGAATCTTTTGTTCAAACAACTGGATCGCGATCGCTTGTCTTGCTCTCCCATTCTCAAATTGACTCACTTGCTATGTCCAACTCTATTACCGTGACCGTTAAATTATTTGCTGCCTACCAGGAAGCTTACGGCGTTTCAGAACTGACGCTAGACCTTCCGATCGGGGCAACGGTGGAAATGGTGCGCGATCGACTGATTAGCGATCGACCCCAACTCGCTGAATGGCGCAACCTCACTCGATTCGGTGTCAACCTCCAATTTGTCGAACCCCAAACCACCCTGCAAGCCGGAGATGAAGTGGTGTTGATTCCTCCGGTGAGTGGGGGATGAAAGCAGCCAATCTTAATCCCGATAAAAATAGTCGGGTATGTTTGACGAGTTATTTTTGCCGTGATAGTATCAGTCGAGATTCAACCATGAAATAGCAAAACGCTTGCACCAAGGGAGTTTTAAGTCATGCCCCAGGCGACCGAACTGAAAACGCAATCTACAACCGCCGCCTTTCGCGCTTTGAAGTGTAAAGAATGTGGTGAAGAATACGAACTGAAAGCCAGTCACGTTTGCGAAATGTGCTTCGGGCCGCTGGAGGTCAAGTATGACTACGACTTTTTGCGGCGCACCGTCACTCGCGAAACCATTCAAGCCGGGCCTCACTCGATCTGGCGCTATCGTCCGTTTTTGCCCGTCGCTACTGACAACCCGATCGATGTCGGCACAGGCATGACTCCCCTCATTCAAGCAAACCGACTGGCACGACGACTGGGACTCAAAAAGCTGTACATCAAAAATGATGCAGTGAATATGCCAACCCTCAGCTTCAAAGATCGCGTGGTGTCGGTCGCCTTGACTCGTGCGCGTGAGTTGGGTTTCACCACCGTTTCTTGTGCCAGTACAGGCAATCTGGCCAACTCGACAGCGGCGATCGCGGCTCATGCAGGTCTAGAGTGCTGTGTATTCATTCCGTCTGATCTCGAAGCGGGCAAAGTCTTGGGAACGCTGATTTATGGCCCGACCGTTATGTCTGTGCATGGCAACTATGATCAGGTGAATCGCCTCTGTTCTGAAGTGGCAAACACTCACGGTTGGGGCTTTGTAAATATCAACCTTCGTCCTTATTATTCTGAAGGCTCCAAAACTTTGGGCTACGAAGTGATCGAGCAGCTAGGTTGGCAACTTCCGGATCATGTGGTCGCTCCGCTGGCTTCTGGCTCGCTGTTTACCAAGATTTATAAAGGGTTTAGAGAGTTTGTTGAAGTCGGTTTAGTCGAAGATAAGCACGTTCGGTTTAGTGGTGCCCAGGCAGAAGGTTGCTCCCCGATCGCTCAAGCGTTCAAAGAAGGTCGCGACTTTATCTCTCCCGTCAAGCCAAACACTGTGGCAAAATCGTTAGCGATCGGCAATCCCGCTGACGGCGTGTATGCAGTTGACCTAGCACGCAAAACCAACGGCAATATTGAATCAGTCACCGATGCCGAAATCATTGACGCGATCAAGCTACTCGCCGAAACCGAAGGCATCTTCACTGAAACCGCAGGCGGCACCACCGTTGCAACCCTGAAAAAACTCGTCGAAGCAGGTAAGATCAACCCTGACGAAACTACCGTCGTCTACATCACAGGCAACGGACTCAAAACCCAAGAAGCCGTCCAGGGCTACATCGGCGAACCCCTCACCATCGAACCCAAACTCGACAGCTTTGAGCGCGCCCTAGAACGATCGAAAACCCTCGATCGCCTCGAATGGCAACAAGTCTTAGTATAAAAGCGACTGATCAAAACAAATTCAGCGATCGTCCCCAAACGCCCTAATCGCTTCTTCATCCCTCATCCCTCATCCCTTCCCCATGTCTGTTAAAGTTCTCATTCCCACTCCGCTTCAGAAACTGACAAACGATCAGCCGACGATCGACTGTGACGGCACCAGCATTGCCGAGTTGTTAGAGTCGCTCGAAAAAAGCTGCCCCGGTATCAAAGCTCGAATCTGCGATGAACAAGGGCAGCTACGCCGATTTGTTAATTTCTACGTCAACAGTGAAGACATCCGATTTCTAGAAGGAGTCAACACCCCGCTCAAAGATGGCGACGAAGTGAGCATCATCCCAGCGATCGCGGGTGGCTAACACCCAGGCGGAGACTAAAGACCAGAGACTAAAGACCAGAGACTCAAAATGCTTCCCAGTCTAAAATCTCCGGTCTAAAATCTAATGTCTAAAGTCCAGTTTCCTTGGCCAGTTTACGCTTTTTGAGCGACCCTACACCTAGGGCACCAACTGCCAACAGTCCCAAAATCGTGGTGGGTTCGGGGACGGTTTCTAACTGTACAAACGCATAGTCAGAATCTGCACCGCCGCTCCCGCCGTTGGGGAAAGCCGCAAATTTAAGCTGACTGACTGTGGTGTTGCCAAAGGGATTTGTGATCCGCCAAGCGCCGCCGCCAGCTTGAGATCCAGCAGTCGAAAGATTGGTCACCACGCCGCCCAAGCTCCATAAAGCACTGGTTGCATTGAGGACGGTCAGCTTGCCAGTTTGAATTCCATTGGAGGTAACTGCGGCAATCTCACCTGCAAAGTCGCTGAAAACACCTTTGTCGTACAAGAATGCCAGGTCAAAGGAGCCGATCGTTTCTGCTTTGAGAAAGTCAACCGTGATGGCTTCGTTGTCTTTTCTGTCGATTTCTCCGCCGACATTTCCGCCTTGTACACCAATACCCGTCACACCGCCGACGGTTTTGCGCTCAAAGGGTCTGGGGCTGGAGGTCACCTTTGCAAATCCAAAGTCTTTGACGTTGGTCACACCATCGCTGGGTAGGTCGCCTTGACGAATCACCGCAGCTTGAGCAGGAGAGATGACTAGAGCAGATCCGGCAACGGCCGCCGTCATCAAAAGGGCTTGAACGATCGATTTTTGAGTGAATGAATTGCTGATCATGGGGCTTTTTGAGGTTAAAGATTAAGGGTGTATCTGAGTAGGCACCTGATGATTAATTCACAAAGTAAGTGATTCAAAAAAATTGAGACGACGTTCTTTCTGTGCAACAAAACACAGAGAATTGGAGTCGCAAAATCAACCCGATTTAGAATTGGGTAGCGCTAAGTCGGCATTGATTAAAATCACAATTTCAACAGTCAATCAAACTGAAATTAGAATCAGCCCGATCGTGCCGTGAACTATCACTTACAGATTGTTAAAAGGCTGGTTGGACGTAAGACCGTCGCCCAATCATTAAGGTGTGATATAAAAACTGACCACTTGTCAGGACTGACCGCCTGCCAGCTTTAAATCTCAAACAGCTAATCGTTGTAATGACTTCTTGCACTCACCTCGGATGGGAATCCGGAAAATCGAATATTGGGTAGTGAAACTCGATCAGGCGAGAGATTTGATCATTAACATTGGTCTGAGAAGCAAATCGACTGATATTTAGAATGACAAATTTAACGCAGTTCGCGCTTATTTTTGAGACGGTTTAACCAAAGCAATATGTTCTCAAGTGTCTCTATTTTGATCAAATAAACGGTCGATCGCTTTTCCGGATCAGCCAATTTCATCGCGGATATCGTAAGGTTTGAGGCTACCTAAAGCTGCCGTCAGTTCAACAAGGCTTTTTTGCTTCGGTATCAAGCGTCTGCCTCCCAAGCTGCCAATTTTGAGAAACTTTCAGACCAGATTTCCGGTTCAAAGTTCTTCACTTAGGAGGAATTTAGGAAACGTCCTTGAACTTGTAACTCTGATTGACTGACAGATCTTTTCCAGTAGGTTGAGTTGAACTCGGTGAAACCCAACGTGAGAGAGGCGACTGTTGGGCTTCGCGTTGCTCAACACCAACCTACAAAAAACGGGGGCTTCAGGAGTTTTGTCAGTCAACCAGGAGGAGATCTCGCTATATTGCAGCGTTGGGTTAAATTCTGCTGAGATATTACCCTATTGCGTGGTTTTACAGAGAAAGTGACTTAGAACTTCATCTTGGCTTGATGAGGCGTGAGGCGTGAGGCGTGAGGCGTGAGGCGTGAGGCGTGAGGTGGAATGAAATGTCCTGTATGAAAGGCTAATCGAGAGCTACAGGATTTTTTCTAGACCGTACACTAATGTCTTGAGCGGCAACACTTTGCGAATCGAGAGGAGGACACCGGGCATATAGCAAGCGCGATCGCTCGTGTCGTGGCGCAAGGTGTAGATTTGACCGGGTGCCCCAAAAATGACCTCTTGATGGGCGATCAAGCCGGGTAGACGAATACTGTGAATCCGAATCCCTTCATCAGCCTGGGCCCCTCTCGCTCCAGTAATTTTTTCGGTCTCGTCCACTATCGGAGCATTGTAGGTTTTGCCCATCTCAGCCAGCATTTGGGCCGTTTGGACGGCTGTGCCACTTGGTGCGTCAGCTTTTTGGTTGTGGTGCAATTCAATGATTTCAACGTGGTCAAAGTACTGAGACGCTTGCACAGCCGCCTGCTGAAGCAGAACCATGCCGATCGAGAAGTTGGGTACGATCAGACATCCGGTACTGGCTTTGTCGGCAAATTCTGCCAGGTCTTGAATCTGTTGAGCCGTTAACCCTGTGGTGCCAACGACGGGGCGCACTCCGTAAGCGATCGCCGATCGCACGTTGCCATACACTACATCCGGGTGAGTCACATCTACAACCACGCCCAATTCGCGCTCTTGAGACAGCATGGCCATCGTCGATTCGTACTCATTGAGAATCGGCACCTCTAAGGCTCCGCAGCCAATCACTTCACCAATGTCTTGCCCTACAAGGTCAGGGTTTCTGGATAAGGCTCCGATTAGCGTCATGTCGCTTGCTTGAGACACCGCCTTCACGATTTCGCGCCCCATCTTGCCCGTTGCACCATTCACCACGACTGGAATTGGATTAGCCATCGTTGAAATCCGTTGTTGATCACCTATGGGCATTTTAGAATCACGTGACCCTTTGCGGGTAACTCGAAACGACCCCTTGCGGGTAACTCGAAGCGACCCCTTGCGGGTAACTCGAAGAGATCGGCTTTGCCCCTTCTATGACGTTCTTGGCAACAAGTCTCCCATCATCTGTGCCTGACGCTCAACGATCGCCACCAGTCGAGAAATATTCTGTTCTTGTCGCTCGGCCGTTGCAGCTTGTCGCTCGGCCGTTGCAGCTTGTCGCTCGGCCGTTGCAGCGATTCGGTCAGTCGCTTCAATGATTCGGTCAGTCGCTTCAATGATTCGGTCAACGGTTATCCTGAGATCTCTCAAACTCTCTCGAAACTCAGCCATCCAGACGCGCATTTCTGCCATTTCCTGACGTATCTCAGAAATATCCTGTCTCACAGCAGTAATGCCTTCAGCCATCAGCCCAATCTGGTAGGCAGAGGCTTCGAGGCTGCTTGCGGTGCGAATGCTAACAGCGGTGAGGTTTTCGAGGCGGGCATCAATGACTTCTAATCGTTCGTTGCTCATGGCGTGGGCCAGCTAAAATCCGGTGCCTTATCATAGCGTGAAGTCGGTTGTTCACTCTTCAACTTCCAGGGTTACTTGGTAGAACCGTTCAAGGTCAAAGATTTTAGCCCCCGGTGATATGTCACAATTGGATACGCTGATTAAAATTTCTTTAATTTCGTAGGTAATCTCGTGACCTTTACGACAGAAGCTACTTCCCAAAACGGGCGGTCTGCCCTCGCGCCCTTTCCTCGCCGTCGTGCCGTCTTTCCTTTTACCGCGATCGTCGGTCAAGAAGAAATGAAACTGGCCCTCCTGCTCAATGTGATCGATCCCAAAATTGGTGGGGTGATGATCATGGGCGATCGCGGCACGGGCAAATCCACGACGATTCGGGCGTTGGCTGACCTGTTGCCAGAGATCGAAGTGGTTGCGGACGATCCGTTTAACAGCCATCCCAGTGATCCTGAAATGATGGCGGATGCGGTGCGGCAACTGATCGAGCAGGGTGAAGACGTGCCCGTCGCTCAGAAAAAAGTGATCATGGTCGATCTGCCGCTGGGGGCAACCGAAGATCGCGTTTGTGGAACGATCGACATTGAGAAAGCCCTATCTGAAGGGGTAAAAGCCTTTGAGCCGGGGTTACTCGCTAAGGCCAATCGCGGTATTCTCTACGTCGATGAAGTCAATCTTTTGGATGATCACTTAGTCGATGTGCTGCTCGATTCTGCCGCTTCTGGCTGGAATACGGTTGAGCGAGAAGGCATTTCCATTCGGCACCCGGCTCGATTTGTCTTAGTCGGCTCTGGCAACCCCGAAGAAGGAGAACTGCGCCCCCAACTGCTCGATCGCTTTGGGATGCACGCCGAGATTCGCACCGTTAAAGAACCTGCTTTGAGAGTTCAGATTGTCGAACAGCGCACCGAGTTTGATCAAGACCCCCAATCCTTTTTGGAGAAATATCAAACCGAACAGGATGCCCTTCAGCAAAAGTTGGTCAATGCTCAAGAACGGCTGAAGAAGATCGCCATTGAATATGATCTGCGCGTCAAGATTTCTCAGGTTTGCTCAGAGTTAGATGTAGACGGACTGCGCGGCGATATTGTCACTAACCGGGCTGCTAAAGCGATCGCTGCCTTTGAAGGTCGTACCGAAGTCACCGTTAATGATATTCGTCGCGTCGCCACTCTGTGTCTCCGGCACCGTTTGAGAAAAGACCCGATGGAATCGATCGATTCTGGCTACAAAGTTGAGAAAGTCTTCAATCAAGTGTTTGGCGAAGCGGTTTGATGCTGTGAATTCAACGGGTGTGAAGCGGGATAATTTGCCTGACACACCCGATCTCGCAGCTTTTCAGGCGCACATGACTCGGCGCATTTGTCTCAGATTGGTTGGCAGATCCAAGCGGATGGCTTGCTCGATCAAGAGTCCAGGGACAGGAATCGTCGGAGTTGCCTGAACGGAGTAGGTTAAAACAGTGCCGTTTTCGTAGGCTTCGAGGCTGAGGTCGGCAAAAAAGTCACTAAAGCTGCCCGATTCTAGATAAAACTGAACTCGCTGATGGTGAGTTTCTAAAACTTTGAGATAGATTTCAACTTGTGCACTAAAGACCAAAAAAGCTTTGCTGGCACTTTGATAGAGCCGTTTGACCTGCCGCTTTGCACTGTTTGAAGCGTTAATTCCTGAGTGCAACACCTGACTGTGGGTAACATCAGGAAAATATTGTGTCCAGCGAGGATAATCGGTAAGCTGTTGCCAGACTTGATCTGGAGTCAAAGGCAGGTATAGTCGAGCAGTGACCGCCCCACCCCAGGCAGAATAAGCGCGTGTGGTCAGTAAAACTTCGCCTTGTAGAAGGGCTATCCGATCGATCTGTCCCCTAGATTGATTGGCAACACTGAAATTGATCGCGTTGGGTTCGATAGAAGCAGCCATTTTGATTTCACTCCTCATCCGTTCCAGCAGTCTAAGCTAGAGTGTATGACGATCGAGTTGCTTTCACCATCACACGCTCGCAAGTTTGTATACTCTTAATCTTCCCGTCAATTTCGCATTATTGACTGACAAAAATCCGGGATATTCTGTCTCAGGTTTGAGAGGTCGGTTTTGAGAAATTGGTCTGAGAAATTGGTCTGAGAATTTGGTCTGAGAATTTGCAAGCAAAACAGTAAAGCCAATTGCTGATCTAGATGTTTTAATGCTGTTGAGGAACCTGCTATGAGTCGATCGACGAATTCGAGAGCCGTTGTGTACTTAGTTGTCTTGGGGCTAACGGCGATCGTGTGGCTGCTCAGAGGAATTGGGCTGCTTACCTTTATTCCAGGCTTTATCCTGTGGGTTTTGATCTTGCTGTCGATCGCGCTTACGATCGTCAATGGTTGGATAGAAACTAGATAAAGCGATCTCTTCGAGTTACCCGCAAGGGGTCTCTTCGAGTTACCCGCAAGGGGTCGCTTCGAGTTATCTCTAAGGGGTTACTCACGCTAAAGGTTTCAGTTACCAACTGTGTGATCAAAACAGCCTTTTACCGTATAAAACTGTTAAAGAACATTAGAATAAGCTTTAAATTGTTGGGAACTAAAGCCTATAATCAGACCCATTTGTAACACTTAAGTCTGACTCTCTCGATTTCTCTACGCCATTTCTCTACACGATAGTTTAAACCCATCTTGAGGCGGATTATATCCGATCGTTGAACTGCAACAATACTAAGACAAAGACAACTTTGTTATGGATACCTAATATTGCTACTAATGGATATGACAACAACTCCCACTCGTGGACAGCTAGAACGTACCCTTTCTCAAAAAATCCAAGCCCTTTATCGGACTCAACTTGGACATCAGCCCAGCCGTGTACAGTGCCAAATTTTTGATGGCAAAGTGGTGATTATTTTAGAAGACTCCATCACTAAGCCAGAGAAGGTTTTGGTAGACAATGGTCAAGAAGAACTAGCCGAAAAAGTGAGAGATGACCTGGACAAAGCCATGCATCCTCAGCTAAGTGAATTAATTAAAGAAGTGATAGGAATTGATGTGATTGATGTGTTGAGCGATGCTACGTTTGAGACGGGACGCACAGGTACGATCGCGGTACTGGCTGATACGCCTCAGTTTCGGGAATCGCAAAACAACGCCCGTCGCCCTAGAGGAGAGAATGCACCTTCAGATGGCGATGAATAATCGTCTGCAAGTCTTCTAAATCGTAGGGTTTGCATAAATAGTCGTCACAGCGGGACTGATTTAAACGATCGTTTGCGTCCTCTTGTGACAGTCCGGTTAAAGCAATCATTGGGATATGGCTGGTATCGGGCGATCGCTTGAGCCGAGAAATCACTTCAACTCCATCGATGCCTGGTAGTAAGAGATCCATCAGAATAAGGTCGGGAGATTTCTCGGCGATCAGAGTCAGTGCTGTTTCGCCATCTGTCGCAGTGAGTAAAAAGCAGTCAATGACTTCGGGAAGTTGATATTCAAGTAGGAAAAGATTGTCCTGGTTATCGTCCACAGCCAGGATCAAGGGCTTGCTACGGCCTACGCTCATATTCATATAGATCCGTATCTTTTAAGTTCTAAGGTCAGTCCAAGCACTTAGCTCGCTCCATCAATCCACTAGCCTAATAACCATTAACAAAGCGCTTTGGCGACTAAAGAGCCGCTTTTGATGAGTGGTTTGCAATAGCTTAGAATGGCTTCGCAGGTTGACAATTTCCCTTTCTCGTCGAGAGAAGCTGCAAGCTGACTATAAGAGCTTAAGCAATCTAATTAGTCAATCCTACGGTAAAGAATGAGTGAATGCTCAAAAATTATAATTAATTAAGCTTTCAATATCTTCTTGACCGCTCCTATAGTTAGCACATTTCAGCACATTGTAAATTGAGTCCCAGTATCACAAATTACAAGGCAGCTAATTATTTAATTCTCCTATGAGCGATCGATGTTTCGTGGTTTACATCTAAATTTGTAATGAATTAAACGTTTTCACGCTTAAACAAACAAACGGTTCACAAGACTTCTAAGGTCTGTTAGGTGACTCAATCATTGATTAAAAGCAAGCTTATTTCAGCAGTTGAATTGACTCAGTACTGCTAAGAGTGATTGAGCTATAAAGTTACAGATATGACCCTAAAACAGGAAACAAGCCTTTAAGAAAAATGGCGGTGTCTGAAATTTTAATAGACAATTGAGGAGAGGATTCACAATGGGAGTGACCGAAGGAATTAACCTTCACAATCGCTGCCCAAATTTAACCTGGAGGTGTGGGTCATGGGTATCGCTACAACTAACCCAACAACTGGAGAAACCCTAAAAACATTTGACGCGCTCAGTGATCGAGAGTTGGAAAATCGAATCGATCGCGCCCAACAAACTTTTCTGGAGTATCGCCGCATTCCGATCGCTCAAAAGGCAATCTGGCTGACTCGTGCGGCTGAGATTTTAGAAGAGGAGCGCGATCGCTTTGGCAAATTAATGACGCTGGAAATGGGCAAACCATTGAAGGCCGCGATCGCAGAAGTTGAAAAATCGGCTTCAGTTTGTCGGTTTTATGCAAAACATGCGGCTGAGTTTTTGTCAGACGTGCCGATCATGACAGACGCAACTCAGAGCTTTGTGCGCTATCAGCCGTTGGGTGTAATTCTCGCTGTGATGCCGTGGAATTTTCCGTTTTGGCAGGTGTTTCGATTTGCGGCTCCTGCTCTCATGGCGGGCAACGTGGGCTTACTCAAACATGCTTCTAATGTGCCACAGTCTGCCCTGGCGATCGAAGAGATTCTCACGCGATCGGGCTTTCCCACAGGCGCTTTTCAGACGTTGCTGATTGGGGCAGATAAAGTGGCAGGAATCGTGGCGGACGATCGCATCAAAGCAGCCACCCTGACTGGAAGCGAACCCGCAGGGATTAGTTTGGCAACGATCGCCGGACAGCATCTCAAAAAAGTGGTGTTGGAATTGGGCGGCAGCGACCCCTTTATCGTCATGCCCAGTGCGGATTTGGAGGTAGCGGTTTCGACGGCGGTGACGGCGAGAATGCTCAACAGTGGTCAGTCTTGTATTGCAGCCAAGCGGTTTATTGTGGCGGCAGCGATCGCCGATGAATTCACCAAGCGTCTCATTCAAAAATACAGTGCGCTGAAGGTGGGCGATCCAATGTTGCCTGAGACAGAAATTGGCCCGCTGGCGACTCCTAATATTCTCAAAGACATTGACCAACAGGTACAAGAAGCGGTCAAACGAGGAGCCAAAGTTTTGATTGGGGGAGCGCCGATCGAGCGTCCGGGCAACTTCTATGCGCCGACGATTTTGAGCGAGATCCCGGTTGGCAGTCCGGCAGAGTCAGAAGAAATCTTTGGCCCGGTTGCGCTGTTGTTTCGCGTTCCTGATCTGGATGCAGCTATTCATCGCGCCAACGATTCGCCCTTTGGGTTGGGAGCCAGCGCCTGGACGAACGATTTTGCGGAACGCGATCGCCTCGTCAATGAGATCGAAGCCGGGTCAGTCTTTATCAACGGTATGGTCAAATCTGATCCACGACTTCCCTTTGGGGGCATCAAGCGATCGGGCTATGGTCGCGAATTGGGCAGAGAAGGCATCCACGAGTTTGTCAACATCAAAACGGTCTGGGAAAAATAGGGGTGACTTCTCAAGGATGTAAGTTATAAACGAGGCGAGACTTGCGACTGTACTCTACAACATTCGGTCAAACCTCTTTCTGACCTGGCTAAAACTTTTTCTGGGGGCAATATGGGCGACATGAATACGGCTGAACTCCTGGTGCACTGTCTGGAGAACGAAGGTGTGCGCTACATTTTTGGCGTGCCTGGAGAAGAAAACCTGGACGTTTTGGAAGCGCTACAACATTCCTCGATTCAGTTCATTACCACGCGCCACGAGCAAGGGGCCGCCTTTATGGCCGATGTCTATGGGCGACTCACTGGGCAAGCGGGAATTTGTCTATCGACGCTCGGCCCAGGGGCGACTAACTTGATGACCGGAGTGGCAGATGCGAACCTCGATCGCGCTCCTCTAATTGCCATTACTGGACAGGTGGGCACCGATCGAATGCATATCGAATCTCATCAATATCTGGATCTGGTGGCCATGTTTGCTCCGGTGACTAAGTGGAACGCGCAGATCGTTCGCCCCAGCAACACCGCTGAAATTGTCCGCAAAGCCTTTAAGCTGTCCCAATCTGAAAAACCGGGAGCCGTCCATATTGATCTGCCCGAAAACATCGCCGCCATGCCTGTAGTCGGTAAACCTTTGGCAACTGACAATATCGAAAAAACCTACGCCTCGTTTCATAGCATTGAGAAGGCAGCGATCGCGATTTCTCATGCCAAAAATCCGCTGATTCTAGTAGGCAATGGAGCGATCAGAGCCAACGCCAGCGACATGGTGACTAAGTTTGCAACTCAATTGAATATTCCTGTAGCCAATACTTTTATGGGCAAGGGTGTGATTCCGTTTGAGCATCCGTTGGCGCTGTGGGCGGTTGGGTTGCAGCAGCGAGACTATATTAGCTGTGGATTTGATCAAGCTGATTTGGTGATTGCGATCGGCTATGACTTGATTGAATATTCACCCAAAAAGTGGAATCCTGACGGCACCGTTCCGATCATTCACATTGACGGTACGCCTTCTGAAGTAGACAGCAGCTACATTCCCGTTGCTGAGGTGGTGGGCGATATTTCTGATGCGCTGCAAGAGATTTTGAATCGCAGCGATCGCACCGATAAGCCCGTCCCCCAGTCGTTAGAATTGCGGGCTGACATTCGTGCAGACTACGAGCAATATGCCGCAGATGCTGGTTTCCCCATCAAGCCTCAGAAGATTATTTACGATTTGCGGCAGGTGATGGGGCCCGACGATATTGTAATTTCGGATGTCGGCGCACACAAAATGTGGATGGCTAGACACTATCATTGTCACCGCCCCAACACTTGCATTATTTCTAATGGATTTGCGGCGATGGGGATTGCGATACCAGGAGCGATCGCAGCTAAACTCGTCCATCCCACTCATAAAGTAGTCGCAGTGACGGGAGACGGCGGCTTTATGATGAACTGTCAGGAGCTAGAAACCGCGCTCAGAGTCAACACGCCTTTTGTCACAATCATCTTCAACGATGGCGGCTATGGCTTGATCGAATGGAAACAACATAACCACTTTGGGCATTCCTCATTCATCAAGTTTGGCAATCCCGATTTTGTCAAGTTTGCCGAAAGCATGGGACTCAAGGGCTATCGAGTCGAATCCTGCGCCGATCTGATTCCGACGCTCAAAGAAGCCCTTGCCCAAGACGTTCCTGCTGTCATCGATTGCCCCGTTGACTATCGAGAAAATCTGCGCTTTACCCAGCGATCGGGTGATCTGAGTTGTACAATCTAGGGGTTTTGCAGACTGATTCTACGGTGTTTCAATATTGCGATCGAACTGTCATGTAATACTAATCCTCATGACTTAAACTGCTGTATTAGCCTTGCTTCAGAGAGTTGGACGCAGCTTGTTTAAGATTATTTCTTAACGTGTGAAGCGATCGTTCAGGCTGCATTCATACAAGCAATTTAGCTGCTAAGTAGCTAGGTGCAATTAAATATAAAACGCTCCAAGGAGTACTCCCCT
>NZ_JBJPHT010000068.1:0-29634 GCF_052939475.1 Phormidesmis sp. 146-20
AGTTCATTAGATCTCAACTTCTGACCTTTGACACAATTTATTTTACAATCCCTCTAGCAAGTCCAGCACGATGCTTTTCTAGTCATCCGCAAAGTTTCAAGCTTAAAACAGAATTCTCAATCTATCAGAGCCACGATCACAGGTTGCATCACTCAAAGCCCTACTTTCATCCCTCCTCCCTCCTCCCTCCTCCCTGTCTTCTCATCCTTCATCCCTAATTCTCAGTTCTTCGATATTCCAAAGTCCCCAACTGGGCAAACCTGAATACTTGAGACCCTGGACTCGATCGCGCACCACCATCAACGCCGAGTCATTCACCAGATGAATCACAGGTAGCTGTTCCTGCACTATTTTTTGAAACTGCGCGTAGATTTGTTTGCGTTTCTCAAAGTCGAGTTCTCTGGCCCCGGTGATAAAGAGGCGATCGATTTCTTTTTCCCAATCGTTGGCTTCCCAACCTTGAATCGGGGACTGTCCGGGTTGCTGCTTTAAGTTAAAAGAATGCGAACCGCCCCCACTCATCCAAAGATTAGCGCTGCCGTGAGGCTCGACCCCCCCTGTAAAACCAATCATGTGAACGTCCCAATCGCGAGTGCTGGAGATCTTGTCGGTCAGCGTGTTGAAGTTGATCGGGTTAAAGTCTACTTGAATGCCAATCTTGCTGAGATCTTGTTTAACCTGTGCCCCGATCGCTTCTCTCACCTTATTCCCTGCATTGGTGTTAAACGTAAAACGGACTCGATTACCCTCAGCATCTATCAACTGCCCCTGAGCGTTGTATTTAAACCCCGCCCCTTTGAGCAGTTCTCGCGATTTGTCAGGGTTGTAGTTATAGACCTTTAAGCCCTCCTTGGGAGATAGAAAGAACGGACTCTGAACGGTGATGGGCGAATTTTGAATCGTGCCCAAGCCGCGAAAAATATTGTTGTTGATGCGATCGCGATCGATGCCATAGGCCACCGCTTGCCGAAACGCCAAAGTATTAAACCAAGCCGACTTAATCGGATCAACGACTGGCTTCCCTTTTTGATCCCGTGCCTTGTTGAGGTTAAACGCCATGTAGAGAGTGCCTGACCACGCGCCCCCGTTTTTGACCTCAAAGCTGCCCCGTTTCTCTTCGCGCTTGAGCAGTGAGAAGTATTCAGGACGCAGCGGCCGAGCGTCTCCCATCGCATCCAGATCGCCCGATCGAAATCTCAAAAGCTGGGTATCTACATTCTCAACAAACTGCCAGATAATGCGATCGACATACGGTAATTGTGTCCCCTGCTCATCTTTGCGCCAGTAGTAAGGATTGCGTCGATAAACGAGCCGCTGCCCTCCGGTAAAGCTCTCCATCTGATAAGCCCCGTTCACCACTAGTTTCGTTGGGTCAGTATCCGTGCCCCAGGTTGAGAGAAATTTAGGATTGCCGTCCTTGCCGATCGCCTTCACGGTCTCCCCCAGAATGTGCTTCGGCAAAATTACTACATTGTCAGGTGCCCCAGTCATCACACTCAACAACGGCGCAAACGGCTCCGGCAATGTGAAATCGACGCGCAGATTATCCAGCTTGCGAACCGTCGGAAACTCTCCCTTCACGCCAATTTTTAGCGCGTCCTTCCAGTCAGTAGGAATCTTAGGGTCAAAAATTGTCTCAAACGTAAACACTACATCATCCGCCGTCAAAGGCTGACCATCCGACCACTTCAGCCCCTCACGCAGCTTGAAGATCACATCTTTGCGGTCAGTCGAAATTGTCCACGACTCCGCCAGCGCAGGCTTGATCTCGCCCGTCACCCCATCTTCCTGCGTCAACCCTTCAAAGCAAAAGAGCGAAATATTCGGAAACTCCTGGATCAATGCCGGGTTAAACGTTTTGGGATCATTGAGCGTACTCAAAACTAATTGCGTCCCCTGCGCCGCTTGACTCCTCAAGTCTGTCGAACTGCACCCCCCGATCGTCCACAAAACAGCGATCGCCCAGATGACACACAACCCTCTGCGAAAGCGATCGCCCAAAAGAACCTTTCTCATGCTGATGATTAATTTAGTGACTCTTGACACCCTTCTACATCACTCATCCACCGTTCGCAATTCTCGAATGTTCCACAGCGCATCGCCTAGCTCTGGGTACTCAACCTTTTGAATCCGATCGCGCACCGCCGCCAACAACAACCCATTCGCCAACGGAATCCAGGGCAGGTACTCCTGAGAAAGTTGCTGAGTTCTCGCGTAGATGGCTTTACGCTTGGTTTCGTCTAGTTCTTGTGACCCTTCAATATACAGGCGACTGATTTCAGCCTCCCAGGGCGCGATCACCCGACCTTCGATCGGACGACTCGGCGTACTCGGCGCATTAAAGCTATGAGAAGACCCTTCGGTAGACCAGACGTTGGTGCCACCGTGCGGATCGCGTCCACCGCCTCCCATCAAAATCAAGTAACAATCCCAATCGAGCGAGTTGTCAAGCTTGTCAAGCATTAAGTTGAAGTTGATCGGGTTCAAGTCTACCTGAATGCCTAACTTACTGAGATCCTGCTTAATCTGAGCCGTCATCGCCACCCGAAACGTATTCTCAGCGTTGGTCATCAGCGTAAACCGGACTCGATTGCCGTCTGCATCCAACAATTGCCCCTGGGGATCGTATTTGAACCCAGCTTCTTTCAAAAGCTCCTTTGATTTTTGAGGCTCATAGTTATAAACCTTCAGTCCCTTTTCGGGTGGAAGAAAGAACGGACTTTGAGAAATGATCGGCGAATTTACCAGAACCCCAACGCCGCGATAGATATTGTTGACGATTTTCTGACGATCGATCCCATAGGCCACCGCCTGCCGAAACTTCACATTATTAAACCAGCGAGACTTAATTGGATCGACGACTGGCTTCCCTTTACGCCGCCCCTGATTTAGATTAAACGCGATGAACGTCGTTCCAGGACGCGGGCCGCCCACATGCAGCGTAAATTTCCCCCGCTTCTCTTCCTGCTTCAACAAAGGAAAGTCTTCCGGGCGAAGCGGTTCGATCGCGTCAGGGCCACCTGAGCGAAATTGCAGCAGTGAAAGATTCTGGTTTTCGACCGCAGACCAGACAATCCGCTCAACATAAGGCTGCTGGTTGCCTTGATTATCTTTGCGCCAATAATAAGGGTTGCGCCGAAAGATCACTCGCTGACTCGTCACATACTCATCCAGCGTGTAAGGGCCATTACAGATAATCTTCTTCGGGTCTGTCCCCGTGCCCCAGGTGGTGAGAAAGAGCGGATTGCCCTCTTTGTCCTTCTGCGTCACCGTCTCTCGCAAAATGTGAGCAGGCATAATCGGCAAGCCCGTACTATTTCGCAAAAAAGGCGCAAACGGTTCCGGTGTCGAAAACTCAACGCGACGATCGTCCAGCTTTTTCACCGTCGGCAACTTTCGCGCTTTGCCAATCCGCAACACATCCTGAATGTCAGTCGGAATCTTAGGATTGAGGTAAATATCCTGATAGGTAAAGACCACATCATCCACCGTCAGCGGCTCCCCATCCGACCACTTCAACCCCGGACGCAGCGTAAACACCACCTGCTGCTTATTGTCCGAAATCGTCCACGACTCCGCCAGCGCAGGTTCTAGCTCTCCGGTTAACGCATTTTCGCCGATCAGTCCTTCATAAATGTAGCCAAACACATTGGGACTCTCATTACTCAGCGCGAAGTTAAACGTCTTGGGATCGCCAATCTGACTTTCCACAATCTGAGACACCTGAGCCGCCTGCGTTCGATAATCTTGCGGATCACAACCCGTAAGCGCCATCGCCAGGAGAATGATCCCCACCAGCCAAAACCGCCGAAATTTTTTAGAGAAAGAAACCATAGCGCCGCGTGCAAAAAGGTCAACGATCGGAACTGCCAGCCATCTCAAAGCAGGCATCCTGAATCCTTTCTACACCCTACCGCGATTTTATGGGGGACTTTTTTAACCTGCCAAGCGATCGAGCTTCTCCCGAATCGCCAACCGAATCAAAGACTTCAATAAAAACGTGCCCGACACGCCCGCCAGCACAAAGGCCGCGATCGCCCCACCCGAATACGCGCCTCCCACCAGCAAAACCGTCCCTGATAATGCAGAAAAGCCCGTCACACAGGCATATAGCAACGCCTTCACAGCCAGCCGCAGCGTTTTGAGGTGGCGATCGCTCTCCACAGACTGCACCCGAATCTGCAATTCTCCTTGCTCCAAGCGGGCTTCTAACCGCCGTAGCGCCTGTTCTGTAGCGTTGGGCTTGTTGAGTTGAAACGTTAAATAGCCTTTTGCCTGCCGCGCCAACTCGCCCAACCCACTGCCCTGTCTCGGAGACGCGACCACAAGACTAGTCACAAAGGGCTTTGCGGCTACCAGCAGGCTATATTGCGGATCAAGCTCCCGCGCCACCCCATCCAGCGTTGTCAACGCCTTGATAATAAACGTCATCTTAGCGGGAAGGCGAAAAGGCTGCTGCTCAAACAGCGTATACATCTCACCGCGCAAACTCTTAAAATCCTGAACCTCGATCGGCCGCTCAGTGAAGCGATCGACCAAAAATCCTACCACTCGCTTGATCGGGGTCATGTCCGTCACCGTTTCGATCAAGCCCATATCCACTAGCGTATGGACGACTTCATCTGTGTCCTTCTTCAGCACAGCAAAAAACGTCTTGACCATTTGATCGCGGTTGAGCGGCTGCACCTCTGACATCATGCCAAAATCGTAGAAAACCAGCCTGCCGTCTTGAGTCACCGCCATATTACCAGGATGGGGATCAGCTTGAAAAAAACCATCCTGCAACAGTTGCTTAAGATAAGCGCAAATACCCAGATGATTGATTTCCTTGGGATCAATGCCGATCGCCTCCAAACTTTGGCGATCGTTGACTTTGATTCCAGGCACATATTCCATCGTCAACACTCTTTGAGTCGTGTAACGAGGATAAACTTTGGGAACCACAATGCGCGGATGATCCGCAAAATTATGGCGAAAGCGATCGGCGTTCATCGCTTCTTGAATGTAGTCCGCTTCTTTCCACAAAATGTCCGCAAACTCGCCGTAAATCGCATCCAAATCGTACTGTCGGGCACTCGGAAAGTAGCGCGTACTCCACCTCACCAATCGACTCAAAACCTGTAAATCAAGCTTGAACAGTCGATCCAACCCCGGACGCTGCACCTTCACCACCACTTCTTCGCCCGTGTGCAGTCGGGCCCAATGTACCTGTCCCAGACTTGCCGCGGCTAAAGGAACGCGATCGAACTCTCGATAAAGCGTTTGTAACGAACTTCCTAATTCTGATTCAATAATCGCGATCGCGTGATCTGCCCCAAACTGCGGAACTTGATCTTGAAGCTTTGTCAGCGCGTTCACGTACTCGATCGGCAGCAAATCAGCCCGTGTAGAGAGGGCCTGCCCGATCTTAATAAAGGTTGGCCCTAGATCGAGCAGCGTTCCCGCTAACCATTGAGCGCGACGGTTACGATGTTGGGGCGATCGGTCTGCAACGTTGCGATCCCACCACAGGTTAAAGGCAAATTTGGCTGCCGACACCGAAATATCCACCTGTCTGGCCAGGGGAGAGTAGTTTTGCTGTTGCCAGCGGAGAGAATGGGGTGTCGCAGTTTGTAACATAACTTCAGGGTATTATACCCAGTCTTCCCCGACAAAACAGGAAAGCCTCAATACACTTACTAAATCGTCAAGAATGGCTTGATAGAATTCGCCGAGAAAGGTCGTCAGAGTCCATCTGGGAATATCTACTGATTCCTCAATCAAAACTACGGATCAAGCAGCGATTTATTCGACGATCTCAAGATTTTGGGGCAGCAACACGGTGAAGCAAGTTTCGTGATGACCCTCAGAGGGAATGCTCGTCGCCGCGATCGTCCCATTCAAATGCTGCACCAGACTCTTCACCAACGCCAGCCCCAATCCTGTACCCGGAACCGCATTCTGAGTCATCCCTTGACAGCGACGGAACTTCTCAAAAATATGGGGTAGCTCTTCTTCTGAGATGCCAGGCCCATAGTTTGACAGGGTGAATGCAATTTGCTGACCCGTTTGCTGAGTCACCTTCAGCGAAACTGTGCTGTTGGGGTCAGAATACTTGCCTGCATTGGTCAATAGTTCCAAAAGAATCCGGTTGAGGCTAGACAAATCGGTGTTGAGATTGAGCGATCGCTTGGGTAGATCGACCTCCAGATTCAAACCTTTGAGTCCCCAACGCTGATAGAAAGGCTGTGTCAGATCGCTGACGACCTGCTTGAGATCGACCTTTTGAAGCTGAATCGGAACCTGCTTAGTCTCCAGTTCTTGAAGTGCCAGCAGATCATTGATCAAATTAGTCTCTTGAGCGCACTGCTGTTCCAAAATGTTGAGATATTGAGTGCGACGATCGGTTGGCAACTCCGCTTCTCGCAGCATTCGGATTGCCAACATCATGCTGGTTAATGGAGTACGCAGTTCGTGGCTCAAGGTGCTGAGAAATTCATCCATTCGCTGGTTCATTTCTCGCAGCTTTTCGATCTGCCTGCGCGTAACCTCATACAGTTTGGCCTGAAGCTCAAGGCTTTGTTGAAGTTGGGCCGTCCGCTCTTCGACCAGAGATTCTACTTGACGCAGCGTCTCAGTCTGGATGATGGCTGAACTGATTTGAGCGCTCACCAATTCAGCAAGCTCGATCTCATCAGGCTGCCAGGTTCGAGGCTGGTCATGTTGTAGGGCAATGAATCCTAACAGTTTGTTTTTGCTTTCGAGGGGCACCAACAGCAACGCAGGCATCTGGGCGGGGTCAAAAATGGGAGCGATCCCCGTCGATTCGATTTGCGGCGGAAACTCATGGGCATCACTAAACGTCAAAGCCCCAGAAGTGCTGCTGATAGCGTGTTCACAGAGGACACATTCTGAAACCCAGAAAGATTGACTGACTGGAGTTTCGGCGAGAGGAGATAGTTCTAGGTTGTTCGCCCGCTCCACTTCTTGCCGCCATTCACACTCTACGATCACTCTGGCTCTAGAAACGCGATCGACACTTGATCGAATGCTGTGTCGCGGGTCCCAATACTTTAACCGCAGCACAAACCCTCGTTTGACTTGAAGCGCTTGAGCCGTGCCATCAACGGCCAACTTGAGAATTTTGGGGAGATCTACGCAGTCCTGAATCGACATCGTGAGGCGACGAATCAGCGACTGATACTGGGCTTGCTTAAGAACTTGCTGCTGGAGTAAAACTTGGGAGATTGCAGCGGCAACTTGATGGGAGGTCGTATTCAACGTTGCTACCTCAGCGTCTGACCAGGAGTGGGGGAGCGATCGCAGCAGGATGACCACGCCATTCACCTGACCTTGAAAACGAGTCTCAACAGCCATCACGGCTCGAAAAGGCAGCGTTTGCCAGGTGGAAGTGACCTCACTAGTTTGTAAATCAGAAATGATGAAGCCCGAATTTGTAAGTGCTGTGTCGGCAATTTCGCAGTAGGGAGTCAAACCTTCAACTCGTGTCGTGTGTTGATCTACAAACCAATGGGCTTGACGCTGAGGTTGATGACTCGCTGAGACAGAGATCAGACAGGCATCTACTGCAAAAGATTCGCCCAAAATCGCTGCAATTTTAGACAGCACGGTCTCTGGCTGCGAACTCGTGACAACAGCCTGGGTTATTTGATGCCATAGCAGCATTTCAGATAGCTGCTGAACGGGTTGGGTTGGGCTTTGATGCACGAGAGCGGGTTCAACCGGATAACTGATGGGTGAAGACTTGCATTCGGAGGGGCAGTCGGAAGGAATGAGAAGACGCTCTTCTCTGGAATGGGCAGGGTCTAGCAAGCGCCCCGCTACTTCTGGCGATTCCATTTTGGATCGCGAAACTCTTGTTTGCATCCTGTGGTCATGCTCATAGTTTCTGAACTGTAGAGTCTCCTCAGCCAAAGCGTGTTTGACCCCACCACTTTACCCGTGAGTGTCGTTAGCTCTCAGATTACAGTGTGCAGAATTTTACGGTATCCGTAATTTCCCTACGATTAGTGATGATCGTTCTCAAAAGCTCCTAAGTTGCACTGAGGAAGTCAGGAATAGCTGAATTTGGAATACGGTGTACAGTATACGGAATGGCGTGTTCTTAGGTCACGATTGATTGCTTTTTGGGGTTGACATAGTACACTTGAACGAACACTTAAGCGATCGCTCTAATCTATCACAACTCTCCTTAGCCAACATGACCTCAGCGCAATCTTCTCTCTCTCCTAGCGTGGTTGGGACGGTGAAAGGCCCCGGTGAAAACGGCAATCAGTATGTTTTCATTACCTCTGACAACCGCTATGTCAAGATCGGAGAGTACGTGTACTACGAGGTTTTGGATGCTAGCGTTCGTCGCAAGATTTTGGGCAAAATTTCTGCACGCCGCTTAATCGATCACCTGCCCGATCGCATCTTCGCCGATACCGAAATCAGTCCGGAGGCGATCGCCGCTCTGGTGGGTTTCACTTACGACAATCCGGAGATCTACGAGGTCGCAGTCGATGTGATTGGCTATTTTGATCCGGGACTGGGCTTTATGAATCCCCGTAAAACCCCTGATCCGGGCGCGAAGGTCTGTCTAGCTGACAATCTAATGCTGCGGCAGGTGTTAAATCGTCGGCAGCCCAAAGACGTTGGCTCAGCTCACATTGGGTCTTTGTTGCTGAGAGAAACGGATGCGGTGCCGATCGCCCTCGATGTCAAGGAGCTAGTCAGCACCCACATGGCGATTTTAGCGGGGACGGGATCGGGAAAATCCTATACGGCAGGCGTTTTGGTTGAGGAATTGATGTTGCCCCACAATCGAGCGGCGGTGCTGATTCTCGACCCTCATGGTGAATACGGCACGCTGACCGAAATGCGAGGACATCCCAAATTTGCCTCAGAAGACGGCTACGCGCCCCAGGTTAAGGTGTTGACTCCCGAAGATATTCGGATTCGCATGTCGTCGCTAGATTATTACGATATCTTGAGTCTGCTGCCAGAAATGAGCGATCGTCAGCAGTCTATTCTCAACAAAGCATTTCGACTGCTGCAAAAGCACAAAAGAGGAGAGCATCGCTGGAGTGTGCAAGATCTCATTGCAGCCGTGCGAGAAGCCGATGTCCAAGAAGATGACGAAGGCAATCTCAAGCAAGGCTCTTCGGCCCCAGCGTTGGAATGGAAACTAGAACGACTGGAGCGATCGCAATATTTCCACACGTTTGAGCATACGGTTAGTCCTAGAGACTTGTTTGAGCCGGGACAGGTGACTGTTTTGCAAATGAATGAGATCAATCAGGAAGAACAGCAGGTGATCTGTGCGGCGGTTTTGCGACAGTCCAATCAGGCTCGCATGAACACTCACCGGGGACTGGTCGAATCCAACGACGAAAACTATCTGCCCTATCCTGTCTTTATTTTGTTAGAAGAAGCCCATCGGTTTGCCCCCGCTAACGAGCCGTCTCGCTGTAAGGCCGTTTTACGAACCATTTTGAGTGAAGGTCGAAAATTTGGGCTAGGGATTGGGCTGATCACGCAGCGTCCCGGCAAAATTGACTCGGATGTCTTGTCTCAATGTATGAGTCAGTTCATCATGCGGATTGTCAACCCGGTGGATCAGGAGAGTCTGAAATATGGCGTAGAGGCGGCAGGGCGAGATTTGCTCAAAGAGTTACCAGCCTTGACCAAAGGACAGGTAATCATATCAGGCGCTTGCGTCAACACTCCCGTTCTCTGTAAGGTGCGGCAAAGATTGACGAAACACGGTGGCGAAACACTCAACGCACCCGAACTCTGGCAAAAACACTTTCAGTCGCATCGAGTCCAAGAACGGACGATCGAAAAGGCTCCCCTTTCCATTCCCCAGAGGGCGCAAACCGTTAGAGGCAGAAGTATCGATTAAAAAGTACTTTTGCTCGTACCCAAATTGCCCGAAGAATTAACGGTTAAGAGGGATTAAGACTCTCTTAAGGAAGTCGCTCCCACGCTTGAGCCACAATCTCACCCAGCCAGCGTCTCTGCGATCGATCCAGCAGCATATCATCTGCCAAAACCTCAGCCATCAGATCCTCTAGAGATTGCCCTTTATCTCGTGCCACCTGGACGACTCCCGCGATCGCCGACGCAATCAGTTCTTCATTGACTGGTTTTTGTCTTAGAGCGGCGATTTCTTGGGGGTTAGCTGGAATAGGATAGTTCATGGCGGGCATTCGGAACACAATGATCTCAGGATCATGAGAGAGTTGTAAAGTTTCGTAATTCGGCTTGAGTATCAGGAGTGTAGCGTATTTTGATCCGCTGTCAACCCCTCCCTCTTGGTAATTTATACGGAGTTCAAATTTTTCGATGAAAGAGATTCTTTATTTAGAGATTCCTACTCCAGATGTCGAGATGGCAAGAGCTTGGCTACAGCAGGAGTATACGCCCGCAGGCGGCGAAAAGGTGCTTACGCCAGAGGGGTTTCGGCTACGATTTTCAACACAGTCTAGTGCCGCTATTCCTGAAAATGACTCAGAGCTATCAATTTTTGTCTGGTCACTTCAGCGCTCCACGTATTTAAAGGTGTTTCGGTGGGCAGGACAGGCGATCGCTGGAGAACAAACCTTTCTCAAACATTTGACTCAAGCTATCCGAACTCGCTTTCCAGAACAGTATCCTGAGCCGCCCAAAATTGATCTGTCTCAGCAATCTATTTTTGAGGCACTTGCGGCAACTTATCCCAAGACCGTCCACTACTTCCAAAAAATGCCCAATGGGGAATATGACCTCACACGGGTCTATTGGTGGGAACAACGCTGGCGTGAAGGCGTGAAGAATCCGCAGGAGCCGAAGCAGGTTTTGTTTCGGGAGGAGAGGAGAGAGGAGAGAGGAGAGAGGAGAGAGGAAAGAGAATCTACCTCAAAGAATGCTCAAAATCCTACTTACGATGTGATTTATGTTGGGGGCGCTCTGGGGATTATTCATGCGGCAGTAATGGCTCGATTGGGGTATCGGGTGCTGTTGATGGAGCGGTTGCCCTTTGGACGGATGAATCGGGAATGGAATATTTCTCGCAGTGAGTTTCAGAGTTTGATTGACCTGGGGCTATTTACGGTGGCGGAGTTTGATCGCGTCATCGCTAGAGAATATGTGGATGGGTTTCATAAATTTTTTGATGCTAACAATCCGCCGCAGTCTAAGGCGCGAGTGCTACATACGCCCACGGTTTTGAATGTGGCGATCGATTCTGACAAACTTTTACGCCTCTGTGGTGAAAAACTGCGCGAGTGTGGCGGCGAAATCTGGGAAGAAACCGAGTTTATCAGTGCCGAAATTGGGCAACATCAAGTCACTATTCAAACAAAACACTTACCCACTCAAGCTGAGAAACCAGTGACAGGACGGCTCCTTGTGGATGCAATGGGAACAGCCTCAGCGATCGCCTGGCAACTCAATGGCGGACGGGCGTTTGATAGTGTGTGTCCCACGGTGGGTGCGGTGATTTCGGATGGTTTTGAGCCAGGCGTTTGGGACTCTCAATATGGCGATGTCCTCAACAGTCATGGAGATATTTCTCGCGGACGGCAACTGATCTGGGAGCTATTTCCCGGTGAAGGAAACGATCTGACGTTTTACCTGTTTCACTATCACCAGGTGCATCCTGACAATCCCGGTTCTCTGCTGGAAATGTACGAGGATTTTTTCACGATTTTGCCGGAATATCGGCGCTGTGATCTTGAGAAACTAGTTTGGCGCAAACCGACTTTTGGCTACATTCCGGGTCATTTTAGTGTGACGAGTCGCGATCGCCGCGTTTCCTTTGATCGGTTGACCGCGATCGGGGATGCTGCTTCTTTACAGTCGCCACTTGTGTTTACTGGCTTTGGTTCTCTTGTCAGAAATCTTTCTCGCCTGACTCACCTATTAGACACCGCCCTCAAACACGACCTTCTCAGTGCCCAACACCTCGATCGCATTCACGCCTATCAGAGCAACGTTTCGGTCACCTGGCTGTTTTCAAAGGGCATGATGGTGCCGACGGGTCGATCGCTGCCTCCAGAGCGCGTCAATGCCATGCTCAACACGTTTTTTGATGTCTTAGCGACCCAGCCTCCAGAGATCGCCGATGCCTTTATCAAAGATCGCGTCACCTGGACACGGTTTAACCGCATGGCGATCGTCGCTGCGCTCAAAAATCCAGCTTTGCTGCTGTGGATCTGGGATATGGCGGGCCCAAAAGATCTACTGCGTTGGTTAGGAAACTATTTTAATTTTGGTTGGAATGCTCTCTTGAGTTGGCTTTTGGCGGGCTGGTTTCCAAAACTTCTGTTTCAGTTTCAGCCCACTTTAGAGAAGCAATTTCCCTCACTCTGGCTCTGGCTTTTATCTCAAGCCTACGCCCTCACCTACGGAATGGGAAAACCCCAGTTCATGCCAAATCCCAAGTTGATGAAAAGCGATCGAGTGGGCGATCGCACCTCCAGAGAGAACCAAATCACCTCACCCATCCGTTAGCAAAAGAGAGGGTTGGATTTCCTTTCATCCCTCTCGCGCAGCGGATTACCCCCAAAGGGGGAACAGATCATCGAAGTTCTCCTTCATTCTTCATTCTTCATCCCTCATTCTTCACTTTCCCCGACGCGGAAAACTTGGTAGCTCAACAGCCGCAAGAGACTGACGCTTTTTGGTCGATCGCAAGGGATAGACCACTGGAGACGGCCCGCTCCGAAAAGGCACTGTCGCGACCTCCTCAGCTTGCTCAACAGGTTCAGAAAATTGAGCTGTAGGCTGGAGCGTGATAAACGGGGAGGAGTCCAAAGCAGGTTCAGGAGACTGAGTAGCTGACGGTAGCGTGACGAGTGGAGTCGATGAAAAGTGGTCGAGAATAACCTGCTCAAAGGGGGTGATCAGGGTTTCATCCACAGATTCTCCGTCTACTTTGCTCTCCAGAATGGCAAGTTCTGCTTCTGGCGGAGTCGAATCGCTAGTTTCATCAGTGGACGCAGCCGTAGGCTCTTCCAAAAGGGACTTTTCTAGTGATACAGGCTCAGGAGCGGGCTGTGATCTATCGGCTTGTAATTCATCAGTTTGTGATTCAAAGGTCTCAAAGGTCTCAAGGGCAGCACTCAGCTTTTGTTCTAAATCGGTTTCGCTGTGGGTCGGCTCAGAGACAGGGTGATCTGCGGGGGTGTCAAACTGAGGGTTAAATAGCTGAACGTTCCAGTGGTGGACGGTTTCTTCTGGCGTGTCAGGCGCTTCAACAGGCTTGATCGTGTAACTGACTGGAGTTGGCTGAGTCGGTGGTTGAGGAAGGGTGATTTCAGAAAGTTCTACACTAAGTTCTACACTGTCACTCGCCCAGACATCTGGCATCAATGGAGACGCTTCTTCTGAGGTGCTGGCTTCTAAATTGAGTTCTGAGATAGAGTCTAGAATGGGAGGCTCTGGCTCAACGTCCCAAACGGTGGGAGTCGTGGGAGTGGAATAGAAATCAGGCTCGATCGCGCCTTCTGTGAATTGCGTCGATGAGTCGATCGCCAAATATTCAGGTTGCGCTGACCAGGGCTGAACGGGCTGCGCTTTGGGCGCAAATAGCTGAATGGGTGCGTCTGACTTTTCACCAATCATCTCGCTGACCTCTGCTTGAAATTGAGGAGCGGGAACCTCCAAACATTTCTCCAGGGCGGCTTTGAACTGTAACGTGTAGCGCTGTTGGCGATGGAGGCGCGATCGCAGGTCTCGACAAGAATTTTCGGCCTGTCTAACGGTCTGAATCTGATCATCGTAGCGCTGTTGAGTCAGGGCGCATTCTCGTTCTAGTTGAGCGACTTGCTCCTGGCTTGATTCAAGCTGTCCGGTGAGGGTTTCGATGAGAATTTGCTGCTTTTGGGCGGTTTGGTGAGATTGCTCTAATTCGTGAAATAGCTTGGCGATCGAGTGTTGGGCATCCATTAGTGCCTGATCTTTTTGCGAGACGATCGCCGCTTGTGCCTGAAGTTTTTCTTCGGTCTGGGCGATCTGGGCGAGCATCTGAGTTTTCCAGCGTCGTCTTTCGAGGCGAACGGCTTTGCGCGACTGTTCGAGGGCTTCTTCGAGGCGAGAAGTTTGAGTCGTCAGTCCGCTGTTACGCTGTTCGAGGTCTCGAATGCATTCGACGACCATTGTCTGTTGCTGTTCAATCATTTGAATATGGTCGATCGCCGCTTTGTACTGCTGTTCTAGCTGCGAAATTCGAGCATTGGCTTGTTCTACTTCTTCTGCATGAGGAATCTGATCGACACTCAGCGCATTGGGAAAGTTGACCGTTTGCCAGCCGTCTTCCGCAGGTTCTTGAACGCCATTTTCAGCAGAGTGCACGACAATCGCAGACTCGATCGCACCCTCAACCGCCTGAGCAGAGTCATCCTGAGAATCGCTGTACTCAAGCCAATCAGGGCTGTTTGAATTTTCGGCTTCGTTCATCGCTCTTTTTCCTAGAAGAAAGGGGGACTCCTCAGATCAAACGGTGGCCGTCTGAGACTCAGATTATAGAATTCCAAACTTAGTTATACCGACAGTTCACCAGATTTGATCCAACCGTTTGAAATTTCTGTCATAGAAGTCACATTTTGAGGGGTGCGGAGTTTGAGACTGCAATCGCGATCTTTGCTTCGTTGTTCAAGTCTTCTGCCCCCAAGCTGCCAATTCTGAGGAACTTTCGGACAGGATGGTTCACAATCCTCTCGTTGAGGAGCTTTCTGAACTCGCAGAATTACTCTCACAGAGGCTTGACGATTTGCAGAATGTCTTGGTGCATCAGAGCGCGATCGACGAGTGATCCAATCTGGTCATCTGACAGAGCATCGCCGTTGGCGTAAAGTTCTATCCAGGTTTGGCTAATCTGATTGGCGCTCGTTGGAATTTCGGACAGTTCCCAGCCAGGAATCTCTAAATCGACCATCAGTTGGCTCACTTTGGGGTCATAACTCAGCGCAAAACATCGGCAGCCTTCAGCAGCGGCCATGATCAATCCGTGAAACCGCATCGCGATCGCCATTTCCACCCCGCGAAAAACGCCCTTCAATTCCTGGGGATTTTCTAAAACCAAAATCTTGCTGGCACCCGGAAGCTGAGGCTGAATGAATTGGGCGATCGCTAAATCCTGACTCTTCTGAAAGGGCAACAAAATCAAACAGGTCTGAGTAGCTTTTTGAAAGTCTGTCAGAGCACGAGTCAGCGTTGCGAGACGATCGGGAGTCAGAAGGCGATGGGCCCGAAGATTCACCGCGACTCTCGGCGCAGGCAAATCCCACAATCCTTTAACTGGCTCAGACTCCATCGCCCAAACCGGATCAGGAGCCATCACAAACGGAATTTGCCAATCGTTTAACAGAGTTGCCGAGCCGCGATCGCGCACACTCACGCCATCACAGCCTTTAAAGGCCTGTTTCGCCAGCCAGCGACTGATCGGACGGTTGAGCGGGCCAACTCCCTGGGCCCAAGCGATCGTTTTCAAACCCATCCACTGAGCCAGCTTCATCAAACCGCCGTAATAAAACGGACTCATGGCACTGGTCGCATCCTGCATCAAACTGCCGCCGCCCCAGATCAGAATTTGCGATCGCCGCAACGCCTGCATCACGGATAAAAAAGACTTGCGATCGCAGCACGCCACCCCATAGCGATCGTGAGTTTGTTGAGGATTGCCAGAGAGAACGATCGGCGTAATTTCAGACGGCAACATTTGCAGTAGTGAAGCCAACAACGCCTCATCTCCGCCGTTTCCCATCCCGTAATAGCCGCACAAAACTGCCCGCATCTGCTCCATACTTAAAGAAACGCTGAGTTTTTAGATTAAAGGACAGCCCCTCAAAACTCAAAACTCAAAACTCAAAACTTAACTCAAAACTCCTTTTATGCAAGCCCTTTCGATCCCTACCTGGGTGATTCATGTCTCTAGCGTCATTGAATGGATCGCCGCAATCTGGCTGATCTGGCGCTATGCCGAAGTGAGCCAAAATCTAGCGTGGCGATCGCTCTCCTGGGGAATGTTGCCCGCTCTGGTCAGCGCCATGTGTGCCTGTACGTGGCATTTTTTCAACAATCCGCCTTCACTAGCATGGGTGGTCACGCTCCAAGCCGCCATGACTGTTGTGGGAAACATCACCTTAATGATTGCGGGCTGGTGGATCTGGCGCTCAACCCAAAGCAGCCCCAACGCCTAAACCCGCTTTAGTCGAATTCATTCGTAACGCTCCAAAATCACTTTTTAGAATGACGAAAGAAACGCTATTTGGACTGTCGCTATTCCCGTATTTGGGATTTCTGTGGTTTTTGACGCGATCGGGTAAAACGCCTCGTCTCGCTCTCATCGGCTTCTACATGACGCTGGTTTTTGTCGCGGTGACCATTCCCGCAGGCATCTACGCAAAGGTGAAGTACGGCGCAGAACTCGCAAACGTCGATTGGCTCCACGGCAGCGCAGAATCCTTTTTGACCCTTTCTAACATTCTGGTAGTTTTGGGTTTCAGACAGGCGATTATTCAAACTGAGCAAAAATCAGAAGACCCAACCTAACAAAAGGAAACCCAGCACTCTTCCACATTTTTTAGCCCTAACCAGAAGCGCGTGGAAATAGAGCGCGATCGCAACCTGCTTTAGTCGTCATCGTGAAATTGACAACTCAAAATGGATCAGGCTTGCCCAGCCCGGCAAATAGTTGATGCAGAATATCGTTAATTAGAGTGATAATCTTTCGATAAATCTTCTTGTCCTGTGTCGCCCAGTCATTAAATTGTTCAAATGCCTAGCGATAATCCGGAGGTTACCTGTGGGTAGTGGACATCAATAAAGCGAAGTGAAAGAATGTTGGGCACCCATCAAAATGAAGCCGTTCTTTCATCCCTCCTCGCGCAGCGAATTACCCCCAAAGGGGGAACAGATCATCGCAGTTCTCCCTCTTCCCTCCTCCCTCCTCCCTCTTCCCTCCTCCCTCATCCCCTCGCAAAAGATGAGTTATTGTCTCAACCCCACCTGTCTCGCTCCAAACAACTCAGACCTCACAGAAACTTGTGCTGCTTGTGGGTCAGAACTGAGGTTGCTAAATCGCTATTTCGCGGTCAAACCGATCGCTCAAGGCGGATTTGGCAGAACGTTTTGGGCGATCGACTCACACGCCTCACGCCGCTGCATCATCAAACAATTTTTTCCCCAACAAGGCATCGACCATCTAGAAAAAGCCTCTACCCTATTTCGTCAAGAAGCCCAGCGACTCAGAGAACTCGGCAAACATCCTCAAATTCCCACTCTGCTCGATCATCTTGAACAAGCCGGACATCAGTATTTAATTCAAGAACTCATCGACGGGCGCAATCTCGCTCAAGAACTGACAGACGACGGGCCGTTTACTGAATCTCAAATCTGGCAGCTACTTGAGGATTTGCTGCCCGTAATGCAATTTATTCACGATCGCCAGGTGATTCATCGAGATATCAAACCCGCCAATATTATTCGCGATCGCCACACCCAAAAGCTTTATTTAGTTGATCTCGGTGCCGCAAAACACGCAACCAAAACCGCCCTCGCCCACACCGGAACGCTAATCGGAAGCGCCGAATATATTGCCCCCGAACAGACCAGAGGAAAAGCCGTCTTCGCCAGCGACCTCTATAGTTTGGGCACAACCTGCATTCACCTCCTCACCCAAATGTCGCCCTTTGACCTCTACGACGGCAGCGAAGCCAACTGGATTTGGCAAGATTATATGACCCATTCAGTCAGCAATTCTCTTGCTAAAATCATCAACAAACTATTAGAAAACGCCACCAATTTACGCTATCAATCTGTTACTGAGGTGCTCAAAGATTTGCATAAAGATTTGCAGGTAAACTCACAAACTCCAGCTTCAATTCCCCCAATAGTTCCTCAAAATAGTATCGAGGATTGGGACATTATTGCTGAGAAAACGGTCTATCAGTTGGGGCTTAATCTCAGTTTTAGAGAAGCAGAAGCCTTGCTCAAATCTTCACCCAGCAGAATCAATGCTCGCCCGCGCCTCTCTCCACGCCCAAAGTCATACCGAATTCAGGACTTTGCCTTTCCCATCATGCTGGTTTTACTGACGCTGCCCGTCTTTAGCTGGTGTGTGCTGCGATCGATGTCGCCTCCCCAAAAAATTTCAACGCCCGAAACTACTCGCCTGATCGATCCGCCCCTACAATTTTAAAAAGCACAGGAAGAGAGCCTGGACGCAGAACCTTGGACACTAGACTTTGAACAGAGTAGGTTTTTAGTCCCTAATCTCCGGCTCAACGTCCCTCTTTAGTCATTTTGCTCCCTGCTTCCGACTGGCTGTGATAATATTAAAAACTGGCATTACTCATTTTGAATAGGGAAAGCTTTAGGTCATGGCACTGCTGCAACAGCGCAAGCAAGAAATTATCTCCGACTATCAAGTTCACGAAACTGACACCGGATCGTCCGAAGTCCAAGTCGCGATGCTGACTGAGCGCATCAACAAACTGAGTCTGCATCTGAGAACCAACAAAAAAGACCACGCTTCTCGCATGGGTCTGCTAAAAATGATCGGTCAGCGCAAACGTCTGCTGGCCTACATCAACAAGCGCAGCCCAGAAAAATACCGCGCCCTGATCACTCGCCTCGGCATTCGGGGTTAAGGAGCCTTTGCGCCATGTCCTCCGAATCTAGCGAACCCAAATCTAAATCAGAACGTCTTCCTTTTGAGCCTGCTCAGACGCGCAAAAAGCCTGTGCAAAAAGCTGATAAGCCCGTGGCAGACAAAGGGAAAAAACCAGCCAAAAAAAAGTCTCGTGCTGAGAGCCGCAAACCCTCGCAAACTGAAAAGCCTGCACCAGACAGCCCCGTCAAGCCGCCCAAAGCAAGCAAGGTTCGGCGATCGACTCCCGACCAGCTTGGAATTCCGAAGGTTGTTAGCGATCGTATGGCCCGGCGAATGGTGTCTTTTTGCGCGCTACCCACGCTGCTAGGGATGTTGACCTTTGTAGTTAGCTACTTTGTCGTCACCAACGGTTGGTTTAAGTTGCCCAATGTGGTGGTGTTGCTGGTGAGCATGGGCTTTCTTGGGTTGGGCGTGATCGGGCTTTCCTACGGCATTCTCTCCGCCTCCTGGGATGAAGAGAGAGTAGGAACTCGACTGGGCTATGAGGAGTTTGTGACCAACTTTAGGCGCTTGAGATCTGCCTGGAAAGAATCTAGAGAGCGAGCGATCGGCGATTAGTTTTGGGTTCGATCCAGGGCTGTTAGCTGGCTTGGTCGATCGCGACCCTCCAACTTGTCATACTATTAAATTTGAACTGTATTAGCTTCGTTCAACAGTTCACGCATCATTCTGCATATCCACAACACAGCAGGGACTTTAACATGATCGTGGTGATGAAAATCGGCACCCCGGAAGCCGAAGTGACCCGCATTGACCAGGAGTTCACAAACTGGGGACTCACCCCCGAAAAGATCGTCGGTAAGCACAAGGTTGTCATTGGTCTAGTCGGTGACACCATCGAAATGGATCCGTTGCAAATTCAGGAAGTTAGCCCCTGGATTGAACAGGTTTTGCGCGTTGAGCAACCCTTCAAACGAGCCAGCCGCGAATACCGTCAAGGTGAACCCAGTGAAGTCGCAGTTCCAACCCCCAACGGCACGATCTACTTTGGCGAACAGCATCCTCTCGTGGTGGTAGCTGGCCCCTGCTCGGTCGAAAATGAAGCCATGATTGTCGAAACGGCGCGACGAGTCAAAGCAGCTGGGGCCCAGTTCCTTCGGGGAGGTGCATTCAAGCCTCGGACTTCGCCCTACGCATTCCAGGGACACGGCGAGAGCGCTTTGGGTTTGTTGGCTGCTGCCCGCGAAGCTACTGGACTGGGGATCATCACCGAACTGATGGACGCAGCCGATTTAGAGATGCTGGCAGAAGTGGCTGACGTGATCCAAATCGGGGCCCGCAACATGCAAAACTTTTCGCTGCTTAAGAAAGTTGGCGCTCAGGATAAGCCGATCTTACTCAAGCGAGGCATGGCCGCCACCTTTGAAGACTGGCTGATGGCAGCCGAATACATTTTGGCAGCAGGCAATCCCAATGTGATTTTGTGTGAACGAGGCATCCGGACGTTCGATCGCCAATATGCCCGCAATACCTTAGATTTAGCAGCGATTCCTGTCCTGCGTTCTTTGACTCACCTGCCGATTATGATTGATCCGAGTCATGGTACGGGTCGCGCAGAATACGTTCCATCGATGGCGATGGCTTCGATCGCAGCAGGCACCGATTCTCTGATGATTGAAGTTCACCCCGATCCCAAGAAAGCCCTTTCAGACGGCCCGCAATCTCTAACCCCCGATCGCTTTGACCAACTGATGAAAGATTTGGCAGTCGTCGGTAAGCCGCTGGGTCGTTGGATGCCTGCGGTGGCGATCGCTTAGAGTCCTTTGAGTTTTGGGTTCTCCATAGCAGAGGTCGTCCAACCTCAAGCCACTTCTGATATCCAGCTCAAAACTCAAGCCAATCTATTCAAGCCGTTTCAGGACTTCTAGCTGTTGTTCGATTAGCTTCAATACCTGGCTGAGATTGGGCACGACGTTGGATTGGTCAAGCGCTTGGGGACTGGAACGGGTGCGATCGCGGATTTCATCTACTTTTTTCTGAAGATCCTGAGCAATGGTCAGCGCATCTCGACTCAGGTTGGCTAACTGCTGCTGTTGATAAAACTTAAGAGCAGCCCCTCGAAGAATCTGGAGAGTGGCTTCTTCTCCATGAGTACCGGGCATGACGCGCAATCTCAGCAGCAGTCGATTTTTTTGATAGACTCGCTCAATTTCGACCTGAGTTGGTTTTTTGACAGCGGTCAAAGGCAGATGAGTCAAGCCCTTCAGCTCATCAATCACTCCCTGAAAGACCGCCAGCGGCAACCTTTGCAAAACCGATTGGAGAACTCCATTTTGGCTCCAGAGGATTCTGCCGTGGGCCTTGCGTTCAAAATACAGCCGACCAATCCCATCTGTCAGAACCCGTCCTAAAAGCTCTTGTAAAAGTTGAGCCGGGGGCAGGGTTGCCAAAACCTCTATGGGGCTATCTTGATGGTGAGTCGTAACCGTCAGCATCGGCAGCGCATCTCCTGGGGTTGGCAACTCTTGAGGAAGCGCCGTTTCGTTGAGAATAAAGGTGCGCGCCAACTCTGGATCTGTGACGTGCGTTTCTAGAAGATTTTGGCGATCGCTCAACACGACTTTCTGCAATTCTCCGGGCAACTCTGTGGGATGGATGGGCGGTTGCGTAGGCGAGATCGGTAGATTGATGTCCTCTAGCTGATCGGGCGCATCGACCAGAAATGTTTCCTGAGTGTTGCGATCTGGGACAGTTTTTTTCTGTTGGGGAGCTTGAAGCAGTGGCTCCGTTGGCGTGGACTGAATGTTTTTGGTGTGATTGAGATAGGCAGAGAGAATGGCGTAGTGAGCTTCGGAGGCAATGCTTTGGGGCACCAGCGAGTAGTCCATAAAGCTGAGAATTCGCCGCACGTAGTCCAGGGCAGCCACATCTTCGAGCGAAACCATACCCAATTTGAGACAGCGATCGTCGAGAGACAGCGGCAAAATCTGATGATAGAGGCAGGCTTCAAAGGGGAGAATGCGATCGATCAGTTGAAAAGCTTTCTGAGTATCCACGTGCGCCGATGATTGAAGGTGATCGTTGGGACGAGGAAGATCTTTAATTTGAGCTTCGGCTGGGTGACTCAGTGGGAGCATAGTAGAAACTGGGGAAGGGATAGATCCAGACTCATGAAAGCGTTGTAGAAAATTGAATTTAGAACAAACCCTCTCACATTCAGCAGGTTAAAAATCTCGTTCAACAATCTCAAAAACTGTCGAAAATGAGACCCCAAACTGCCTACCTACTTAACTTCCGCTAATTCATCCGATCTCCGGAAAAATCAATCTACCCAACCCAGATCAACGCTTTACTCCTCTCAAAACCGCTACTCTATCCCCATCTCATCCAAGTTTAATTCATCCCTCATCCCCTCTCGCGCAGCGGATTACCCCAAAAGGGGGAACAGATCATCGCAGTTCTCCCTTCTCCCGTTTTCCCACTTCTCGACCGATCGCCTCCATCGTGTCACTGAGAGAACTTTTGAAAACGTTGTAAAACACATTCCTGGGAGTACCTGACTTGGGTTGGGCCTCGACGACCTGAGTAATCAGCACTTGAGTCGGTTTTGCTCCCTTAAAAGGGGCGATCGACTCAATCATCCAATAGCCCTTTAGACTTTGCAGGTCACCTTCCACGAGTTGAAAATCGATGCGAGTCTTGGCCTTTTCGACAATAGAAGACCGCACCCGCGATTGAATCGTGACCAAAAAGACCTGGCGCGAGTCAATTTGCTCGACCACCTTGCGATCGCCCTTTGACTCCAAGATTTTACTAGAAACTACATTAGGCAAAAATTTAGAAAAGTTGCCATAGTCCGTCAGCACTAACCAGGCCATCGCTGGAGAACCCTTGACGAGCACTCTGGCGGTGTAGCTGCCTTTCTCACCCGTGATCATCGGTTGACCCCTTCTCAGCGTCGTGCGATCGCTCACCGAAAGCTGATCAACCGTACTGTTAAACAGTTGGGCCGAAACGGGAGGTGTGCTCACAGCAAGGGTGGCAATCGTCCAGCATCCCGTTAGAAAATAGCCGCCTAAACGCTTGAACATGCCAGATTTCCTCTCTAAGATAGGTGTCAAATTGGCTGTCCCATTCTAGAGCGTTCGGCTCAGAGTTGCGAAAAGTGTAACAGGAAGCACGATCGTTCCGCTCCAATGGCAGAGTAAGAGAATCCAAACCGATCTCAAAACTTTCTGTGAGGAGCCAACAAAATGATTTCCAGTCTTAAACCGTCTCACTCTACCTGGAGCCGCTTCAAAGCGTTGCCCATTCTGGGGTTGATCAGTTTTACACTTGCCAGTCCCGCGATCGCTCAAGAAAAACTTATGCGAACTTTAACCGTAACTGGACGAGGATTTGAAGAGATTCCTACAACACTGACTCAAGTGAGATTAGGCGTAGAATTTCAGGGTAAAACCGCAGGAGAAGCGCAGCAGTCCGTCGCTCGGCGATCGACCTCTGTCGTGACGCTGCTCAAATCACGCAGTGTAGACAAGCTAGAGACGACGGGCATTAGCCTCAATCCGGTTTATCGCTACGACAACAACACTCAAACGCTCGTTGGCTATACCGCAACCAATAGTGTGAGCTTTCGATTGCCCACCGAGAAGGCTGGCACAATTTTGGACGATGCCGTCTCAGCGGGAGCCACTCGAATTGAAGGGGTGAGCTTTATTGCTACCGATGACGCGATCGCCGCTGCCCAAAAACAAGCGCTTCGCAAAGCTACTCAGGATGCCCAAGGTCAGGCTGACTCGGTGTTAAACGCTCTCAACTTTACGCGCAAAGAGATCGTCAGCATTCAAGTCAACGGAGCGTTTGCCCCACCGCCTCGCCCTGCGGAATATGGAGACTTTGCAGCGCGAGTGTCCGCCTCAAAAGCTCCCTCTCCTGTCATCGGGGGAGATCAGCGCGTCGAAGGATCAGTCACGTTGCAGATTAGCTACTGATTTAGAGACTGAATGCAGCGTTTCTAAAAGTCCTCTGCATACCCACCAGAAGTCGCTTCTCCACCGCCTTCATTGTCCCGCTTTGAGCCAAGCAACTGTAGCCGATCGACCAGCACGACAGGGGACGTACGATCGGCTCCGGTGTTGCGGTCTTTCCAGGTATCAAACTTGAGAGAGCCTTTGACTCCGATCAGACTGCCCTTTCTCACATAGTTGGCCGCTACATCAGCTTGTTTGCCCCAAAGCTCTAAATTAAACCAGTCGGGCTGATCGCTATTGCGAGTTTGACGATTGACCGCCAACGTCAGCCGACACTTCACGCTGCCCGACTCAAAATACTTCACATCTGGATCGCCACCAACGCGGCCTACTAGCGTCACTACGTTTAAACTCATATTTGTCGCTCGCGGTTTGTAAGTGCTTTTAGAATACGAGATGATCAGGTGCGATCGTACTCAAATTTGGTCACCTGATGCATTTCAATACATTTGTACTTATAATTTTAACATTAAACTGGGTTAAGCGAATTTAGGGCCGACGATCGCACTCACATCGCACTTAGTATTAAAAACAAATTAAACCCAACGTCAAAACAAAAATTAGTTCAAATTACACCATTCATCAGTGATTTTTAGGGATGACAACTGATTTGATAGGAATCCTTTTTCTATTATGCTGATCTGCCTCCGTAAGGCGTGTAGTGTATGAGTAAGCAAAGCACCAAAACGCCCAAAACGCAGGTTTCACAGGGCAAGTCCTAAAATACAAACCTCTTAAAAGTAATTTGTGATCTGAGGCTTGAAACACGCTGGAGAATGGTTCAATAGACCTTGAGCCTACAATTTGATGCAAGATGACCTAGACTCAAGCAGGAAACTGTAATAAAATCCACTATCGATTAGTCTTGGTGTTAAATTTCATCCCGTCCGAGCGTACTCAATAGCGTTATTTAGAGGATAGAATAGTGGGTCTTTTTAGTCGCTTCTCCTTATCCCGGGACATGGGTATCGACCTGGGAACCGCCAACACACTAGTCTACGTATCGGGTAAGGGCATTGTTCTACAAGAACCCTCCGTCGTAGCAATGGATCAAAACGAGAAAATCCCCTTGGCGGTTGGGGAGGATGCCAAGAGAATGTTGGGACGCACCCCCGGAAACGTGATTGCCCTGCGTCCTCTGCGAGATGGGGTGATTGCAGATTTTGACACCGCCGAACTGATGCTCAAACACTTTATTCAACGAGTGCATGAGGGCAAAACACTGGTGTCTCCTCGCATAGTGATTGGCATCCCCAGTGGCGTTACGGGCGTTGAGCGTCGTGCCGTTATGGAAGCCGCCTCCCAAGCCGGGGCGAGAGAAGTGTATCTGATTGACGAACCTGTCGCCGCAGCGATCGGAGCAGGTCTTCCGGTAGCCGAGCCAACGGGCAACATGATTATCGACATCGGAGGCGGCACGACAGAAGTCGCCGTTCTCAGCTTACAAGGTACGGTTTTGAGCGAATCGGTGCGTGTCGCGGGCGATGAATTGAGCGAAGCGATCGTGCAGTACATGAAAAAAGTTCACAACCTGGTAATCGGGGAACGCACCGCCGAAGAAATTAAAATCACCATCGGGTCGGCTTATCCCACGCAGGGCGACGAAGACATCATGGAAGTTCGCGGATTACACCTGCTCTCAGGACTGCCGCGCACCGTCACCATCAAAGGGCCCGAGATTCGAGAAAGCATGTCTGAGCCACTCTCGGTCATCGTCGATGCGGTTAAGCGCACTCTGGAGCGGACTCCTCCCGAACTGGCAGCCGACATTATCGATCGCGGCATCATGCTGGCGGGCGGCGGCGCATTGCTGAAGGGAATCGATACGCTCATCAGTCACGAAACGGGGATTGTCGTTCACGTTGCGGCCGACCCCCTCAGTTGCGTGGTGCTAGGAACGGGTCGCGTGTTGGAGAACTTTAAACAACTTGAGCGCGTATTTAGCACTCGTCCGCCTCGCTAGATAGAGTCACCGTCCTGATAGGGCGATCGCGCTGCGAAAAATGACCTTAGCGTTGAAATGAAACGTGTCCTTTTGTAAAGTTAGTCCAGCAAAACGAGTAGGTTGAATGTACGCACTGCGCCGCTGGTGGGATCGATATGGAGTTCAGGCTGCCCTAGCTACCCTCGCCCTGGGAACCGCCCTGATTGTGCGGCAAACTCAAGGGGTGTTGCTCATGGAGACCTATCAGGTTCTCACCCGCCCTTTTCAAGCCAAGCCAACCCAGGTCGATCGCATTGCCAACGCTCAACTGTTGGAGTTACAGCAAAGATTGATTGAGCTAGAAAGCAAAAATCAGCGTCTAGAGGAGCTTTTAGGATTCACATCCGGCAAAAAGGTGAAGGGCGTGACGGCTCCCGTGATCGGACGCAGCGCAGATCATTGGTGGCAGCAGGTGACCCTGGGGCGCGGCAGTCGGGACGGCATTGAAGTGGGATCGATCGTGCTGAGTCCCGGTGGTCTGGTCGGGCGAGTGGACAATGTAACGCCCAATACGAGCCGAGTTTTGCTGTTGAGCGACCCTAGTAGCGGGGTAGGCGTGACGGTCAGCCGCAGTCGATCGATGGGTTTGATGCGCGGCAAGTCAGCCAATCGAGCCGTCATGGAATTTTATGAAAAAGTGCCCGATGTGCGGCGGGATGATGTGGTTTCGACCTCTTCGCTGAGTGGGCGGTTTCCGGCGGGGATTCCGATCGGGCGGATTGAGTCAGTCGATCTCACCAAAAGTCCTGCTCCTGAAGCGGTGATCGAGCTTTCTGCCCCGGTGAATAATTTGGAGTGGGCGGTCGTCTATCCCAATTCGCCAAATTTAGCGCAGCCGTTACCTCTGGTGCCCCCTCCTAAAACAGTGCCGTCTCCCTCTCCGACTAATTTGCCCTCCCCGGCTGCTGCTCCTTCTCCGGATGCCGCACGATGAAAAACTCGGCTCTCGACAATCTGTTTGATCAGCATCCTCTTTCTCGTCCGCTGGTGAACTGGGGCGTGACGATCGGTTCAATTCTAATCTGTCTGATTCTGTTGCCGTCGCGTCTCCCTGGGATGGAACTGGCAGGAATTGGCCCCAACTGGCTATTGGTTTGGGTGGTGGCCTGGAGTGTGAAGCGATCGGTCTTTCAGGGAGCGTTTGCGGGATTGGTGTTGGGATTGCTGCAAGATGGAATGACGGCTCCGAGTCCGACTCATGCATTGAGTTTGGCGATCGTCGGGGCGCTGACGGCCAAGCTACAAAAACAGCGCTACGTGCAGGAAGATTTTATTTCGGTTGCCCTGATTGTATTTGGAATGGCAGTCTTAGCCGAAACGGTGACGGCGATTCAGTTTAGTTTGCTGGGTGGTCGGTCGATCGCTGAGATCTGGACGTATCACCAGTTTGTCGCGCTCAGTTCAGCAATTCTCAGCAGTCTGTGGGCCCCTGTGGTGTACTTTCCCCTCAATCGCTGGTGGGAGCATATGGGAATGGTAGAGCCGACGGGGTGAGGGAGAACTTCGATGATCTGTTCCCCCTTTGGGGGTAATCCGCTGCGCGAGAGGGAATGAGGGATGAGATAAGTCTGTCTGAGCAGTATGCGGCGGGATTGTCGGGCTTTGCTAGGCAGCAGTTTCTGAACTCTTTACTTGCGTCTTCTCGGTGTCAACTGGCTTATCTGTTTTGCGAATAGTGAGTAAAACTAACGCCGCGAGTTCTGGAACAAGTGCAGCAATTGCAGTCAGTTTGAGCGACCAAGTTTCGGATGCATTAAACAACCCTGCTGCGTTGCTCAAGTGTGCAGATACGATATCGGTCATATCAATGGCAAGGCACGCCCACAAAAGTGTTTTCACAGTACTTCTATCTGCAAAAGCAACGATCGCAGCAAGCACAATATCTCTAACTGCCCAAACACGAATGATGTAAGGCATTTGGATGTTTAGATCGATGGGGATGTTAAGTTGCTCCATCAGCCATTGTGGGTCAGCATAGCCAACAGGGCTGAGACTAAACCGAATCAAGCACATCAGCCCTACTAGTAAAGCAACAAACCAGCTCTGGTCTCTCATATTTGCCCCTACCTGTAGAATTCACTAGAAATCTATGTAGACACTAAGCGCAGGAGTTTCCAAAGTAAAGTAGTTACCGTTTAGTAACTGCACAATACATCAGAAACTACCAGTATCTATGGCAGAACCAGAATCCGCTCCCCTTGAAAAACTCCTCAACCAAATAGCAGGACAGTGGACGATATACATTCTGTGGATTTTAGACACCAACGAAACCTTACGCTTTGGCGAATTGAGACGTAAGGTTGATGGTATTTCACCAGCTTGATGAACTAGGACACTCCCAGTAGTTATTCTGCAAGAAGTCGAACATTTGAGCGAAACTCGTCATCACTCTCTGCCGCAATTCGATATCCTAGGGACAGTGTAAGTTTACGTAACTTTACAAGCTCCAATCTTCCTGACTCAATTTATGAAATGTATCATCGATCGCCGTGCCCAATTTTCGGCTAGTCATCGATATTGGCTGCCCAATCTGAGCGAGGCGGAGAACTTCGATCGCTTTGGTGCCTGTGCCCGTCCGATGGGTCATGGCCACAACTATGTGCTGTATGTGTCGATGCTGGGCGATCTGGATGAATATGGCATGGTGCTTAACCTGTCAGATGTCAAACACGTCATCAAAAAAGAGGTCACCAGCCAGCTTGATTTCTCGTTTCTCAACGATGCCTGGGTCGAGTTTCAGCAGACCTTGCCTACCACCGAGAATATTGCACGAGTCATCTGGCACAAACTAGAATCGCATTTGCCGATCGTCAACATCCGCCTCTACGAACACCCCGAACTCTGGGCCGATTACCAAGGAAACTCTATGGAAGCTTTTCTCACTGTCAGCACCCATTTCAGCGCCGCTCACCGTCTCGCCCGACCCGATCTGAGCTTTGAAAAGAACTGCGAAATCTATGGCAAGTGCGCTCGTCCCAATGGTCACGGCCACAACTATCATCTAGAAGTCACAATCAAAGGTGAAATCGATCCAGAAACGGGAATGTTAGCAGATTTAGTTGCGTTTGAGAAAGCGATCGAAGATTATGTGACGGAACCCTTTGACCACACTTTTTTGAATAAAGACATTGCATATTTTGAAAAAGTTGTTCCCACTGCCGAAAACATCGCCGTACATATTCGCGATCTGCTAGAACAACCGATTCGCAACATCGGCGCACAGCTTTACAAAATCAAACTAATCGAGAGTCCTAACAACTCCTGTGAAGTCTACGGATCAGGCGTTTCGGATGCTGTAGCGATAAAAATGCGCGAACCTGACATGGCGACCCCTTGCGGGTAACTCGAAGAGATCGTCTAACCTCATTTCACACTCAAAACTTCTCAAGGGTGGGCAATCTCGTCTGCCCTTTTTTGTGTTTAAAGAATTAAATAGATCATCTCGAATCGAGCCACTTAGACTTAAACCGTAATTGTGTCCAACATTGAGGGAAAACTACTCTACGAAATCGCAGTCTATAGATTGTAGGTAATTCAATTCATATTCACCCAGGTTCTACATTCATGTGGAGTAAAGCTTATATGCTTGCGTTGATGATCTTTGGTTACACCCTTGCTGCTAACCTGATGCTTGGTCTCTTGCAAACTGTTCTTGGCATCAAGTTTCTTGGAATGGGTGTAGCCATTCAATTTATTGCTGCTTACAGTATTGGTCAGGTTTATACATTCAAACAAAGACAAGTTATCTCTAATTCGTTAAAACTTTGGGTCTCGATCGACTACACGCTCATTGCAATTTGCAGCACAACAGTTGCACTATTAGCCTTAAAGATGGTTTCACCTGCATTACCTTCATCCTTTCTGACCCTGGGTATCCTGATTCCTGTTTTGGTTTCACCTCTGATATATTGGGCGATCGGCTCTGGGTCTAAAGCATATCTAAAGAAAATTAAGAAGTGAGAGGAACTGATGTTAACCCGATGCTGTAAGTAGGTGGGTAAAATTAATTGTAAGATAGAGAGCCTACTAAATTCTCCGAT
>NZ_JBJPHT010000069.1:0-29256 GCF_052939475.1 Phormidesmis sp. 146-20
AACTTACTGTCAAGAGATTCGCTGGAAAATGTTCCGAAAGGGCTGGAAGTCCTTTGGCCCAGATGTTTGAGAAATTCATCAATGTCTCTCAGTGCTATGAGGAACTTGCTATGAGGAACTCTTTTTGAGAGGGTACTCATCTGCTGTGAGCTTTAGACCATGCGAGATTTCTTCTTGAAGGGCTTCGGTGAATGCTTGAGCAGTTTGTTGCTCATCAGGTTGACGGTACTGGTTTATGAATAGAGGTGGAGCAATATGAACAATAACTTCTGCCCTTGGACATGAAGTAGGGCTGTATTGTATTGCGATCGGCACTACAGGAATAGAGATTTCTGGTTTTGCGGTTGCTTCAGTTTGGAGAATTAAGCGAGCTATTCCAGGCTTTAAAGTACGTAGAGACTCATCCCGAACGATTCCACCTTCAGGAAAAACAACTAGCTTTTCCCCCGCTCGAAGTAATTGAATGGTCTGACGGATACTAGAGACTTTGGGACGAGTGGGGTCAACCGAGAAGCCTCCCAATCGTTGGATTAGCCAACCCTGCGCGCCAGTCATTTGATCCGATCGCGTCATAAATCTCAGAGGTTCTCTACTCAACAGAGCGAGAACAAGCGGATCCCAACGGCTAAAGTGTTTGGAGGCTAAAACCATCGGGCCTTTGTCTGGAAGATTTCCACGGCCCTGAATTGTAATCTGACTGAAATAGAAGTGAAGAAAGGCACGGTGAATAGGAAACAGCGACCAGTAGAGCCACGGAGCAACGTTTGCGGATTCAAGCACGATCAACCTTAATTGTTTAGCGTCTTGATTGTAAGAATTTGGGGCGGAGTCGCGTCAGGAGGATATAGAAAATCGACTTCGACTGAGCGTTGAGTGCCTCCTTTTAGGGTCAGCGTCACCAGTGGTTCACCTTGTTGTCCTCTACGTTGAACCAGATGGATGTATCGGATTTGTGGAGTTCCTTGATCGTCTGCATAACGAAGTCGAACCGTGCCTCGAAAGAAGATTTGAGGTTCAGGGGCGGTGAAAAAGAGCAGTCCATCTCTGCCCTTGTCCTGTTTGACGGGAGTTTCGACCACCAGTGCAACAGTTTTAGTTTGCTTTGTATCATTGTGAAGCGGCAAAGTCAGATTGTACTGAATCCCGTAATTGCCGTTTGCAAGGTAGGCAGTGTCAGGATAGCGAACGAGCATTGGAGCGCTTTGGACTTGCCCCGTACCAAAAGTACCTTGGGGCAGGGTACTCAACCCGTAAGAAATTGCACGTCCCTTGCGGGGAATCGTTAGCCGATCGCTCCTTGGACTATCCGTAAGTTTTGCTTGCCATTGTGACCCCTGGGCGACTCCAGCCACTCGGCCATAGATGATGCGATCAGTTTTCTCAGAAGGTGGAGTGGGAGAACGATCGCGCGGGCCGGCCAAGCCACCCGTATCGAGAAGGTTTTGCCATTCTTCTAGCGTCGGAATGCGCTCTGTTCCATTTGGATTGCGAGGTGCGAACATAGCCAGAGATGCCACATAAATGGAATGACTGCTAGATAAACGCATTAGAGTGGAGCGGCCATTAGAAGTGGGTGTGACAGATCCGGCCGGAATCGGTAAATTCATCAGCATTTGGCTTTGTCTCGGAGGGATCACTAGCGATCGTGTCCAATTGCCTTGCTTACGTCCCCTAAGAATGTCATTGACAACTCGCCCACCAGGGCCGGCATAAACAGTACCAAGAGGATCTTCGATATAGGGTGGCAAATTGACGAATAGCGCATCTGGGCGAGTCAGATAAGTAGCGGCTTGCAGAATCTCAACGGTAACAGGCTGAAGACCAGGGTTATGAAGAAGAATTCCTTGAAATAGGCTGCGCGTCTCGCTAGGATTACTGGCTTTAGAAATGTGGTGAGAAAAGAGGTCAAATCTCCCTTGAAAAGCAAAGTTTAGATGAGCAGAGGGCACTCGTTTGCCTTGAGGCGGAAACGTAGAGAGTAAGATCCCTTCAGTCATGACCATTTCTGGACTATTGCTATTGAAAACAGGGATCTCGTCAAGCTTGCCGGACAGAGGCCGAATCTCTTGAGGCTGAACAATCTCTTGTCTCTGAAGGATTTCTTGTGGTTGCAGATCTTCTTGGAGTGGCAAAGTCTCTTGGGGAGGGAGAATAGAAGCGACAGCAGGCGGTCTGGAATTTGGGGGCAGCGTGACAACCTGAGCGATCGGGAAAACAGGCAAAAACGGAAGCATGGTGCGCTGGTATTCGATTAAGGAGATTTTACATAATTGAGAGTTGACTTGCTGAAGCACTAACGCGCAGTTTGCTCACAAAATTTTCTTCTCTTGCTTGGATCGAACGGTCAAGATCAGGAATTTCCTCTAGGAGGTTCGCAATCATGATGCCGTACTCTTGAACAAGGAATTGCACTTTTGAAGTTTTGTTGAACTCGTGATCGTCATGGCATCTGTAAAGTTAGCCCCCGTCAACTCGCCACTTAAAATCTCGTCTCACTCATCAGTTTGGCTTCGTCAAATTGGACTTAGCCTCTTGGTGACGGTCGGCGTTAATTCTACTGACCACGCGTTTGGGAGAGCGACGGCGATCGCGAGTTCTGAGCCTACTAGCAGCTACTGTAATGGAAAGCTGAAAGATGGCACCCTTAGTGGGTCACATATCTGTGTCTTTCCCAGTGGAAACCGCTACCAGGGAGAATTACGAAATAGTGAACGAAACGGGAAGGGTACTTTCTTCTACACAGATGGAACAGAGTGTAAAGGTGAATTTCGCAACAACTTTTTAAACGGTCGGGCAACTTGTATTTTTACAAGCGGCAATCGCTATGAAGGCGAATTCCGAAACAATCAAAGACACGGTAAGGGTATATTTACTTACCGCAACGGAACCCGATGTGAAGGCGAGTTTCGCAACAACTTTCTAACCGGACTAGGAGCCTGTATTTTCCCTAGTGGTAATCGATATCAAGGGGCTTTTGTAGAAAACAATCGGCAGGGAAGAGGGGTGTTTATCTATGCAAATGGGACGCAGTGTGAAGGCGAATTTCGAGATGGCTTGATGAACGGTCTCGGTGTCTGTATTTTTCCTAACGGCAACCGCTATGAGGGGGAGTTTCGAGAGAGCAAGCGTCACGGGCGAGGCGTGTACATTTTTGCTAACAACGCTCGTATCGAAGGCAGTTGGCGACAGGACAGGTTTGAAACACAGACCAGTCGGGGACTCAACCGATAAAAGTAGAAGGCGTTAGGGTAAGAACTTCCAGTGAGAGAAGGTGGCAGCTTGACCGAAGGAGCGGTTGTTCTCGTCGAAGACATCCCATAAAGTCACATTCTCAATCCAAAATCGCTGTCCAGTACTGGTGATCCGAATCCCGCGATAATCGTTGATGTAGCCTTTGAGTTTGGCTTCTGCTAGGAGGCGATCGCGCTCTGCCTGGACAACTGGTTCGGCTGACAGTCGCGACGACATTTGGGTAAACTGCTTCCAATCCAACTGCCACAGATGAAGTGCCTGGGCATTTGCGTAATTAAAAATTGGATCGGCTTCAGTCCCGTGAGAAACCACAGCGAAGGGAGCTTCAAACAAGGACTGAGCTTGCCTCTCAGGAGAATCTTGACCAACTAAAAGTTTGCCTGTCCAATGTTGAAAGCTTTTAATCAAGCGTTGGGTGTGATCAATGACAGAGGCTTTTTGCCACGGAGGAAGATTCATTGCGAAAAGTACTGTTCACAGGCGGTGTCACAAGCAGGATAGGCGGTTTTATAGGTTTCTGATCGTCGTCCAAACAGCGTGTACCGATTGTCGCGAACTTGTTCGTAAACGCGATCGCCCACCCATTTGACTCCGGGCAAGCTTTGGTAAGCTGTCACAAACGGGCTGCCAAAAGGAAGTAGGCGACCGATTTCTTCTGCGGCATTGCTACCTTGCCAGCGGCGATCTCGGTTCTCATTATCGATCAAAATCATACCCTGTTCGCAGTCTTGAGCGGTCACACCAAATTGATCCAGCCCTGTTTGATCCTGCATGGGAATGTACTGAAAGCGATCGCCTCTATCCAGCGTTTCTAGAAGTTGCACAAGGTTAGAGCAAAGATTGCACTGCCCGTCGTAAATCACAGTGTAGGTCATTGATGAATTCTATGGTGTTGTTGTGCGCTGTGTTCATTGTAGTGTTGAGCATTTAGCAGTGGGTCTAGCTGACACAGCCCTCGCTTATCCAATTGGTTTTAATGAGGTCACTTTTTGAGAGAGCAATAACACGTCGATCGCTTCATCGCTGAAAACTCATAAAAAAGTGGCACCTGACAGCCTCCAAACTAAATTGGAGAACTACAGATGCCAAATTCCAAAGTCAAAGAATTACCTAGAATAAGCCCAAGGTGAGCGCCTTGCTAACAGGGAAGGTTGCCCCAATTCCTAACCAGAGCGTCACAGCCGTTCCAAACAGGAAAACTGCCATCGCAACAGGGCGACGGAAAGGGTTCTGAAATTTGTTCACATTTTCGATAAACGGAACAATCAGCAGTCCCAGAGGCACAGATCCCATCAGCACAACACCCAGCAGTTTGTTTGGCGCGATCCGCAGAATGTTGAACACAGGGTACAAATACCACTCAGGCAAAATTTCGAGCGGCGTAGCAAAGGGGTTAGCAGGTTCGCCAATTTGAGCGGGGTCAAGGACTGCCAAACCGACACAGAGGGCGATCGAACCCAAAATCACCACCGGGAAGATGTACAGCAAATCGTTGGGCCAGGCGGGTTCACCGTAATAGTTGTGACCCATTCCTTTCGCCAACTTGGCACGCAATTGAGGATCAGTTAGATCCGGCTTTTTAACAGTTGCCATAGTCGAAAAAGGCTCTCCTTATAGATGGAAATCGCAGGAAGGGGAAGGCAGGCAGCCTTAGATCTTAGACTAGCTCTACTCCTCTAATCTAAAATCTAAAGTCCTTACAGAGGGCCAGAAATGCCTTGTTTGCGGATCATTAAGAAATGCGCCAGCATAAACACAGCAATCAGCCAGGGAAGAACGAAGGTGTGAGCGCTGTAGTAGCGAGTCAGCGTGGATTGACCCACACTTGCACCCCCACGCAGCAAGTCAGCAATCAGCGTGCCCACTACGGGGATTGCTTCAGGTACGCCAGACACAATTTTGACTGCCCAGTAGCCCACTTGATCCCAAGGCAGCGAGTAGCCCGTTACCCCAAAGGAAACGGTAATCACAGCCAGAATGACACCCGTCACCCAGGTCAATTCGCGGGGCTTTTTGAAACCACCTGTCAGGTAAACCCGGAAGGTGTGCAAAATCATCATCAGCACCATCATGCTGGCAGACCAACGGTGAACAGAGCGAATCAACCAGCCAAAGTTGACATCGTTCATGATGTACTGCACCGACTCAAACGCTTCGGTAACAGTTGGTTTGTAATAGAAGGTCATCGCGAACCCAGTTGCAAACTGGATCAAAAAGCAAGTTAACGTGATTCCACCCAAGCAGTAGAAGATATTGACATGAGGCGGCACGTACTTGCTGGTTACGTCTTCCGCGAGGGCCTGAATTTCGAGGCGCTCATCGAACCAGTCGTACACATTTGCCATAAAGCAAGCGTTCCTAAAAATGATTGCTGTTCATAGAAAATGTAACACAGCCTTAAGCCTGATTACAGTCTGGAAAACGTTTATTAGCCAAAGTTTGAGTGGTTTTGGTTAACCTTTTTCGAGGGTTAAGGCTTTTTAACTATTTGTAAAGAAAAGTTGCGTTTTTAGCGCTTTTATTAGTTGCTCTTCCAAGTGGTTTGGACTTTAGACGTTCGACGCTAGACATGAGACAGGCTGAAAGTGCTAGCTTTTGGTTAAAACAGTTACCCTGTAAGGAATTCAGTCTTTTGTCCTTCTGGTAGCTGGGCTTAATTCTGAGGGCAGAGTAGAAATTTAAGGGCATTTACGGTTAGTATCGATCGCTATGGGAAAACGATTTTCTTGGATTCGCTCACTGCTCGTATTTAGTTTGTTGTTTGCGATCGCCTTTAGCAGCTTTGCTCCAATGGCCCAAGCTCTGAGTGAAGAGCAGCGGTTGGTCAACGAAGTTTGGCGAATTGTCGATCGCTCCTACGTTGATTCCAGCTTTAACCATCAAAATTGGTGGGCGATTCGAGAAAAGTATTTGAAGCAGCCTTTGCCCAATCGAGAAGCGGCATACACGGCGATTCAGCAGATGTTGGCGGGGTTGGATGATCCCTTTACTCGGCTGCTCAAGCCTGATCAGTATCGCAGCTTGCAGACCAGTACGTCGGGCGAGTTGACGGGGGTAGGCTTGCAGATTGCACTCGATCCAGCGACGAAGCGATTGCGGGTAATTGCTCCGGTTGAGGGTTCGCCTGCTGCCAAGTCGGGAATTCGACCTGCGGACAGCATTCTGATGATTGACGGCATAACGACTGAAGGACTGACGCTAGATGACGCGGCGGAACGGATGCGAGGCACGATCGGGAGTCATGTCACATTGACGATCGAACGAGAAGGCGAAGCGTCCAAAGACATTGAACTGGTGCGCGATCGCATTGCCCTGAATCCCGTTTACGCTGAGTTGCGTCCTCAATCAGACGGCAAAAAGATTGGCTACGTGAGGTTGGGACAGTTTAACGCCAACGCCACAGTGGAAGTGGCTCACGCGATCGCTCGTCTCGAAAAGCAGGGAGCCGATTCATATATTCTCGATTTACGAAATAACCCTGGTGGATTGCTACAAGCTGGCATTGAGGTGGCGCGGCTGTGGATCGATGAAGGCACGATTGTCTACACTGTCAACCGTCAAGGCACGATCGGCAGCTATGAGGCGATGGGAGAATCTTTAACCCGTGACCCGCTTGTCGTTTTGGTGAATCAGGGAACGGCCAGTGCCAGTGAGATTTTGGCAGGAGCCTTAAAAGATAACGGCCGTGCAGTGATTTTGGGCGAAAAAACGTTTGGCAAAGGCTTGATTCAATCACTATTTGATTTATCAGATGGGTCGGGCTTGGCAGTCACAGTCGCTAAATATGAGACTCCCAGCCACACGGATATTAATAAGGTGGGAATTTCGCCCGATCGAGTCGTTCCGCTTGAGCCAATCACATTAGATAAGTTTGGTGCCTCTGGCGATCGTCAATACGAAGCGGCAGTCGAAGCGATCACGTCTAATTCACTTTTTGCGGATGCTGCTTGATAGATAGTCCCTAATTTGCGTTTTTCCCTTGTTGCCCAACGCTGAACGAATTTATCACGATCCGTTACACGGTGCGATCGCCCTTAGTAGCAGTGATCTAACCGAAGCTTTGTTAATTAAACTCATTGATACGCCTGCGTTTCAGAGGTTGCGGCGAGTGAGGCAGTTGGGGCCGGCGAGTTTGACGTTTCACGGAGCAGAAGGGTCGCGGTTTACGCATTCGTTAGGGGTGATGGCCGTGGCGCGTCGGGCGTTCGATCGTCTCGCCAAATCCTATCCGCAGCTACAGGTTCACCGGTCGATCGTCCTTTGTGCGGCGCTATTACACGACATCGGTCACGGGCCATTTAGCCACACCGCAGAAGAAGTGTTTGGTAGCGATCACGAACTTTGGACAAGACGAATTTTGAGAGAATCTGAACCAATTCGTAACCTTTTGGATCAGTTTCACCCAGCGCTCATCGATCAGATCGAACAGGTTTACTTAAAAAAGTATCCAGTGCCGCTGGTTTCACAATTGGTATCGAGTCAGTTGGACTGCGATCGCCTCGACTATCTAATGCGAGACAGCTACTTTACAGGCGCGTCTTACGGCAAGATTGACCTCGATCGCATTCTCATGGCGCTCCGCTACGATCCGGTGACTCAGCAGCTTGTGGTGGCGCAAAAGGGAATGGCGGCGATCGAGCACTACCTAATCGTTCGCTATTTTATGTATGCTCAGATTTACAACCATCACAAGAATATTGCCGCAACGTGGGTTTTAGAACAGGCATTTTCTCGCGCTCAAGCATTATTGCAAGCAAAGCAACTAACTGCCGATGAGACGGTGACCGCCTGGATGAGCGAAGATTGTGATAACATGCCGCTCGATCGGTACCTTTCAGCCGATGATGGCGTGTTTGTTTATCATTTGCAGCGTTGGCAGCGAGGAACTGATTCGGTTCTTGCGGATTTGTGTCGGCGATTTCTCGATCGAGACTTATTGAAAGCGCTGGATGTGTCGCATTTGAGAGAAGACGATCGCGCCGTTCTGCTGCAAAAAGTTCACTACAGACTGACAGAAGCAGGCTTTGACGCTCAATTCTATTCAGGTTTGCGGGTAGCTGTGAGTCGTGGCTATACGCTTTATCAGCGAGGCATCAAGCTTCAGACCTTAACAGGGCTGCAAGAAATTAGTGAACTTTCGCCCCTTGTCCAGACGCTGACAAAGCCTCTTCAACGAGTTTGGCTGATCTACCCGCGTGAGATTGAGTTTGATGTGTTGGCTGCCGTTTCCCAACTTGCTGTCAGGTCGGCTAGACAGGCAGAGGCTCCAAACTGATAGGAATAGCCGCATTCACTAGAGAAGTCAGAATACCTGTCTGTTCTTGCCCGTTGATGGCCAGATCGCTGTAGCAGAGAAAAACCCGCTCTTCAGACCGACCCAGCAGATCGAGAAGAATTCGGCGAAGACGCTGCTCGTTAGCCGTTTGCGTGTCGTCGATCGTCCAGGCTCGCCCTGACCAATCTTGCAAAAACAACGGAGCGCCAAACAGCGAATCAACCCCACTCAACCAGCGGCTAGACCCTGCATCTAGCCAAAACTGCCAGCGATGCGATCGCCGACTCGATCGGTACTGAAACACCGTCGCCAAGGTAACTGCATGACTGGCGGGCCCGGTCGATCTCACTGGAAAAGGATTTGCCGTCACCGTCCCTTGTCTGAGCAGTTGGATAAAGCGGCTCACCGTCATTGAAGGCGGCGCATCGGTGCGATCGCTCTGTCGCAGTCGATTATCGACTTCCCAATAGTGTTGAGCCGTCTCGATCAATTCTCTTAAAGCAGCAAGCTGGTCAAACGGCAAATGACTTCCGCCCAAAAAGAATTTTTGAATCGCCCGATCAAGCAGCACGACCGGACTCGAAACCAGACGTTGTTCTAGCTGCGATCGCTGTCCCTCCATCCATTTAACAATCTCCTCATAGGCGTGAGTTGCCTGATATCCCAATCGATCCCAGCGTGGAAAAGTATTCGCCGCCAAAAGACGAGGACGATCGGGATGAGTCTCAAAACAGTGGTCAGCCAAAAGTCCCGCCCGAACCGGATCAATCGCATAGGTAACTGATGAATTGGCGGCTTCGGCTGACTCCTCTGGTTCCCCGCCTGCGGGCGATCGATGGCTAAGAACAACGAGCATTTCAGCGATCGTGTCTCTGTCCACCAATCTCCCCAACCCTGGATAAATGAGCGCCAGGAGCGTGAGGAGCGATCGGATGATCGGACTACTTGCCAAGGGACGCTGATCATTTAACGACTCGACGGGAATGCCTCGACGGGTGAGAATGCCAGCCAGCGCATATCGAGAGATGGCATCAATCCCCGGCCCAATCAGGGCAATCTCTTGGGGTTCGATTTGTCCAGACTGCACTGCTTCGATGATCATCGTTCCGGTTTGCCGCAGCAGTTCTGCTTGAGTTGTCGTCTGAACGGTTTGCATCGAGTCGGGCAGGCTGGCAAAGAAAATCGGATCGGTCGCCAATTCTAGAACAGGTTCACCCAGGGTATCTGCCAGACAAGTGACCGGACGGCTTTCCAAAACTTCTAGCTGACAGCGATCGCTCAACCCTTTCAGATAATTTGGGTCGGCACCCAGTCCCAGTCGCACCGCCCCATCAGGATTAAACGAGAACGCACCAGTCGCCCCATTTGCCAAGAGAAATTCAAACAGGGGATGCACGATCGCGGGATATTCATCCACATCGTCCGCGAGAACGGACTGATAGCGTTGAGCCAGATGATTTTGATACGTGTGATCGGTCAGCAAATAGCGCCAATACAACTCAGCAATCATGCTGTAAGTTAACAATCCTCGTCGCAGACACCAGGTTCGCCAGCGTTGCAGCATATCACCCACAGTTTGAGGCGACAGCGGCAGTTCGCTCATCTGTTCATTCAGTCGAGGCAGACCTTGCTCTAAAAGCGTGGGAATCTCTTCAACTGTAATGCCACTCAGTGAGGCTAACTGCATCAAATCCAAAACTCTCCGCACGAGTCGAGCTTCTCGAAGGCCAGACTGAGCGACCCCTTCATCCAGTTCTGCTCTCCAAAGTCGCGTCGCCAATTCTTGCTCATTTTCAGGGCGCAACCGAACCGGAAACTGCGCCTTTAGCCCCAAAGTTTGAATCAGCAGCGACCAAAACAGCATTACCTCATCTTCAAAAAATCCTAGCGGCGTGGTTGCTCTAAACGGACAGTTGCCCTGAGTCGCAGCCGTCAGACGATCGACCAGATCCAGGCGAGTATCCCCGATCGCAGACAGCACCAGCACATTCACCGCAGTTTGTGAGGTTCCTTTGAGGGCAGGCAGCACCCATTCGCAAAACTGATTGACCAGGCGAGTTGTCTTGCCACTGCGCGTCGCCCCCGTCACCCAAATAGAATTTGAAAGCACAAACCAGCCTCAGATGAATTTGTTAGGATACTTAGCACTCTAGTTTTGGCGGTCTACCCTCCGTGTTTATTCAGAGAGAATCAAGCCATTTCTATCCTAGATCTTGATAAGAAGCTGCCTTAAGATGAGGAGTTGCCGCAAAGACTAATTTGAAGATCGGATGAATGATCTAAACTCCCTACAGCAAGAGCATTCACCGAAATGGCTAATCTCGTCGCAGCGGATTCAAGTCTACTTCAAAAAAATTAGTAGTAAGCTTTTGTTATTTGTCTTAAATCAGCAATCTTGTTGAATCCTCACTACAGCCCCGAATCAACAGCTTGAGCTATGAGAACCTCCATTTTTTCGAGACTAAAGGGATATATAAATCGTGCCGAACGGTGGTATCTCGAAACGCCCGATCGTGCCCTCGATCAAGCTTATGACGCTGCCCTAAAAATCAAAGCTGTGGAGGACGAGCATTTTGAGGGCAAAAAGATTGAGCCAGGTGTAGGCGCGATGACTGCCAACGTGTTTGCTTATTTTGAGTCTGATTTAAGAAAATATCTTAAGATTGTCCGTCTTAGATTGACCGAGTTTAAGCAAAGTCGAACGGCTCTCAATGTGACCAATCCAAACGCTTCCGTTCGTCAATTGAGGACAGTCGATTCAGAATATGGCTCAGGTCGGCTCATCCCAACTGCCAGAGACAAGCCCGCGATGATGCTCGAAAAGTTGAAGTTTATTGATGAGATTTTGGCAAAATACCAGCCCGAAGACCTCTATGCAACCTTGACTTCGACCTCGCTGGTTCCGGTACAAAACGGCTCGGTGCAACCCGCAAACGGCCCTGTTAGCGTCAATCTTGATGCTGTTGATGCTTCTAGCTACTCACCGCGCCCCGATGCGATCGCTGATTTTGAAACGGTTTCTGATAAGACAGGATTGCTGCCGCGCTCAATCTTGGGAACTTTGAATCGTCTTAGACGAGATCTTGACCCCAAATCTGAAGCAGAAATGGTTCAAAATTTTCGGTCTTCTAAAGTCAAAACGATTCTGACTTTAAGATTTATTTTGATTTTGATCTTGGTGCCACTCTTGGTTCAGCAAGGAGCGAGAAATATTCTGTTATCCAATCGCTTTGCGTTTGGAAATTCCATTACCGAGCGATTCAAAGTCGAGAAGCAAGGAGATATTTTTATTAATGCTGAAATGGCAGAAGAGGCGGTCAGTGAACTTCAAAGATTTGAGGAAAGATTGAGGTTTGAGAATCTGGTTAGTGAAGCGATCGGTCAAGCTCCTCTTGTGGGTGAGCAGATCGAAATTCGAGTCAAAGACAAAGCAGGAGAAATTGCCAAAAGCTTTACATCTCAAAGCGCCGATGCAGTCAAAAACTGGGTTGCTGATATTTTGGCGATGGTTGCTTTTGCGATCGTTCTCATCAGAGGTAAGCGACAAATCGAAGTTCTCAAGTCGTTTCTTGATGAAATTGTCTACGGTTTGAGTGACAGTGCCAAAGCTTTTATTATTATTCTACTCACTGATGTTTTTGTCGGATTTCACTCGCCCCACGGCTGGGAAGTGTTGTTAGAAGGAACGGCAAGACATCTCGGACTGCCCGCCAGTCGCGATTTTATATTCCTCTTTATCGCTACATTTCCAGTCATTCTAGACACAATTTTCAAATACTGGATTTTCCGATACCTCAACAGAATCTCGCCGTCTGCTGTGGCAACTTACAAGACGATGAACGAGTGAGCTAAATTTGACGAAGTTTTTTTCACTTCTATGCTTTTGCCCCACAACTCCTTAATTTTGGAAGGCTTTAAGGTCATGATTTGCGACTCAAAGTTCTCTATTTATAAGGAATTTAGGGACGTTCTCGAATTTGCAACCAACGTGAAGGATTCGATCGAATTCACATTAAAAATGAGTGAAACCAAGCGTTCAAGATGGTGAACGGTTGATTGCACAAAAGGAAAGGAGATAGCTGAAAATCGGTTAAGGGGTTGCTTTTTCTAAAAGCAGTTTTGATCGCTTTACCTGGTCGGGAATCGTCACGGGATACTGACCTGTAAAACAAGCTGAACAGAAGTGATTAGTATCTTCACGGGTCGCTTCCAACATACCTTCCCAACTGAGGTATTGCAGAGAATCGACCTCAATATGTTTGGCGATTTCCTCAACCGATCGCGTCGCTGCAATCAAATGATCTTGACTGTCGGTGTCAATGCCATAAAAGCAAGGATGGGTAACGGGAGGAGACGAAATTCTCATGTGAACTTCGATCGCGCCTGCATCTCTGAGCGCTTTAACAATCTTGCGGCTGGTAGTGCCTCGGACGATCGAATCATCGACAATCACCACCCGTTTGCCTGCAAGCACATCCTTTAAGGGATTGAGCTTCATGCGGATGCCAGACTCGCGCATGATTTGGGTTGGCTGAATGAAGGTGCGACCTACATAGCGGTTTTTGATCAGTCCTTCGGCGTAGGGAATCCCAGAAGCTTGAGAGTAGCCGATCGCAGCGGGGATTCCAGAATCAGGAACGGCGATCACGATGTCGGCATCGACGGAAGATTCTGCTGCAAGGCGATGACCGATCCGCATCCGGTAGCTGTAGAGGCTTTCGTTGTGCATCACACTATCGGGACGGGCGAAGTAGATCATCTCAAAAATGCAGAGCTTGCGTTCTGGCTGCGGGGCCCAATGAAAGGAGGCTAACCCGGCATCGGTAATCCAGACCAATTCTCCAGGTTCGACATCGCGCAGGTAGTCGGCTCCGATGATATCCAGTCCGCAGGTTTCTGACGCGAGAACATATCGAACGGGTGTATCAGGCGTTTCTCTGGGTAGCGTACCAATCACAAGCGGACGAATTCCATTGGGGTCGCGAGTGCCGATCATACCAATCGGAGTGCCGATCGTCAGACTAAACGCCCCTTGACAGCGATTGAAGGCACTAATTGCGGCTTCGAGCCAGTCTTTGCCTTCGTTGACTTCTCCGGCGATCGCCAGCGCGATCATTTCTGAATCCGTCGTGGTCAAAAAGTCGTGATTTTGCTCGATTAATTCTGCTCTCAGCTTGGCAGTATTGACCAAATTTCCATTGTGGGCGAGCGCTAACTTACCCAAACGAGTCTGAACAACGGCAGGTTGAGCGTTGACGACGCGACTAGAGCCAGTGGTGGAATAACGGGTGTGACCGATCGCCAGATCTCCCGGCAGCGTATTCAAAACTGTCTCGTTAAAGACCTGCGACACTAAGCCCATCTCTTTATGCAAGTGGACTTTCTCTCCCTCAAAGGTGGCGATGCCTGCTGATTCTTGTCCGCGATGCTGCAAAGCAAACAGCCCAAAGTAAGCGAGTTTTGCTACATTTTCACCCGGAGCGTAGACCCCAAATACGCCGCAGGCTTCTTCTGGTTTATCAGGGCAATGGTCGATCGTCTTATCTTCAAACTGCTTGGAGGCGTAGCTATCAGAAAAAGCATCATCGGGCAGCATATTTTTTCTCAGCGCGTAAAGGGAGGGACGATCGAGTTAACCAACGGTCAGGTGAAGGGGGAAAGCTTCAAATAGCTTAATGTTGACTTAATAATCTCATACATCTGGGATAAACAATGGCAACCATCAGAAATCAAATTCTCAACAGCGCTACGTTCTGATTTAAGCGCAGACTGTCTTGAGTGAGAATCCTCCAGTTGCGTGAAGTTAGGACTGTAAGCGGCGCTCGATCGCAGTTGACCAGCGAGTAGTCATTGCTACGATCGTAGCGTCCAATAAGATGAACTGGTTTGCTAAATGGATTCGTAATGACCCATCTGGTTGGCCAACTTGACCCATTTTTTGCCAGGGGGTTCCTTGTAGTGAGGCTTCCCAATCTGATTGATGAGTAGGTGATACCGACACAATGATGCGTGCGCCGCCTTCTGCAAAGAGAAGATGGTCAAGGCGCGAGGTGAATTCTGGTAGCAACACCTCTGCACCATGCTGACTACTGATGCAAGATTCGGCTAAGGCCACCGCTAACCCGCCTTCAGAACAATCATGCGCTGATCGTACCCAGCCTTGACGAATTCCCTGACGACAGACAGATTGGACTTGTCGCTCTAGCTCAAAGTTAGTGACAGGAGGAATGCCCGCGATCGTCGTATGAATCGTTGCCAGATATTCAGATCCGCCAAATGTCACGGCTTCTGACGAGGTATCGGTGCCGACTCCCAACAAGTAAATCAGATCCCCTTCGGTTTGCCAGCCTTGTCCCACAATTCGCTTGAGGTCTGGGATCGATCCGACCATCCCCACAACAGGAGTCGGATAAATCGGAGCAGGTTTGCCGTCTGAGTCTAAGGTTTCGTTATAAAGAGAAACGTTTCCGCCTGTAACGGGGGTAGAGAATTCTCGACAGGCTTCTGCGAGTCCTCGACAGGCTTCTGCAAGTTGCCAATAGCCGATCGGTTTCTCAGGACTGCCAAAGTTGAGATTGTCCGTCACAGCCAATGGGTCGGCACCCACACAGCTCAGATTTCGAGCCGCTTCAGCGACGGCCGCTTTTGCACCTTCGTAGGGATGAAGGTAGACGTAGCGGGGATTGCAGTCAACGGTTGCGGCAACGCCTTTGGTGAGGGAGGAGGGAGGAGGAAAGAGGGAGGAAGTGTGTTGGTTGGCAAGGGGGCGAACTCGAATGACGGCGGCATCGGCTCCACCCGGTAACAAAACGGTGTTGTTTTGAACTTGATGATCGTATTGGCGATAAATCCAACGCTTTGAGGCGATCGTCGGAGCATCCAATAATTTCAGCAGCACTTGAGTCCAGGTTAGAAATTCGGTAGGCGTTGCGATGCCTTTTTCGCTGCATTCAGGAAGTCGATCGACTGACCACGCCCAGGCTTTTTGAGCATAGTCGGGAGCGTCGGGTAATAAGTCTCGATGATAAATGGGGGTGTTGTCAGACAGCGCGGTAGCGAGAATCTCAGCAGCGATCGAGCCTTGAAACAAAATGCGAACGATCGGTTCCTCAATCACGCTTCCGGCAACCACGGCGTGAAGTCCCCAACGCTCAAAGATATCGATGAGTTCCTGTTCGCGTCCCTTGTGAGCCACAAACAGCATTCGTTCTTGAGATTCAGATAGCAGATACTCATAAGGAACCATCCCCGTTTCGCGCACCGGAATCAAGTCGAGATCCAATTCGATGCCCACGCCGCCTTTGGCTGCCATTTCCGAGGTCGAACAGGTCAGCCCCGCCGCGCCCATATCTTGAGCCGCCACCACTGCACCCGTTTTGAAGGCTTCTAAACAGGCTTCGATCAGCGACTTTTCAAGAAAGGGGTCACCCACTTGCACGGCGGGGCGATCGTCCATTGATTCGTCACTCAACTCTGCGCTGGCGAAACTGGCTCCTCCCATCCCGTCGCGTCCCGTTGTCGAGCCGACATAGAGAACTGGGTTGCCGATGCCCTTTGCACCCGACTTAACGATTTCAGCAGTCTCCATCAAGCCCAGAGCCATGACGTTGACCAACGGATTGCCAGAGTAAGCAGGATCAAAATAGACTTCTCCTCCCACGGTTGGCACGCCGACACAGTTTCCGTAGTGGCTGATTCCGGCAATCACGCCTGTAAAAATGCGCCGAGTTTTCGCGTCGTCCAGTGAGCCAAAGCGGAGAGAATTGAGAAGGGCGATCGGACGCGCCCCCATTGTAAAGATGTCTCGCAAAATGCCACCCACACCCGTCGCTGCGCCTTGAAACGGTTCGACTGCGGAGGGGTGATTGTGAGATTCGATCTTAAAAGCCAGTTGCAGCCCGTCGCCCAGATCCACCACACCCGCATTCTCACCAGGGCCAACGAGGATCTTCTCGCCTTCGGTCGGAAACTGTTTTAGTAAAGGACGCGAGTTTTTATAACAGCAGTGCTCTGACCACATCACCCCAAACATCCCCAACTCTGCCTTATTGGGATGGCGATCGAGTCGCCTCACGATCTCTGCATACTCTTCGGGCTTGAGTCCTTCAGCAGCAATCTCTTGAGCAGAAAAGGGGGCGGGCGTATTAACTGACATAAAGGATTTGGCGATCGAGAACAGGCTTTATTCTATCGGTATTCTTGGCTGAGTTTGGACTTTGGACTTCAGACTTTGGACTTTGAATCTTTGATCATCAAAAGCGCACCCCAGACATTCAGCAACGCACCTTAAACAATCAACAGCGCACCCCAAACATTCAGCGACGCACCTTAAACATTCAGCGACGCACCTCAATCATTCAGCGATGCAGCTCAAACAATCGACAACCTACCTCAAGCATTCAACGATGCAGTTCGATCGTTCAAAGATGAACCTCAAGCATTCAACGATGCAGCTCAAACATTCAACGATGCAGCTCAGACAATCGACAGCGCACCCCAAACATTCAGTAACGAATCTCCAAGGTGACCGCTCGATTCAAGAAGCACGACTGCTGCAACAAATTAGTTGCTAACTCAATCCAAAAGCTGTTTAAAACCGATAACTCATGACCTGAATCACCATTCCTTCTTTGGGCAAGTCAGCACGTCGAAGGGCGATCGTATCTCCACCTCGGCGCACCGGAGTCCCACTCATCGCCGTCAAAAAGCCATCTAGAGGCGCGATATCACACTGTCCTTTAGCGGCTTGAGTCCGATAATGTGTCGGAATCACTATTTTAGGATTCAAAACCTTCAGTGCTTGCACCGCTTCCTCAGCCGTATAAGCCTTGGGCCCACCCCCGACGGGGATCATCACCACATCCGGCGTTCCCATAAGAATCTTTTGTTCGAGACTAATCGGAGCCGCAATCCCGCCCAGATGCAAAACCGAGATGCCGCCCTGATTCCATCGCCAGGCAATATTACGCCCAAACCGTCTGCCACCGACGCGATCGTGATCCGTCCCAATTCCTTGAATCTTCAACCCACCGACATCGTACGCACCCGCTTCATACAGCAACCGAGGATTACCAGGCACCACATCAACCGCACCCTCATCCAAAAGCTGACTACTAATCATCACCAGATCAGCACCAACCTTGGGAGCGCGATACCCAGCCGTACAGCCCTGACTGCGAAACGGGTTTACCAAAATCCGCTTGCCACTCCCCGTCAGCAAAAAGCTCGTATGTCCCAAAAACTGTACCGAAAGCGAATTTGTCTGCGCCTGCACCGACTCAAACCTGGATGCCACACCCGTCCCGATCGCCCCCAGCAAGCCCGCACCTGCATAGCGAATCAACTGTCTTCGTTTCATACTTCTCCCACAACACACTGCTAGATTCGATCGCCAATTTCGTGCAAAAAGTTCCTCAGCAGTTGCTTACCAGCGTCCGTGAGCACACTTTCTGGATGAAACTGCACCCCCTGAATGTGAGGATACTGACGATGACGCACCCCCATAATTGTCTGATCTTCTACCCAGGCGGTGATTTCCAGCACTTCAGGACAGGTTTGGCGATCGATAACCAGACTATGATACCGAGTTGCGGTCATTGGATTGTCGAGTCCAGCAAAAACGCCTGAGTTAGTATGCTGCACCGGAGAAGTCTTGCCATGCATCAAAATCGGAGCCGAAACAATCTGCCCCCCAAACACCTGACCAATGCTCTGATGCCCCAGACACACGCCCAAAATCGGAGTCGTCGCCCCCAATTGACGAATTAACTCAACCGAAATTCCAGCATCCTCAGGACGGCCCGGCCCAGGAGAAATGACGATCGCCGCTGGCCGCAACTGCTTGACCTGCTCCAAGGTGATCTGATCATTGCGATAAACCTGAATCTCCGCCGCAACCGGAAACTCAGCCCCCAACTCACCCAGATATTGCACCAGGTTATAAGTAAAGCTGTCGTAATTATCAATAACAAGAATCATCTGAAGACAGTGAGGGGTAAGGTGTGAGGTGTGAGGACAGTCCGTTGAGTTACCTGCAACATCTCATCTTCAAACCTTTGACACTCTCACTGTAAAGCCAATTGCACCAGCGCGAATAATCTGGGCAGCAGCAAGAAACCCGCTACCAAAAGCGCCGCGATCGAAGACACCAACACCGCCGCCGCCGCACAGTCCTTCGCAATCTTGGCCAGATCATGATAGGACTGCTTGACCGTCAAATCCACCACCGACTCGATCGCCGTATTCAACAACTCCATTGCCAAAACGGCCCCGATCGTCAGCCCGATCACCGCCAGTTCCACCACGCTCAGATGCAAAAAGACACCTAGCCCGATCGCAACACCGCCCACAATTACATGAATCCGAAAATTGCGCTGAGTCTGGAACGCATAGCTAACACCCATCCAGGCATATTTAAAGCTTGTCCACAAACTAGGAGCCACCTGCCACGCCAAGTCGCGATTGGGCTTGAGAGGAACCACATTAGTTGGACGCTTAGAAGACGGGTTGGGAAGGTCTGAAGACATAAGGCAGGCTACCGATCGGGAGAGGTAAACAGAAGCATTTGCGATAATAAATGCCAAAAGGCTTTCTAGCCAAGTTATTCATAAAGAAGACATTAGACTTAAAGACAGAAATCACACTATCCGCAAGTCAGCGTAAACTGTCACGCTATCTGAGTGACTAGACCTGAGTGACTAAACCAACGGCTTGAAGTAAGACACGCTGCTGTTCTAACATTCGGCTCAAACTCTCATCATCGGGATGATCCCACCCCAGGAGATGGAGCAAACCGTGGGCAGCCAACCAAGCAAGTTCGACTTGAAGGGAGTGTTTTTGTTGGGTGGCTTGTTGAGCGGCCGTCTCGATCGAGATCACAAGGTCGCCCAAATAGAGTGGTGAATCCTCAAGTTCGTCAAGAAACTGTGGATAGTCTACCTCTAACGCAGCAAAGGCTAACACGTCTGTCGGCTGATTTTTCTGTCGATATTGGTGATTTAGAGTCTGAATCTCCCGATCGTCCGTTAGGCGCAAACTCAACTCATAATGCTCATCAGCTTGAAGCGGTAAGCCATCCTCACATTTGGGGTCAAGCAATTTGAGCCAACGACCAAACCAAATTTCCCAAGTTTCTAAGGAGACGGGCGGTTCGCCTGGGGCTAAAGCTTCGCCATCAAAACAATCCTGCACATTGAGTTCTACCAGCATGACAAGGGAGATTCCTGAATTATCGAGTGAGGTAGGCTAGACCCACTAAGACGCTGAGGAGTCCAATAGTGGTCAGAGCAAAGTGATAAATTGAAGTGCCCCGCTTGCGTACCATATTTCGCATTGCTAACTTGACATAGCTGGGCTGTTTGGCATCTTTTGGGGAAGGAGTCGGGGACTCGATCGTCTCAGAAATCGGAGAATCGTTCATCAAATCTACCTCTCAAAGGGATCGCTCAAAGCTTGCTACTCAACAATACTCTGTCAGTTCTAATGTAACAATTCATAGAACAATTCATAGACGCTCCACTGGTAAGACAATTCCAAAATTTGAGGGTTCAGGAGCCGCCGAAATTCTTTCTCCATCTGCGGTTCTCTCGACCTCTGCAAGCTAAAATTGTCTCCGAATTTCATCCCTTATCCCTTTCCCCATGTCTCGTCTTGCCAGCACGATCGAAGCCATTCTCTACCTCAAAGCCCAGCCTGTGTCGATCGCTGAGTTGTCTGAATTTGCCGGGTGCGATCGCCGCTCCGCCGAAGAAGGACTGCTGGAGTTGATGTCAGACTATGCTCACCGAGACAGCGCTTTAGAAGTGATCGAAACGCCCAAGGGATACAGCTTACAGCTAAGAGAATCCTTCCAAAACTTGGTACATATCTTGATCCCAGCAGATTTAGGGGTGGGGGCGCTAAGAACGTTGGCAGCGATCGCGCTTAGGGGCCCGATCTCGCAAACCGAACTGGTCGAGCTTCGGGGATCAGGCGCCTATCAGCATGTTCAGGAGCTAGTTCAGCAGGGATTTGTGCGAAAGCGAAAACAGTCAGATGGGCGATCGTCCTGGGTGCAGGTGACAGACAAGTTTCATCAATACTTCCAACTCAATCAATTACCTCAAGAGTTGAAAAAAATAGAGGAGCAGGAAGCGAAGGCAGAAGAAGGGATGAGGGATAAAGGATGAAGGATGAGGGATGAGGGATGAAGGATGAATGAAGTGGGATGGGGAATTTTTATCCTTTCATTTTGAGCGTTCACCCTTTTGGGATCTGGTGCCAGAATAGGGGAATTGGTATTTGCAAAACCACATGGCCTTTAACTCCGATCGTGCTAAATTTCTCCGTACCGATGAAGAATCAGATGAAATCAATGCGCTACTGACTTACCTGCAAGAGCAGCCTCCCGAAGTCTTAGAACGGATTGCTCGCTCGGTTAGTCCTCAAGTCAAGCAGGTGATTTCTCACAATGTACAAGGACTGGTTGGAGTTTTGCCCTCCGAAGGATTTGGGGTAAAGATTACGACTGATCGCGAAAATCTTGCGAACCTTTTGGGATCTGCCATGCTGACGGGCTATTTTCTCAGTCAGATGGAGCAGCGGATGGCGCTAGAAGAAAGCGTGATGGATTCTTCCTCTTAGTGTGCAGCCTCAATTCTGCTGATTGGCAGGAAAAGCACCCGGCCGCACTTTGAAGGTTTGGCTCTGATTGTTGCGAATTACCTCCACGTCGAGAGGAGTCCCGATCGTGCTGCTTTCAACCTGCGCCTGGACATCAGAAGCCGTTTTGACAGACGCTCCATTGATTTTTTGAATCACATCTCCCTGCTTGAGTCCACCCTGCGCCGCCGGGGAGCCTTCCAAAACTCGTGCAATCAGAACGCCCTGATCTTGATTGACCTTCACATTAGCCTCTTTGTCACGGTTGTACTCTTCGCGAATGGTCGGAGTCAAATCCACCATTTGAATGCCCAAATAGGGATGCTCGACGCGCCCTTTGGTAAATAGCTGCTCAACTACTCGTCTGGCAGTTTCAACCGGAATTGCAAACCCTAACCCCTGAGCATCCGCCCGAATCGCCGTATTGATCCCGATGACTTCCCCGCGATCGTTCAATAACGGGCCACCCGAATTGCCTGGATTAATCGCTGCGTCTGTTTGAATAAAATTGACTCGCTTATCTGGAACGCCGACCTGAGAGCTAGAGCGATCGGTTGCGCTAATAATGCCCGCTGTTACCGTGTTGTCAAGTCCAAGCGGATTACCAATGGCGATTGCCCACTGCCCCGGAATCAGCGTCGAAGATTTGCCCAAAATCACCGTCGGTAGGCTGGTTGCATCAATTTTGACCGCCGCCAGATCCGTCACAGGGTCAACGCCCACCACACGCCCCTCAAACGATCGCCCATCCTTGAGCCGCACTTCAACCGTGTCTGAGCCAGCCACCACATGGGCATTGGTAATCAGACGACCATCATTGGTAAGAATGAATCCCGATCCGGTTCCCCGCTCGACTCGATCTTCGGGAGCAGGAAGCTGATCGCCAAAAAACCGCTTAAAAATCGGATTGCGAAACGCTTCGGGGACTTGACTACTAACCCGCCGAGCCGAATCAATCCTCACAACTGCCGGGCCGACTTTCTCCACCGCCGCCGCAATAAAGTTTGAATTATTGGTGCCGTCAGCCGAGAGCGTAATCTTGCTGGGCGGAGCCGAGATCGCTCGTAGAGCAGATGGTAAATTTTGACCCGCGCGATCGCTCAAATAATGCGTTCCGATCAGGGCTGCCCCCCCTCCAATTGCCAACAAAGAGGAGCCGATCGCCAGTTGCTTAAAGGAGAGAACCATAGTCTTGAACGCGCTATACAGCCATACTTTAACTCGAATTTAAGAGGAGCGTAGCGATCTGGAGTTTGTCTCAATCCGATGTCCGTTTTGGGATACACTTCTTTACACGGACAGGTTTATCGATTAGTGATCAAGTTGAATGTTATGGCGAAATATCGGTCTCTCTTGGCTTCAGTTTTGGCGATCGCGGCAGTCTTTTTGATTGGGTTGAGTAGTCCTGCATGGGCAAAAACCAAAACCAAGACTCCGACCTACACTCCCGAACAGATTGCAGAAATTCAAACCTATGCGAGTGACGTGGCTACAATGCGCGATCGCATGTCGGAGCTACAAGCGCTGATTCAGAAAGAGGATTGGACATTTGTTCGCAACTTCATTCACGGCCCGCTCGGCGAACTGCGCGTCAAAATGAGTGCCGTAGTGCGTGACTTGCTGCCCGATGCCCAAAAGCCAGCGCGAACGGTTGCTAAAGACGTGTTTGATAATCTGGTAGCGATCGATCGAGCAGCAGAAAACGCAGACTATAAGCTGGCCGTTCGCAACTATGGTGAGGCAATCCAGAACTTTGATGCATTCTTTCAACTGATCCCCAAAGGCTAGATTTGATTTCAGTCCGAATGTAACGTTTTGTCCAAGTCTATTCAGAAATTACCCTTTCTTTACGGCCCCCAAACTCGTTACACTACAGAATGAATTCTGAGATCCCGCAATAAAATATGAGCGTAGTTAGCCAAGTCATTCTGCAAGCCGACGACGAACTTCGTTATCCAACGAGCGGCGAGTTAAAAGGTATAAGAGAATTTTTTCTGACTGGAGAGCAGCGCACTCGCATCGCCGCCACCCTGTCGAGCAACGAAAAGAAGATCGTTGAAGAAGCCAGCAAAAAGTTGTGGAAAAAGCGCCCCGACTTTATCGCCCCCGGTGGTAATGCCTACGGCAATCGCGAACGTGCCCTCTGTCTGCGTGACTATGGCTGGTATCTGCGCCTTGTGACCTATGGAGTGTTAGCAGGCGAAACCAGTCCGATCGAGAAAATCGGTTTGATCGGCGCACGCGAAATGTACAACGCGCTGGGTGTCCCAGTTCCGGGGATGGCAGAGGCAATTCGCTGTCTCAAAGAAGCCTCGACGGCCCTCCTGAGTACCGAAGATGCAGCAGAAGCGGCTCCCTACTTCGACTTCATCATCCAGGGCATGTCCTAACCCTGACTGTACAATCAAATACAATTGCATCCCTGCGATCGACGCTATTTTTGGCTAATTCTCTGTCAAAGCTTCCGGCGATCGTAGGGATAATTTTTTATTTCCAAGCCTATTCAACTCATTTCTCGAAACAGTTTGATTAAGAATTGATTGTTTAGACGGCATTTCTATTATTTTTTCCGAAAATGGTGAAGTAGTGTTTGATGTCTCTAACGATGTCTCAGATTGAAGCAATTCTAAACTTCTGGTTCGGTGAGATTGCTGAGGATGGGCAATTTAACTATCGGAAAGAATGGTTCATCAAAAATCCGGAGTTTGATGAGCAGGTGAGACCGTTCCAATCAACTTACGAGCAAGCCGCTCAGGGTCAACTTGACACCTGGTTAGAGTCGCCCCAAGGCTGTCTAGCGCTGGTTTTGTTATTGGATCAGGTTCCGCGCAATCTGTTTCGAGGTCAGCCAAAATCTTTTGCAACCGATGCCAAAGCGTTATCTGTTACGCAGACGGCCCTCTCGCAAGGATTTGACCAAGCACTTCCCCCAGTTCAGCGATTTTTCCTGTACATGCCCCTCGAACACAGCGAAGATCTAGAGCATCAACATCAGTCTGTGTCTCTATTTCACCAATTTGTTGATGATCCAGTATTGCGAGATACCTATGATTACGCGATTCGTCATCGAGATGTGATTGAGCGTTTTGGGCGATTTCCTCACCGCAATCAGATTCTTGATCGCCCTTCAACTCCCCAAGAAGTTGAGTTTCTCAAGCAGCCAGGGTCATCTTTCTAAATTATCCAACTGATTACTATGACATCTCAATCCATTGCCCCCAACGCAGACCAGATTGCCAAGACTAAGCAAGCGATCGACCGCTACGTTCAGAGCCTTGATGCCAACCCCGATCGCCGAGTGGGTGCTTATCCTTACTATCTACTTCACGAGCCAGGAAAACCGATTCGCGGGACGGTGATGATTTTTCACGGCTTCAGCGCAAAACCTCATCAGATGTGGCGACTGGCGGATTATCTCTTCAAAAATGGCTTCAATGTCTACCAACCCTCGATCGCGGGACATCCGTTAATTAATCCCGATCGCAACTGGTGTCAGGTCGATCTCAAGCCAGAGTACGCCGTCCCTCTTAAGCAAAAGGTTCAGCAAGATCCCGTTCTCAAGAAATATTTTGAGAACATCGCCAACAATTCCAGCAGTTTTACGCGCCCCAATAAATTGCAGCAGATGGCGTTGATGGCTCGATTGTTGCTGCTAGAGCCAAATTTGATGGATATTATGCAGTCGATCGCGCTGCCCGACGATCCCGACTTTGACAAATATTATGTGTCTTCTCATCGTCGATATTTGACAGACGCACAGGCACGATTGACCGAATTGGACGCAATGCCAGGGAATGTTTACACGGTCGGTTTATCAGTTGGGGGGGCCGTCGCATTAGGGTTGGCTGCTTCTCGCCCCGATCGCATCAAGCAGACCGTTGCCTACGCCCCGTTGCTCAAAATTTACGGCGAAGAACGCAGACAGTACATCAATCTAGCTGGGCCGTTGGATATCAGTGAATCAGGCTGGGACGCTAATTTGCGCTTTCCGGTGGGAGCGTTGACAGCAGCCGATCGCTTTGGCAGCAGTGTGGTTTTGAGTCATCAGAGTGTGCGCGCTCTTCGAGGTACCCGCGAGGGGTCGCTGCAAAACATTCCAACCTTTCTGGTGCTAACTGAGAACGAAGATGCTGCTGACATTGACACCAACAAGGATTTCTATCAAAAAATTGGCGGTGAAGACAATGGCAATGCCTTCTATCTCTACCCACCCGATGCCTTGGTGCCGCACCCAATGGTTGACCCAACTGAGGTGAGTCAGAATATGAGCAACCGTTTTTGGCAGAGTCTCTATCAAGAAACCTTCCGCTTTTTGACAACAGGAAAGGTGGATGTGAACAACATGAGCAACTTAGAGCAAAACGCAGACCTCCCGACTGTCCCGGCGGCATAGGAATTTAATGAAGCTGGCAACGGAGGTGATTGATTTGAGTTCGCTCCGTTGCCACTGTTTAACGTCAGTTCGATGAGAGTGACTCATTTCGTTTCAATCGGCTTCAGCCCCCTAAATCCCCCAAAATTGGGGGACTTTGAACGAGAGATCTTGTCCAAAAGTCCCCCAGAATTGGGGGGCTGAAGTGCTGAATAACGGAGCGGAAAAACTCCATCGAATTCACGTCTGTTTACAGTTTCAACTTACAGTTTCAATCTCACAGAAGCTTGTTGCAGCAGTTTCCAGCTTTGGGTGATCAGCGGAATCGCAGACAGCAAAATTAGGAACGCGATCGCTAAACTAATTGCCCCATCCGCCCAGTTCCAGTGCCACAGCGTTACCGCGATCGCCGCCAAGATGACTCCGATCGCCCCCAGCGCATCCGCTACGACATGTAGAAAAGCGGCCCGCAGATTCAAATCGTGGTCACTGCCTTGATGGAGAAGTGCAATGTTGAATCCGTTTACAACCAGTCCGACGATCGCGGTGATCAACATCGGCTGACTCGCAATCTCGACTGAGGGAATTTGTAACCGATTAAGAGACTCCCAACCGATCAGCAGGGCAACGACGACCAAACCGATGCCATTGATCAACGCGGCCCAAGTCTCGATCGAGCGATCTTCAACGAGAGAAATTTCACCTTCTCCGAGCCAACCCCATTTGGGCGGAGACTGAGCAATCCGAGTCGCCAACAGCGCCAGCAGCAGCGCAAAACAGTCTGAAACGAGGTGTCCCGATTCTGCAACCAGCGCCAAACTGTGGCTCGAATGCCCAACGGCTAACTCTACACCCGCAAAACTGCCGACAAGCAGCAGGGCGATCGCCAGTTGTTTTTGTTTGGTTTGAGAATTGGCGGTGTGACAATCACAGTTTTCAGAATGTTGATGCATGTGCAAAGAGAAACGTTTACAGCTTGAAGACCGTTGGCAGGCGAGGCCGGTTCCAGTCTTCATTAAACCCTGTTCTCTCGCCATCGCGCCCAGCTACCACTTTTTGTAAGGAAGAAACTTGCCGTTCATGGTAATCACGACTCGATCGCCCTTTGGGTCAGCTTCTTTTTCGATATTCAGCGTGAAGTCGATCGCGCTCATGATTCCGTCGCCAAACTTCTCGTGAATCACTTCCTTAATGGGCATCCCATAGACCTGCATGATTTCGTAGAAGCGGTAGATTAGGGGATCGGTGGGCACGACTGGCCCTAATCCTTTAACGGAGGAAGCGGTTAATTCTGATACCAGGTCGAGGCTGAGTCCTAGTGCGGTGAGTAGTTTTGTCGCTTCGTCTTCAGAGGCACTGGCCTGACGGTAAAACAGTGCAGCAATCCAGACCTCATCGCGTCCGATCGTCGTTTCTAGATCGCTAAAACTCAACCCTTTCGCTTTTTTAGCCGCCAGCAGTTTCTCAGTGATGTCTGAAATCGTCATGGAAAAATTCCTACCACTCAGGTTATTTCGGCTTCAGTTGTAGTCGAGGATAGCGCTGTGAATTGTAGTCAAAGTTACAAAGATAGGAGGCGAAAGAGTTGCCCTGCCTTTTCCTCCTATCGCCTACTTAAATATTGATGCTGTTGGGAATGCGAGAAGGGAGCAGATAAGGATAATCAGCGCCAAATTTACTCAGACGCTGATGATTGCGAGTTGAGATTTCCTGCTCGATCGCCTGCAACTCTGTTTGAAACTGGTGCAAAATTTTCACGTCACCCAAATCGGCAAACTCCATTACATCCGAGTTTCCTAAACGGCTGTAGAGCACTCCACTCAAGGCAAACGTCAGTTCCATTTGACCCAATTCTTGCTCAGGCGGCGGCAATAGTTGCTTGAGAGAAGCGGGAACATCCGGCTGAGTGTAGGCAGCCAGCGGCGCATTGGGAACGTAGCCAAAGTAATCAAACTGGCTAAAATTGACCGCAGCATGTTGGGCACTACAGGTAAAAATCACCTGAGTCGCGACGGCGATCGCCTGCTGCAATGTCTTAATCTCCCCCGGATTTTGGCTCGTCGGAAACCCTGGCACTCTAGGAAAATCGGGTAGTTCTTCAATTGACAACCCAACCTGAGCGGCAATGTCTTGAGGAATCCAACCTGGTGCTTGGGCAAATTCATCTTTGGAGCGAGTATTCAACGGTGCCCCCAATTCTGCTGCCCAGTTTTGGAGGTAAAGATCCTGCTGAACGGCTCGATCGTCCTCGTAATATCGGTTTAGATAAGTCGTCACGTAACGCTCGATCGCTTCCCACAACAGCCGCGCATCATCTCGATAGGGATATTCTGGTAAAAATTCTGACTCGACTCCGCGATCGCTCAGATCTTGAGGATAAGCATAGGACTCAAAAGAACGTTCTCGATAGGCGCGATTCATCAACGCCAGCGAAGCCCCACGAGTCGGAGCCATCAGCTTATCAATGGCCGCCCCTTCTCCAAGCAAAATAGCATTGCCCCGCGTGTTGATCGCCAACAAAAATCGAAAGTGAGGTTTCAACAAGCGAGAAAATGGATGATTGGCGGGTAGCTGGCGTGGAGTAGCGATCGCAAAAGCCTCCATTGCCAAATGCGTAAAACACAGATGCGTCAACAACTCATGCTGCGTAATGTCAGCCACCTGAACATAAAGCTTCGATCGCATCCACTCATCCGCCTCCCCCGGCGCTGTAATTTTGCCCCCAGTTTCTAACTGAATCAGCAACGGCTCCAACCCCTGAGATCCCTGGTAAAAAAGCGCTTTTGGACTTCCCACATACCGACCCACCTGCAAATCAGCGGGAGCAAACTGAAGGGCGGGATAATCCAGTACAAACAACCGATTTTGACCAGCAACCTGTTCGAGGTCTATTGCTTCTCCATCTGACCGAACACAAGACGCTTGCCAACGATGTAGTTCAGCGCGATCCATCACTCGCCGCAGCGACATTGGGTTAGGGCCAGCCAGCCGCTGATACGCAAATTCTTGATCCCTCAATCCGCCGTCTCGCTCGTGAATCTCAACCACTTTGGGACGGGGGCGATCGTGCTGTTCGAGGGTTTGGTAAAACGTCGATCGCTGAGACCCTGGCAAACTATCTTCGGCCGCCTCTTTTGCCGCTGTGAGGGCTTTTCCCATTTCTCGCCGCAAGCGCACAAAATCGACATTAAACGGTTCATCGGGCGGCAGATTAAAGTTAAACAACCCCGACTGGAAGATCTCAAAATCGACTAATAGCGTCGTCAACTTCGCCCAAGTTTCTTCGAGAGTGCGCGTTCCAGCCTCAAACTGCTCTAAGAGCACGGTCAACGGCTGAGAAAGTTGTCCTTGTTGGACTAAATTGCGCCGCAGCTCAGACAAAATGTACTGCACAGCGCCATCTTGTCCGGCGTGAGGAAAGATACGAGCAGATCCAGCCTCATAAAGCTGAGTTGGGTCGTAGCGATAGTGTCCTTGCTGCTGTTCAGGCGAGATATGGGGCATGGTTGACTCCAGTGAAGATTGGGTCGCAGAGATCGTACCTTAGCTATTTTGAGTTGTACCCACACGTAAACGGGTAGTTTTATGCGATTAACCAAAAATATTGGGCGCGGCGATCGCCAGACAATTTGATCTAATAGAACGTCAGTTCGATGAACGCTTCGCTTCGCTTTTAGATCCAGGAACGCCCCCTAGATCCCCCACGAGTGAGGGACTT
>NZ_JBJPHT010000070.1:0-28913 GCF_052939475.1 Phormidesmis sp. 146-20
TCTCATGGTGAGACGATTAGCTGCTTAAGATTTACTTTATAAATTAGCTCTTAGACAAGCGTCTCAAGGCTGATCATTAGATCATCGGCTTGGTCTAGTAAGGATGAGTCGTGTCGGTGGCGATCGTCAAGGGAACCGCCAAAAAGGGCATTGCAGGATAAGGGTATAAATCTGCCCCTCAAGCTGCCAATTTTGGGGAACTGCCGGCCTATCAAACTCAACCCTTCATACTTAGATTCAGCAACGCCGAAACACTATCCTACAGCGGATTTTGAAGACTGTAGCTAAGGCAAACTAATCGTGCTGAAGAGACTGCAAGAAGCGAAAATGCTGGATCAAAGATTGAAATTTTGCCTAACCCTCCCTTGACACTACCACGAAGTTGAATTTGGTCAAGGGCTATTAGAGCATTTCACCCGATCGAGCAATCTGCTATATTGTCTAAGCATTAAAAATTCCCGTCTAATCCATTATGAACACCGTCCAGAGATGAGTTTTACGATTCCTTGATGGATGATTAAATGGGCGCTACCGTAGAAGAATAAGAAATCCTGACCTCGATCAACCGATTCATTAAACAGCCCCGCCCTCACTATCTTTGCCGACCTGAGCGCCTTAACAACCCCTTAAACCCCGTCCACTTATGTCTCTCATCGCGATCGATAAAGTCACCATCGGGCAAAACCGACGCGCCCTGAAGGATCAAAAAGTATCTGAACTGATGCAATCGATCCAAACAAATGGACTGCTAAATCCCATCACGCTCGATCAAAATCTTACTCTGATTGCAGGACTCCATCGCCTCACCGCTTGCCGACTGCTGGGGTTTACCGAAATTGAATGCAACGTCGTTAACTACACCGACCACGATCGTACCCGTTTAGCTGAGATTGACGAAAATCTGATCCGCAACGAGCTAGAAGCCCTCGAACGCGCAGAGCTTTGGCTAGAACGCGACCAGATTCTCGATCGCCTGGGCTTGCGGGCCCGATCGGGAGACAATCAATATACTCAGCGAGGCAGTGTACCCGGTTCACCCCCTCCCAAAACCACGCTGGAATTGGCCAAAGAGACAGGCTACAACGATCGTACCTTTCAGCAAGGCAAACAGATCGCCAGAGACATTGCGCCAGAGATCAAACAAGAACTGCGAGGAACGGCGATCGCCAAAAGTCCCAAAGCGCTGCTCAAAGTGGCCAGAGCCGGGAGCGACGATCGCAAACGCGCCGAACAGGCCGAACAAGCCCTGCGAGAAGCCACCGCCCAACGCCGACAGGCCGAAGCAGACGAGCAAGCCAAAATCGCCGCCGCTGCCAGAGCCAAACAAAAAGAACTGCAACTCGTCGCCCTTCGCAGCACCGAAGCCGAAAAAGCCGCCAGGTCAGCCACTCGCAAATCTCAGCGCAAAGAGGCGATCGTCTCTGATCACCCCACCCCTGAAATTCAGATCGGAGATGAGTGGCTACTTGAAAGGCATTTGGTCTACTGTGGCGACACGGCCAGCGAAGACTTTATTGATCGCCTCCCGTCGGATGCTGCTTTGGCCATCATCACGCCCGATCGCTGGCAGCATGACTATCTCGCCGACGAAGCCCGCATTGTCGCTGTAATCTGCTCCGAAGGCAAAATCTTTGAACTGTGTCAACAGCAGCGAATGCCGTTTCGATTTGAATTGTTAGTGGGCAAGCTCTATATCGCCATTTTCTCTCATCATCCGATTCTCAAGCCTGAACAATCGATCAATGTTGAAGGAATTGAGGGCATCGTCACCTATCTGGTCAGCCTTTACACCAAGCCTGGAAATTTTGTGATCAATCCCACCTTGGGCGAGGGTGAAGTGCTGATTGCCTGTGAGCGCCTAGAACGAATCTGCTTTGCCGGAGACGATCAGCCAGAACGCCTGAGTCGATCGCTCGATCGCTGGAGAAAATGGACAGGAAAATCAGCTAAAAAGGTTGACATCTAGTTCATTTCTAATAAAACCTAATCCAGTAGGGCGATAAAAGAGAGAGGTATTGATTAAAGGTGATGATTCTCTCTTATCTGGTGAATATTCTTCACAAAACTTTTACTTTCCTCCTCAACCTTTGCAGTAGACTAATATCTAATAGCAAGCGACTCCCCCATTTGGGCACTGCAAAGCTACCGCTATCAAAGCTTTTTTATGAACGTTTCATTCTGATTGGTCGCTTTACTTGATCGACCAGCCTACCCAAACTGCCTTTGGCATTTGTTAAAAACGTTCGCTGCATTTCAGCAGTTTTAATCAGGTTTCTGAATAGTGACGACACGGCTCAAGCAGTCTGTTTGCCCCTCGCCCCCAGCGCTGGCACAGATTTATCTATGAGCGATCTGCTTTGGATATTTTCCCCTTAATTTCTCACGTATCCCAGACCTACAGCAGTTTTTGATCAGAGTCACAACTCGCTTTCTAGTTCGACTTGTGGACGCTGCTCTTGCTGTGCTGGATAACCCTCCGGACGAAACCCATGAATCTCAATTCACCCCCTCGATCGCATCGCTCCTCACTGCGATCGTCGTTTAGAGGCAGCCGAGGACTGTTGCTCAACGCACTCAACAATTTAGACTCCCGTGGTCGGATTGGACTATCTGCCATGTTCGGAATGCTGGTTTTTCTGGCTTTACCTGACGAGATGCAGTTAGAAAGTCGCATTCTGGGAGGCTGGATTGCTGGCGTTGTCTGTTTTCTCGGACTAGTGTTGCTGATGATGAGTCGTTGGGGTCGTCGGAGGGCTTATTTGAGATTGTCTTGGGGACTACTACCCAGACTTCTGACACTTTTTTGTAGACATTTTCGCCACCAGCATCAATGTTAGTTCAGCGCTTCTGCAACCCATCTGAGGATACGATCGCTACAGCACGATGAACGCAGAATCTAAAGTTCAGTATTGCTAATCGACCACAAAACTCACGATCGAAACAAATCTTCTTCAATAATTTTGAATAGATTTTGAATAGATTTTGAATAGATTTTGAATGGGTAGAGCAATCACTAGAAAGTAATCTCCACAGACCATCATTACCCCTCCCTCCTCCCTCCTCCCTCCTCCCTCCTCCCTTCCTCCTCACACCTTCAACGGAGCATTCCCATGACTCATCTTCTGTCTTCATTCCTCCTCTCTACTTCCTCAAACGTTGATAACTTTGCGGTTGCAGTCGCCTATGGCGTTAAAAAACTCAAGATCGGCATTTTTAGTAACCTGTTAATTGCAGTTGTGTCAGCATTAGGAACCATTCTCTCGCTCTCGGTCGGAAATGTGATCAGTCGCTATCTACCGGGACCTGTCGCTAATGTTTTGGGGAGTAGCGTGCTGATTGTGATTGGCATTATCGGCATCTGGGACACATTGGAGCGTGAAAAAAAGGGCGTTGCTGAACAAAGGGATGAATCAAGTGAGTACGGGTATTGACCAATACTTTAGGTAATGGAGGAGCAATCGCAGCGAATGCTTTAGCATTTCGACCGACTTGGAGTAACACAAGGTCTTGCGATGCAATCGAGCTAAGTAGTGACGTAATCGGGTATTCTCGCCTTCGACTCTCGTCATATACGTCTTGCTCACAAGGTGGTCGCCTTCCTCAATAAAACCGGGATAAACCTTCCAGCCATCGGTGACATAGAAGTAGCAATGCCAGCAACAGACAATCTGCCACAAGGGTTTGAACGTCTCTGCGCTGTGATCTCCCACCACCCAAGCGAGAATGCCCGCCCGGAAATGGTTCACGGCTGTCCAGATCCAAATTTTGTTTTTTTTGACCCGACAAAGGTTTCTAGTTCGTCGAGTTCTCCCACCTCTGGAATCTCCGACTCCTGTGGGGCATCCGGCAGTTGCTGTCCGAGTTGCTTGACCCAATAAATCACCGTTGTGTGATGCACGCCAGTACAGCGCTCAATCGCGCGAAATCCCATGCCGTTGACGTAACGCATCAAGCAGTCCTGCTTGGTTTCCTCGCTGTAGCCTTTGGGTGGGTCATAGCCTTCAATAAATTGGCGACCGCAGGCGCGACAGATATGATTTTGCTTGCCTCGTCGTTTCCCGTTCTGGCGAACCTCAGTAGACCCACAGTATCGACACTGCATAGTACAATACCCTCATTCATCCCTCTATTATGCAACGCCAAAAAAAGAAAGCCCGCGAGAAAAATAGAGCTAGAAAGATGACACGATCGCTCGTTGCGGCGGGAATTCACTCGTCTGACTATTCCGAAACCTATGGCGATGCGGCTGTGATGCAATCTGACACCACGCTGTTAGATGACATTGCCTACGAAGGATTTTTGGAAGACCCGGCAAAAGCTGACCTCGATCGCTCTGGACACATCGACGTAAAGGAATCGATCGCCATTGCCTTTGGTCTCACCATCAATAACCTGGGAAGCGGGGTCGGCGCAGGTATTTCGGGCTTGAATATTGCCATCACTACAATATTGACCTTTGGATGTAGCATTCTGGCGATTGTGGTTGGATACTTTCTAGGCGATCGGCTCACTGCCAAAATGACCGGAATCTCGGCAGGCGTACTATCGGGACTGCTCATGGTGATCTTGGGCGTTTATGAATACTTCATTCCCTAAAATCTGTAGCTTGATCGAGGCGGTGTTTTTCTCCCTGGGGGAAAGCCGTAAAGTACCATCGTCTCGATCGCAAACTCAGCCGGGGTGTCAAACTCAGCGTTCTGGGAAATAGAAACCAACACACAACGGTTAAAGAAATCACTCACCTTGAGCAACACAGTCTTGAATGCGAAAGAAATCGCTTTTTCAAGAAGGAGAAGATTCGCCTACACATTGATGAGGTGGACTAACCAGCATTGGATTACTTCGCTTTGGCAAAAGATCAATCACATTGTTGAAGCTGCTGAAAAAATCCTGAAGTGCCTTGGCTGACTCGCCTGTAAACTCTAGCCACTCATAGTGATAGAGACCTGGAGAAGGCACCTCTTGCTGGAGCAAAGAAGCAGTCGGCACCGCAACCAGCAGCGACACGCCTGCCTCACCAGAACGAGTTTGCCCCTTTAAACGGACGGCCGCAATATAGGACGTGTTGATCACGACATCTTCAACCTTGATGAATGCCATAGTGCGATGCCTCCAGAGTAAGTTTGTGTCAGAGAACGTAGAAAAATATGGGAACAGAAAGCGATCGCCGTTCAATTGCGATCGCTTTTAGGTTCGAGCAGAATAGTGGCTGATTAAGCGTTAGTTTGTTGAATTTAGACGATCGAATTGAGTCTATTGATCAGGTCTAAATTGGCGTTGGCTAAAGGTGGATTAGAATTCGATCATTAGTCACGAGGCAGCTAGAAACTTAAGACGGTTTTATTCCTCAACTCTAAAAAATCAGCCAGGTTGGATGCCTGACGTTTTTTGTTTTTAGCCAGCAACCTCAATTAACATCGAAAACTCTCACACGCTTTGATCCACTGAATAGATATCTCTATACAATTGGATTATAGAGTAATGAACCCATCGGTTTGAAGAGTTTTTATTCAGTTCTTCCTAACCCTGGATTAACAAAGACTAATGGTTAAGATCTAGGTGCAAATGTGCTCAATCTGATCATTAGATTAGACTCTATTCTTCACGATCTGCCGACATCGATTTAATCATCAACTTCCTATTAATTTTAGAAAAGATAGATAGGTTAATGTTGCATTATTAAGCAAGCTTAAGAAAATCAAGAAACCGATTTCTAAACAGAATTTGTTGGTATCATAAATGAACTACCTCTCAGGTATCGGTAAGAAAAAAGAGGTGACCAGGCTTTAAGAGATTCAACAAACTTTTGGTTCTTGTCACCGACTTCTCACATCACTTTTCTACCTCGTCATTCTTTCTTGATCACGCATCACAAACCTCGATACAAACCATCATCAGGCTTGTATATTAGTGGTCGATCGTTACAGGGTAGATAACTGTGTGGGTGCCGTCTTGTTCATTCTATTTATGGAGATTGATGACCCATGTTTGAATTAGAAGCTTTGATGTTTGGGCTGGAGCCGTTGACTGCGATCGCGGTGGGTGTTGGGGCCGTTGTGATGGTTCCTGTGGTGAGTGCTGTGGATTCAATGACCGGAAGTAACCTCTCCGAATCGACAAGGACAGTTGCTAAAGATGGCTTGGTGTGGGCGTTTGAAGTTTTTGATAAAGCACAACACACCTTTGCAGAAGCGAGTGAATCTGTCCAAGATCTGATTGCGGAAGCGAAGGCTGATCTGGCCGACTCAAAGAATGGTTCTGAAGATAAAATGCCTCGCGAAGTCACGATCGGTTAATACAGTTAAGTCGTAAAGGAATTCAGCTAGACGAAACATTCTAATTTAACGTTCTATCCTGATTCACGGCTCTTCTGAAGTGGGGATAGAAGTTAACAACCAAGGACGACTCTGAAATCGAAAATGCCTACTGAGAACTGGTGATATCTAAAGTCATCAGTTCTTTTTTGTAACGATTTCTAGATAGTTTCGATCCAATCAATCTGCTCTACTTATCGCGTGATTAATCAAAACCTGAAGTCAAGAACATTGAGAAGAAAATCTAAGGTTTTGCTCGTTTAATCAGGATAAGTGGTTTAATTCTAATTAAGAAAGAACTGCTCACCCTGTCAATTTTCTCGACCCTACAAAAAGGTGAACTAGGCAAACTTCTTGAGCATTCTCTCGCTTTTGCGAATTTGATTTATCTTCAGATTCGATCGCAGGTTTCAGTCCATTCAACAATACCCATCAACAATACTCAATGGAGACGTTATGATTGAGCATCCAGATTTTCTCAACATCCGTAGACTTGCGTTTCTTTTAGTCGCTCCCCCGATCGCTTTGCTTTTGACTTTTAGCGCGATCGAGGTTTCCTGGCACCAGATGAGAGTTTGGCAGTCGGCAGGGGTTTGGTGTACTCAGACAATGCCAGATGGCCAAATGAAACTCTACGGAAACGAGTGCAAATCACCACACTAGTTGAGCAGTTAAAATCGAACCAGCTAAATCAAATTGCAATCAGATCTCCTGCTTTAATAAGTGGGGGATTTTTGCTTTTGCAGTGATTTAGGATTGTAAATTTAGATCGCAAATTCAGGATTATTCTCGTCCCTGTTCTTTGTGGGGTGGCACAGATTTTCATCCCTCCTAACCCCCTTGAAAAGACATGAATTCGATGAAACTTTCGCTACGGTGATTAATCCGGGCAGCCCTCTAAACCCCCACGAGTGAGGAACTTTGCAGTCCTGAGAAGTTTTTTTGCCTTCTAGAAGCCTTTCTTTCTCAAAGTCCCCCAGATTGGGGGATTTAGGGGGCGAAGCCTGTCGGCGATGCTAGATCGATCGACTTGTGTGGACACGGTAGCCTTTTTAAGGGGGCTAGATTTAATGGATGCAACTTCACCGAAAACTCCTTACTGTGTCGGTTGAAGCTGAGAATCTGCCTGGACGATCGCATAAAAGCATTTTGTAGCTGAGTCAAACCGCCAGGGCGTTCCTTCGGGGTCTTTTTGCTGGGCCCAGGTTGAGAAATCGGGCTTTGATCGCCAACTCGTCAAAGCTTGAGAAGTCACCCGCAGTCGTTTCGCCAGTTCGCGCTGATTGAGTGTGTTGGCAAAGGCATTGAAAATGGGAGTTCCTGCGGAGATCGCTTTCAAAGTTCGAGAACGACGATCGAGCGATCGCGGATCAAAGGGACGCGCCCCATTCACAAACTCAGCTACAAAGGCCGAACTGTTGTTTACAATCACATTCAACACAGGATTTAAGCCCAAGAACATTCCCCCGCCGATCTGCATCAAGAGATTGGGAGCAACAATGATTGCTGTGTTTTGATAGACCAGACTCATTGCGTGTTGAGCGATCGCAATGGCTTCGACCAATCCCTGCACATCACTTGAAATCACAACATCTGTCAATAGCTCAGAATTTTTTGGATGGGAAAACGAGATCGAAACGTTTCCAGAATCGCACCCCGCAGCCACCGTTTTGCCCTGATGTTGAAGCCCGCAAATTAAGCGATCGAGACTATTAGAAGGAGCGTCTGCCCAGACGTGAGCTGCTGGAATGCTCAAAGGATTGGCTTTCACACTCGCTTTAGACAATGGTTCAGAGGTGATCCAATAAGTTGCAATGCCCTGACTTTGTAGCTGTGCAATGGCTTGACTCGACGCTTGTGAAATGGTTTCTTCATCCAGAACGATCGCATTCACTTGAGACAGCAGTTCTAAAATGCGGGCGCTGCGAATGTAGATTCCTTGACCTGCGGCGTAAGTGAGCGCTGATAATAGCGTCGTATGCACTGAGATGGGAATGCCACTGCCAAAGTCGAATTGAAACGGTGAAATCGCGGCTCCCAGATTTCCGGTTAGTGCAAACACAGTGCCGCCTAGAAAAATGGTGGGAACGATCGCGGCTCTCACAAATTCTGCCTGATGAATGCCAATCTGCGTGTCGTGTACGGGAGCCGATTGGATCAGGTGAACCATCCAGCCAATCCGCGTTTCTAGTCCAGTGCATTCTGCCAAAATCTCTAAACTGCCGTCTCGGACGATCGCAGATGCATACACGCTGTCTCGAAGTGAGCAAACCACGGGCGTTGAGTCCCCGGTGAGATTCGACTCATCAACCAGAGCCGCCCCAGACACTACCCAACCATCGACGGGAATCACATCGCCTGCCTCAACTTTGACGCGATTGCCCACTTGAATCTCAGTGGCAATCACTTGAAGGGTCTGTCCGTCTCGCGCTACCCAAACTGACTGTTCTAGCCAATCCAGCTTTTCGAGCGCCTGTTGGGTTCGATGGTCGGCGGAGGTGCCTCGCAGCGATCGTCTGACTTCGACCAGGCAGGTTTTGAGCGCGGGCGCGACGAATTGACCCTGAAGCGTTTGCATCGTCATCCACAGCGAGTCGAGCAAATCAATATTGGGCTGGCGTTGGTTAATCAAACTGTCTGAAGCGCGAGCAAACCACGGCATGGCAGCCCCTGCGATCGCAGCCCCGACGACCACCACAGGCAACTCTAACGGAGCGGCCAGCAGGGCAACACTCAGACTCAAGCAGGGCATTCCTAAATCTCGCCAGTGATTGATTTCGGGTTCCAGGTCGAGCGTTTTAGAAGCGTCCTCAGTTTCAGCAGCGTTCTCATCGCAGGGAATTGAAGGAACGATCGCCCGATCGCTGAGTTTATGAATGCAGGCGGCAATGGCATTTTGAACGGTTTCGGCTGGGCTAGTTTTATAACAAACAATCAGCGAAGCGGCAGCAGAATTAATCCGCACGTTGGTCACCGATTCGAGCGATCGCACCAATCCATCTAATTGCTCTGCAAATTCAGCATCCCGCGCAAGTTGGGGAACTCGAAACCGAAACCGTCCCACGGTGCTGTGAACGACCTGGTAATTCATGATTAAAGGCTGATTCGGGGTGAAAAATCTTTAGTTTTCATGATTGTCTCATGAGATAAAAGTATCGTAGATCGCGATCGCTAATGATTTCACACTCTGTTGCAAAAGTTATTCCGCAGTGATGCACTAAAAAATATCAAAGTCATTAGCGATCGTGAGTTCAAGCTCTCATATTTAGCATTACCAATTAGCATTACCAAATTATTGTTCATCCCTCTCTAACTACGACCTTCACAGCCATCTCCACTAAATTCCTCCCTCTTCCCTCTTCCCTCTTCCCTCCCCAGGTGGGAATGCTACGCCAAAATCGTGGGTTATCCACACCAGAAGTTTCAAACAGGATTTGTAAAGATAGATTTGTAGTCCAAAAGCAAGCCAATGAAGTTTTTCACTCAACCGCTTTACGCCTGGTATCGCTCCACCATTCGGAATTCTAAGTATCGCTGGCTAATGATTTTAGGCAGTTTGATTTATCTGCTGAGTCCTTTGAATTTGTTGACCGATACAGTCCCGATCGTAGGCTGGATTGATGATGGCTTGATTGTTACGCTGCTGGTTACAGAAGTTTCGCAAATTCTTCTAGAACAACTCAAAAATCGCAAAAGCGAAAAGGTGACTGCTTAAGTCTGAGTTTTGTTCTATTCAACGATCTCTAATTCAATATCTTGTAAGGAAGGTCACTCATGTCTGATTCCATTAAAGACCGTCTAGCAGACGATTTCGAGAAAGTTAAAACAGCAAGTGGAACGCGACTGACTCGCATCAGTGAAGTATTCAAAAATGCTGCTTCTCAAGCGATTAATGAATTCAAAGAAGGCTCAGGTGAAATTGGTCTGATTGCTAAAGACACAGTTTCTAAAATTTCTGGGAACTTGAACCAGAGTACTGAAGAAGCTACTGTTGAGAATTCTTCCTCTACCGATTTCAAGACTCTGGCCATCAGAATTTTTAACGCTCTGTCTGCCGAATTTAGAAATCAACTGAGCAAATGGGATGTAAAACTGACAGAACGCTACAGCGATCGCTATCTGACAGCCAAACAATCTCTTCAACAACGCCTAGAAAACTTTTCTATCTGGTATGAAAAAGCAAAAGTAAACGCTGAAGCAACCGGATCTGATCCACTACAGACTAAACAATTGGAACTAGAAACTCGAATTGGTGAAGCAGGAACGTCTGTCGCTCAAAAAGAACAGCAAATCCGCCAACACCTAAAAGGCTTGCTCCAAACGGCTATGACTAAATAGTTTCACCCTTTCCAAATCCACCATTTTCTATCACTTTGAGGTAACTTCCATGAAACTGATTCGTCTTTTGTTGGGTATTTTGATTCCCCCGATCGGTGTTTTTCTCACCTACGGCATTAGTAGTGCTTTGCTGATCAACATTTTGCTGACGCTCTTGGGGTGGGTTCCCGGTGTGATTCATGCAGTTTGGGCGATTACCAAGCATGAAGAAAAACTCGAAGGCACAGTGTAAACTTTCCATTCCAAAACTCATTTAGGAGATATCAAATGTTGAGCTTTTTTCTAACCACCTTGACGAGTGCATTGGGTTTATTAGTGGTTGACTTAGTAGTTCCCGGTGTGGATATTGCTACGTTTCCCATTGCATTGTTAGCTGCGATCTCGATTGGATTGGTCAATGCGTTCGTTAAGCCGATTCTCTCAGTTCTCTCGCTACCAGTCACATTTCTGACACTCGGAACGTTTTCGTTGATTGTTAACGGGGTGTGTTTCTGGTTAGCGTCTCTGTTTGTCCCAGGGTTTGCGGTACATGGACTGCTGGCGATCGTGCTGGCTCCGATCGTGCTTTCGTTTGCCACAACTTTTCTAAACAAGTACATTGCAGAAACAAGTTTCGGTCAGTCTCTAGCCGGATCAAACACTGCCAAACTCGAAGCTAAATAGTCATCAAAAATGACCATCGAAGCTACTTAAAAACCCTTACTGCCTTGAAGCTTGAGTCTCTGGTTGTAGGGGATTTTAGGATGTATAAAACTAATATGAATTCGATAGAACTTTCCGTTTCGTGATTAATCACAGAAACTTATAACGGATTTAACCCGCGAGAAGTTTTGAACTGGAAGTCTTATCTTAAAGGGGAGCATCCCAATTGTGTATTGATCTGTCATTGCCTGAATCCATCGCCCCCTAAATCCCCCATTCTGGGGGACTTTGAGTAAGACAAAGCTCTTGAATTGAAAAAAATGTTCAGGTTTCAAAGTCCCCCAATTTTGGGGGATTTAGGGGGCTGAAGCCAACCAAAACGAAGCGATTGACCTTTGACATCAAAAATTTAGCTATTTTGCACAATTGGGATGCTCCCGTCTTAAAATCCTCCAGAGTTGGCAGCTTGGGGGGCAATTATTCACGAGTCCATAGCGCCAATCCGCCGCCTCGACCGCGTGCGGCAATAAAGGTTTCTGTTACTAAAAAGAAGGCGAAAAAAGGAAGTTGGGCAACCGATCGTTCCTCAAAATCCGTCTTGCCGCCTCGCAACTGCCCCGTATAGATGGCATACTTACCAACGCTAATTTGAATTTGAGAAAAATCAAACGCCAGCAGGTTCTTTTTGCCCAAATATTTCGCCAATCCGGTGAACTTTAGCTGTAACCCACCCACTTGAATTTGATTGTTAATCGTTGCATAATCGTCCCGCTCCGCCACCGGACTAAATCCGATCCCCGCCGGGACAAACTGAGGAAGATAAAACCCTTTGCCCAAGGCAATCCCGCCCCTTTTGCGAAGCTTGCGAGTCCCCGTGGTAAAGCACAGTCGCCACTGACCCAGCAAGGGTGTGAGCGGATAGGTGAGTCGCTGTTTTTTAGCCGCTTTCTCAGCTTCCAGCAGCGCTTCTACCACGCGATCGGGGTTGGGGCGGCCCGTTCGACTAGCCGCATTTGCCAAAACGTTTTGATAATCGGTTGTCAGTTCTGTTGTCATCAAAGTGGCTCCTATCTCAAATGGCTCACGAGAAACGCAACACTCAAACCCAGACAAAGAATGAGCCAACATCGCTGTTGTCTAATCGTTTGTAGCGTATCAGAGAGAACTTGAATTTCAGCTTTGAGTTGTTCGATCGTCCAGGTTTCTTGCATTGATCGCTGATCGAACTCCCGGCTTGCTTCGAGAAACTGTCGATCGACCTCACTCAACTGCTTACCCTGTGACCATTCCAGCCCACTTTGCAACGCCTGACCCCGCAACAACCACGACTCGTCCTGTTTTTGAGAAGTGACCCAAGCCTCTAGCGCCAGCCCATAAGGTCGAAGCTGATTGAACTGTTTCTCAACCCACACCAGGTCAAAAATCTGCTCATAAATCCGATTCTTTACCCTGAGCGCCCCCGGCGATCGCTCCACCAATCCAGACAGCCTCAAATCAATACTCTCAATGCTCGTGCTGTCTATTTCATTCCCCATCAACACCTGCTGATATACGCCCAACAATCGTCCCCGCTGCTGATTTTGTAAGAGCCGATCGCGAATCGTTCGCAAATGTTCTGGCTCGTCCTGAGTTTCCCAATCCTTGAGAATCTGCGATCGCACCAACTGCTCCACCCAAAAAGACTCACTCCCCGGCGGCAGTTTCAAAATTCCCTGCACTGTAGACTGACTTGCCTGCGCGACCATCTGACATAGCTTTTGAGTGAGAAAGGGCTGTCCATCTGTCCAGGTGAGAATTGATCGCAGCACGGTCTGTGGAGTGGTCACCCGTCCAATTAACCCATCCGCCAGCGAGAGTGCTTCGTGTTCTTGAAAGCCCTGTAGCTCGATCGCTCGCCCAATATTAAACGGAGTCTCAGACCGATCTTTTCGAGTGGCCCGCAAGGGATCGCCTATCAAATCCGAAGGAGTCGTCACACCCATCAACACCCAGGTCAACCGCTGATAAGTCAGATCATCCGCCCGTCGATTGTAGCAATAGCGAATCAGCCCAAAAAAGTCATCCACACCAAACTTGAGCTTGAGAACGCTGTCGATTTCGTCGATAAAGATGACGATCGGCTGTTGAACTTGAGTCAGCAAAACTGTCGCCAAAAACTCGCCCAATCGACTCGGCAAAGACAAGTGAGCAAAGTCACGCCACCAGGTGCCCACCTGGACATTGAGACAAAAACTATTTGCGAGAGAAGCCGCAAGCGAGGCATACCATTGTTCGGGAGTGGCTTGTTGGGTGCCGATCAGCGTCATATCAATTACCCCACAGCACACGCCAACCGCCTGCAATCGCTGCATTGTCCGAACGCGCAAACTCGACTTTCCCATCTGCCGCGAGTTAAACACGTAGCACAACTCTCCCGCCCTCAACGCTGCATAGAGGTCAAGATCTGCCTGCCTCACCACATAGCTAGGCGCGTCTTTTTTGAGGCTGCCGCCGACTTGATACTCGTAGTGAGTCATGTGCAGATAACAGAATTATCGTTTTGCCTCTATAGGATCGTGGATTAAATAACTCTGAAATTTCACCCTCACCCTAGCCCTCTCCCCAAGGAGCTACCGTGTACACACAAGTTGCTTAATCGTTTATTGCCGAGATCTTCGCCCCCTAAATCCCCCAATCTGGGGGACTTTGAACTCGGATTCTGGGCTTGAAGTCCCCCAATTTTGGGGGATTTAGGGGGCTGAAGCGGACTGGAACGGAGCGACAAAAACCTGTTCATGACTCATTTAGGATTGCTATAGCAGTTAGTGATTAGTCGTAAACTAATGGACAAGAACGAATCAGTAAGAACCCGCTATCGCAAGATTTTTATAGCCGATTTAGGACTGCTCTATCAAGCCTTCCATTTGCAGCAAGAAGTTGAGAAAAAATCGCTCTGACTTGATGCGATCGCGCAGTCCCTTTTCTTCGGCTTGTTTGCGGGCGGTGATATCTTTGACGATGCCTTCATAAAACAGCAGATTGCCATGAGCGTCTTTGACCGTCCGCACATCTTCCGAAATCCAAATCATGCGGCCGTCTTTGCAGTAGACCTGAGACTCAAAATCATTGACCGCGCCGTATTGCTGAAGGTAAGTCGCAAACTCTGATCGCCTCTGAGGACGCACATATAGCTGTTCGGCAACGTGAGCGATCGCGCTGATCAAGTCTGTTGGCGATGAATAACCGAGTAGTTGAGCCAGCGATCGGTTCACCCTTAAAAAGCGACCGTCTGGAGTGGTCTGAAACATGCCATTTACAGCATTGTCAAATACATCTCGATAGCGTTCCTCAATCTGTTGTCGTTCCTGTATCTGAATCTGTAAGTAAACGTTTTGTTCTTCGAGTCTTTTTTGCAGGCTTCGCAGCTTTAACTGATGCTCGACTCTGGCAAAGACTTCCTCGATTTGAAACGGTTTGGTCACATAGTCCACACCCCCGACCCCAAAGGCTTTTACCTTGTCGAGACTGTCGCCCATTGCGCTGATAAAAATAACGGGAATCTTGCTGGTCAACGGATCTGTTTTGAGTCGCTCACACACCTCGTAGCCATCAATCCCCGACATCATAATATCCAGCAACACCAGGTCTGGCTGAATGTCACGCGCCCGATTGAGTGCAATACCGCCGTCGATCGCGCTACAGACTTCATAGCCTTCTTGGGTGAGCGCATCTGAGAGAAATTGCAGCACTTCTGGTGTGTCATCCACGACGAGAATGGTCGCTTGAGGCAGCGTTTCTTGAACTTTGAAGCCCAACAGTCGAAAAATTTCTTGCTCGGCGTGTCTCAATTCGGGTAGATGTTTTGCGCCCCGGCTGCTCAAGGCTTCATGCTGAAGGACTAACTGCTCTAATTCAAGAACCATCCCGTGCGATCGCTCCCCCCCTTGAGACCTATCTAGCAAAGCACTGTCCACGGTTCTATCTGAAAGGGGAAGCAGGCGATCGAAGTTTTGGCGCAGGAGCTTACGCAGATAGTAAACCGTAATGGGCGAGAGGTGAGTCGGCTCCACTAAAGAATTGGGGACTTTTGATGTTAAATCGTAGGTGATCATTCTGGGTTTTGTAGTTGATTAGAGCCATCGAAAATTTGATGAATAGAGTGACAGACTTATATCAACAGATCTTGTTATGAAATAGGGTGGTGCTGAAGTGAGGCAGTCAGCAGAGTTATGTTTTATGTAGAGAATATTGACAATTTTAGCGCTAACCCCCTCCAAACAGAAACTCCCTGAGTTTTATTGAAGCATTATTTCTGATTTTAAAGGAGTCTCTTTACGTTTACAGCAGGTTTCAAACAGATAAAAGAGGGCTGACATCAGTTCTTTTGGTTGTTTGAAGAGTTTAGTCTTTTGTCAACTCGACCAGTGCATCAAACTGAAAGTTTGCGACCAGATCGCTCAACCTCTGAGCAAGATCACCAAAATCGGGAGGAATCTGCTCAATCAGACGCAGACAGCGATCGGCATTTAGGCGCAGGGCCGATCGCTGAAGCTCAACCGTCCATTCCCTGGGCATTCTACTCACTAAAGACTTGAGCGGACGATCGCGCGCAGGGGGCATCACAGACAAATCAACCTGTTCTCGACTCAGCGGCTGCAATGGGCAGGGGTCAAACTGAGCAGGAATCTTTACGGCAAACAGCGTCCCCTGTCCGACTCCACTCCGGACGGTAATCTGCCCGCCCAACAATTGGACAAACTGCCGACTGATCGCCAACCCCAGCCCCGTGCCTTTTTTAGACTTTCGCCCTGTTTCCGTTTGCACAAATGCGTCAAACACCGTGTCGATTTCTGTGGGCGCAATGCCCGGCCCAGTATCAGACACCTCAAAGTGCAGAAAGGACGATTGGGCGGTTGTCTCTCCCCAAACCCGCAGCTTGACGCTTCCTTGCTCGGTAAATTTCACTGCATTGCTGAGGAGATTGATCACGACTTGCCGCAGTTTTCCTTCATCGGTTTGCACCAGGTCTGGCAACTCAGGCGCACGATCGACCATCAACCGAATGCCTTTTGCGTCTGCCTGTACCCGAAACATTTCCTCTAGATTTTGCAGCAGGATTGAGAGATTGACCTCGCTGAGATTGACTTTGGCGGCACCGACCTCAATTTTGGAGAGTTCTAACACGTTGTTGATCAGGTCGAGGAGATGTTGGACACTGCGCTCGATCGTCGCCAGCCGTGCTTTTTGTTTTTCGTTGAGCGACTTGTCGTATCGCAAAAGTTCGCTACAGCCCAGAATGACCGCCAGGGGCGTCCGCAATTCGTGATTCATGTTGGCTAAAAAAGTGCTTTTGGCTAGATTGGCAGCTTCGGCGGCTTCTTTGGCTTGTTTGAGTTCGGTTGATCCACGTTTGCGTTCGGTAATGTCTCTCAGCGACCCGACCATGCGAATGGGTTGTCCATTTTCGTCCCATTGAGCCGTACCGCGAGACTCACACCATTTGTAAGTGCCATCTTTGCAGCGCAGCCGAAATTCGACGACGTATTGAGGAGTCTGTCGAGCAAAATAAGCCTGACGCGCTGTGATCACGGTTTCTAGATCATCGGGATGCAGTAAATTTAGCCAGTCTGAAGACTCGATCGCTTCCTCCATCCCATAGCCCGAAATCTCTTGCCAGCGGCGCGATCGAAAGACCTGCTGAGTCGAAATATCCCAATCCCAAATTCCGTCGTTGTTGGCATCGAGAACGAGTTGTAGCCGCTCTTCGCTGGCTTGTAGGGCAAATTCTGATTGTTTGCGCTCGGTGATGTCCATGATCACGCCAACCATCCGCACGGGGCGATCGTCCGCATCATAAATCGCTCGACCTTTGCCCAACACCCAAAAAATCTGCCCATCTGGATGAATCACCCGATATTCTTCTGAGTAATCGGTCTGCGATATCAGCGACTGGTCTTTGGCTTGCTCAATTCGCTGCAAATCTTCTGGATGGACACGATCGCTCCAGGATTGTTGACTTGACTCGACTTCACCGGGTGTCAGCCCCAGTAGATAAAAGTGAATGTCATTCCAGGTCGTGACATTGGTGATCAGGTTCCAATCCCAACTGCCAATGTGGGCAAATTCTAGAGCCAGACGACGCTGTTCTTCACTTTTTTGTAAGGCGGCTTCGGTCTGTTTGAGATCGGTTATGTCTGTTGCGACGGTTGTCACGACCCAGCAGTGGGCCGCCTCATCCCATCGAGAGCTTAAGGTATGAGCAATCCAGCAGAGGTGATCGTCTTTGTGCCAAAACCGAAATTCGTAGCTGATGGTTTTTTTGGCCTTGATTGGCTCGATCTGTGCGCCAAAGACGGTTTCTAAATCCTGGGGATCGACCCGCGACCTGAAAAGCTGTTTGTCCGCCAACAATTCTTCTGCGGTGTAGCCATAGATCGCCTCGCTGCCAGGAGATACATAGTCCAGCGTCCAAGCGCCATCGGGATAAACACGACTGCTACCTAAAACCACGATCGCCCCTTTGAGAACGTCGCTGAGTTTGAGTTCTGTTGCTTGTAGGGCGAGTTCTAGCTGTTTTCTCTGCGTGATATCGTGGCTGACTACGGTGACGACCCAACAATTATCGCTGTGATCCCGCCGCGACGCATAAGTACCAGAAATCCATCTGAGAGAGCCGTCACCGTGATGAAACCGATACTCTATTGTGACTGTGCGTTCGGCAAAAAACTTTTGATAATTTGGCAGCACAACGGTTTCGAGATCGTCTGCATGTACCCGTGACATCCAGATATTTTGATCCGCGATCGCATCTTCCCGGGTGTACCCAAAGACAATCTCAGTTCCCGCCGAGCAGTATTCATACTCCCAGTCTCCAATGGCAAACAGACGAAAGCTGACGATCGCCGCCCCTGCACTATTGATCACATCATTGAGTTTGGCTTGCGATCGAGACAAGGCGGCCTCGATGTGTTTCTGAGGCGTGACGTTTAAGCTGGTGCCAATAATCCGATAGACCTGAGAATAGGCATCTCGTAGCGGCGTAAGCGTCGTCAACCACCAGAGTTCTTGTCCTTGAAAGGGAAGAAACTCCTCGTAAGTAACGCTGGCTTCACTGGTTAGACAGTCTCGATAGTGCTGAGTGACGATCGCCGCAAAGTCAGCCGTGTGAATCTGCTGGGGCGTTTTGCCCTGAGCCTCCGTCGAAGAGATGCCTGTCAGCCGCTCACAGGTCGGATTAAACCCGGCATAGCGAAACTCATTCCCTTCGACATCGATCACAAAAATCGACTGGCCCACGCCTTCATAAATGCTGCGTAAGATGCGCGAGGTGACATTAATACTGGTGCCAACAATGCGATAGATGCGATCGTCAGCATTTCTCAGAGGCGTGAGCGTCGTCAGCCACCAGAGTTCTTGTCCTTGAAACGGCAGATACTCCTCATAGGTGATGCTTTCTCCGGCGCTGAGACAGTTTTGATAATGCTGATTGACGCTGGCAGCAAATTCGCGCCCATGAATCTGTTGGGGGGTTTTGCCCTGGGCATCGAGAGAAGAAATTCCAGTGATTCGTTCGCAAATGGGATTGAACCCGGCATAGCGAAATTGATCGCCTTCGACATCGATCACAAAAATTGACTGCCCCACCCCCTCATAAATGCTGCGTAAAAACTCTTCTTTCTCAAGCAGTGCCTGGGTCAGAGACTTACGATTGCCCAAGCTCTGAGCGGTTGTCAAGACTGCTATTTCGCCGTCCAGCTCGATCGTCTCTGCCGACACCAAGACAAGCTCTAACTCACCGGCCTTGTTAAAAACTTCAAACTCTTTTTTGTCTACAGCGCCAACCTCATGCAGACTGTGATGCCAGCGATCGCGATCGCCCGCCGCCCACAAATTCAATTCCTGCGTTGATTTGCCCAATACTTCCGGGGGGGCGTATCCCAAAAGCTGGCAAAAACTTGAATTTACGTCGAGGATGCGATCGTCGCTCGTGATCATCATCGCTGCGGGATTTGACCGAAACGCCTTGCTAAACTTCTCTTCTGATTTTTGAAGCGCTGATTCGAGTCGTTGACGCGATCGCTGTTCCTCGGCCAACATTTGGGACTGAGTATCAAGCCGTTGGGTTAACCTCCGTATTTCTTCGGTCAGTGTCATACAAGTTCTTCGTCCGTAAATCCACTCTGAGCATAGATCAAAAACTCGGTCGATCGCTGTGATCAAACCTTTGGCGGATTCATAATTTCATGATATCGACGGACTTCTCCACTTCGCTTACCAATCGCTCCATCTGACGGCTTGGCACCGACTAAGAATATTTATTTGCGAGCTACTGAGGTTGATTAGAGCGATCGAGCGCCTACAGGGTTGATTTGAGAAATTCTTTAGTACAAATCTTGTCTTTGATAAAAGTTGGTAAGTGTGGCTTTTCCTAAACGCACGTCTGCGGCTTTTGGGTAGGAGACTGGAATTTCAATTACAAATTCTGCTCCTTTGCCAACTGATTTGGTAGTAAAAAAACGTGAATTCGATAGAGTTTTTTCGCTTCGGTATTTAACGCTTCTGCCCCCCACCCCCCAAATCTGGGGGACTTTCGGACAGGATTTCTTGCTCAAAGTCCCCCAAACTTGGGGGATTTAGGGGGCTGCCTGGAGTGATCGCCACAGCGAGGGATTTCATCGAATTCACGTTAAAAAAGGAGTCAGAAAGGTGCTGTTGAGTCAGTTGAGTCAATCGTGCAGGTTAACTTGTTTGAAGTCTGCCTCATCTAGACGAAAAAAGTTTCGCAATGACACTACAATTTCTCGAATTCGCTCAGTTCCAAACTGCATGGAGTTGAGTAATTTGGGCAGATCTTCTCGGAGAAATTCAAGGTCGATCGTTCTAATTTTCTCTTGAATTTCTTGTGGTGAATGAGGATAATTTGCTTCGTAGAGTTGGATGAGTTCCAGTAGACCCTGGGCGTATTGTTGAGCAGGATTTAGATTGCCGTAGATGAAATTGACTGGGTGATTAATCTCGTGGGCAACGCCTGCAACCAACTGACCCAAAGCAGAGAGTTTTTCTTGCTGAACGAGTTGTAATTGTGCCTGCTGAAGCTCGATCGTTCGTTCGACTACTTTTTGTTCCATCGTTTCAGCAAACCGCTTGAGTAAGCTATTTTGAGTTTCCAATCTTTTAGAAAAATCACGAAGCTGAATGTGAACTTTGACCCGTGCTAAAACTTCCTCTTGTTGAAATGGTTTTGTAATGTAATCAACCGCTCCTAAGCCCAAGCCTTTAACTTTATCGTCAGTGTCAGAAAGGGCTGTCATAAAGAGAATGGGAATGTCAGAAGTATCGGGGCTGGACTTTAAGCGGCGACAGGTTTCAAAGCCATCGATTCCGGGCATTTGAATGTCTAGTAAAATCAAATCGGGTGGATTATGTCGAGCTTGCTTAATTGCGCTTTCACCGTTGGTGGCAACTGCAACCTCAAAACCGTCTTCTGCTAGTGATTCAGAAAGTACTCGTAGGTTAGCCGGGTTGTCATCGACGATGAGGATGACGTTTGCTTCAGAAAGGTCTTTTAGAGTGTGCATACAGGATTTGACTCGCTTGAAATTAAGAAGATGACGTTAGTTAATGAGCGGATGCCGCATCAAGCTTTGATTTTGAATGTCTAATTGAGATCAGCCTTAGATTGAGCGCTTGATAAAAACTGTTCGATGAATTTCTGAACTTTTTCAACTTGAAAATCTTCGATCAATTTAACCATTAATCGTACAAAAGCTACATACTGCATATCCGACGTTTCTAGCTTTTCTAGCTGCTCCTTTAGCGTTTTGAGACGGCCCGACATTGCTAAATGATGCAATTGATTCAACTGTTCTATTGAGGGAGGCACAATCTCAGAGGAAGCAGCGATCGCTTCAGATTTATCTGGCTCATTAACCTGCTCATAAATCCATTCTAAATTGAGATGAGTTTGCAGCATTTCTAAGAGCTGATCTGCCTGAATAGGCTTTGGCAAAAACTCAACTGCTCCTGCCGCCAAGCTGATTTTTTGATCAGATTCAAACACGTTAGCCGAGGAGATGATTACTTTCAACTGCCGAAATTGAGGAAACTCTTTTAGATGTTTGAGAAACTCTAAGCCATTCATAACGGGCATGGTTAAATCCGTAATCACCAAATCAGGCAATACCTCAAACGTTCTATCTAAACCCTCTTGACCGTCGTTAGCTTCAAACAGTTGAAATCCGATCGGGGTGAGTAAGTGGGTCACGATCGACCGATTTTCCCAGCGATCGTCGATGACTAAAATTTTATGTTTTTCACCCACATATCCCACAATTCTTCTCTGTTGCGCTTCTTCAGAGATTTTTACCCAATCAGTGGCTTCCGGAATTTCAACTTCAAACCAGAAGCGGCTACCTTGTGCTTTTTGACTGGTGACGGCGATCGTGCCTCCCATCATTTCGACAATTTTGCGACTGATTGCTAACCCTAATCCAGTTCCTTCTGAGTGACGATCGCGACTGCCAACTTGCTCAAAGGGTAAGAAGATGTTTTCTAATTGGTCAGCAGTCATTCCCACACCTGTATCTTCGACCTCAAAGCAAATAATGTGCTGTAAATTTTCTTTGGCCTGCGACTTGACTCGAAGCGTGACGGCACCGCGATCGGTAAACTTAATCGCATTTCCCAACAGATTGATCAAAACCTGTCTCAGACGTTTTTCATCTGCATAAACTCCGACTGGAATGTGATCTTCAAACTGATAGGAAAAAGAAATACTCTTCTGCTCGGCTCGAATCCGACAAATCTCTACCACGCCTTGCAAAAAAGTTGGAAAATGGAAATCTTTAGGATAAAGCTCCATCTTCTGAGCTTCAATCTTAGAGAGGTCAAGAATGTCGTTAATTAATGTTAGTAAATGAGAGCCACACTGATGAATAATCTCGATTCCCTGCTGTTCTTTTTGACTCATTGTTTTAGAGCGTTGCAGAATTTGTGTATAGCCCAAGATCCCATTGAGTGGAGTGCGTAACTCATGGCTCATGTTCGCCAAAAATTCGCTCTTTGCGGTGTTGGCTCCATCCGCGATTTCCTTGGCTTTTTTGAGTTCGGCAGTGCGTTGATCCACTCGATTTTCTAATTCCTCAAACGACTCTTTGAGTTGAGCGGCCATTTGATGAAACGACTGCGCCAAGACATCTAATTCATCAGCCCCTTGCACTTCAATTTTGGGGGTGTGGGTGGGGGCTAATCCTGTTCCGTCACTCAGCCGAAATGCTCTCTGAGCATCCGCTTCTGCAAGTTTTTGGCACTCCTGAAGAATGGGTTCTAGACGGCGATTGAGACGACGCACAAATAGCGTGACGACTAGCGCCAAAACTGCACCCGCGCTTAAGGCTCCGATTCCTGTGATCGAAAGGGCCGGAACCAAAACCACCGACTGAGGCACCGCTGCAATCATCAACCACTGAGTGCCTCGAATGCGTTGATAAGCCCAGTATTGATTATCCGATAGCACTAGTCCAGTTTCCTGGGTGCCAATTTGCTTCCAGACATTGACGAGTTGAGGAATATCTTTGTAGGTCGCCAGCGCTTTTGCTTTTTGAGGGTTGGGCGGATAGGCGATCAGATTGCCCTTTTCGCTCAAGATGGCAAAGTAGCCGCCGCCCTCAGTCACCGGAACCTTAACCCGATCGCTCAAAGCTGTGACGTTAATATCAAGTCCGGTGATGCCAATGATGCGATCTTGGTCATCAAAAATGGGCCCGGTATAGGTGGTGAGTGTCAGTCCGTACCATTGATATGGTTCCAGCCAAATGTTTTTTCTAGCAGCGATGACATCGGTGTAGTAGGCTTTTTTGGGGTAGTCGTCGTCTTGAAACAGGTCTGAAAATCGAATGTCAGCGTGGGGTGGCGGCAGCAGTTTGCCAATTTGTTCGGGATTTTTTTGATCGACGTAGAAGTAGGGCCAATACCACTGGCGATCGGGCATCACTTGAAAAGCAGTTTGACCAAAGCCAAGCGCCATCGTCAGAGAAGACCGTTGTTGAAACAAATCAAAAATCAATTGATCGTAAAATTTTGAGTCTCGAAGTCCCTGTCGATGGCTGGTTTTGACGACAGCAGATAGGTTGGTCATGGACTGCTCAACGCTGGCAAGCTCACCTTCGATCGATTTGACCTGCGTACTCAAGTTGCCCCGAATCTCATCTTTGGCGCGGCTTTCTAACGCTTGATAAAAGAAATAGGACATTCCACCCAAACCGACGAGGGCACTGCCTAACACATAGAGAAATAGCCTCGAACCAATTGACTGATAGATGGAATTTTTCATCGTTCTCACAGGCACAACGTTGATAGAAGCGCTGAATGTAGGAGGTGGAATTTGGAGTTGAGCTTTGAGCAAATTCCGTTCGTAACTACGTGGAGCAATCCTCCTTTCTCAACCGTTGCTTTGACTCTTTTTGAAGTCGGCTCGTTGAAGTTTCTTTAAAAGATGGCGGTTGAAATCAGCACGTTCTACAAGTTCTTTCAGAATGCCCAAGCGTATTAGAGAATTTACAAAACTCTCGTCAACTCTTGTGTGAATTTACGGGCTTGATGGCATTAACTTTATTGAAGTTATTTTCAGCACTCAGTATTTACTGGCGATCGACTCCTTAAAAACACGTCAGTTCGTTAGAATTTTTCGCTTCGTTATTTTGCACTTCCGCCCCCCAACCCCCCAATTTTGGGGGACTTTAAGACAAGAATTCCAGTTCAAAGTCCCTCACTTGTGGGGGATTTAGGGGGCGAAGGATCTGTAGCATTCACAAATTGATTGGGTATGAGGAACTTGTGGATCGCTGGGCAGAAAGCTTTGTCAGTTAACCAGGTTCGATCGCAGCTACCGCCTTTCTAAACCCTAGTCAACCTGTTTTCAAGGACTCTTGGACGCTCTAGAAATCCCGTCTCGGTAAAGTAAGAAAAGTAGGTGTCGAGAGAGGGAGCGATCGCCAGACACTTAAGGCTTGTGTCGGTGAGTCCTGCAATCACATTTCGGCAATCTACTTTTTTGAGGGCCAGGGTTTCTAAAGAACTCAGGCAATCTTGAGCAAACAGAGAGCGTAGGGGACTCAAGGCATTTTCAGCGGTGAGCGTGGATAGGGTTGATTGCCACTGAGCGCAGGGGACAAGCTGAATCGGGTGGCCGATCGTCTGCATGTAATTCACCAGTTGGCGCAAAGACAGCGTATGGGGATTGACGAGATGAAATGCCTGTCCTAATCGATGGGGCTGATGGGAGAGATGAACGATCGCTCGACTCACATAGTCCACAGGGGTCAAATTCATTTGGAGATCAATATCGGGAGCACTGCCTAATTGAATCAAACCTTTGATCAGGCGGCTCACCAAATCATCGGTTTTAGAAACTCCTGTTTGCTGATGGCCAACGATCATACCGGGGCGATAAATGCAGGTGGGAATGCCGCGATCGTGGGCCGCCATCACCAATTTTTCGGCTACCCATTTGCTCTGAGCGTACCCGTTAAAAAGTCCGTGACTGTGCATTAGATCGTCTTGTTCTGTCCATTTTTGGGTATTTACATAAGCAGAAGACTGAAACACATCCAGCGTTGAGATAAAGTGAACTGGTTTGGTTTTGATCTGGCTGGCGAGTCGCAAAATTTCTTGAGTTCCCAAAACGTTGGCAGCGCGGAGAGCAGAGTAGGGATAGATCAGATTGACAAAGGCTCCGTTGTGATAAATGACATCGATTTTGCTGGCCAATTGCTCAAAGCGCTGGGCAGAAATTCCTAAAAGCGGCTGTGACAAATCGCCCAACACGGGTAGAATTCTCGCTGCGTCGATCGACTTGATGCAGGTGTATCGCTCCAGATTTTGCAGCAGTTTTTGGTGTCCGTCGCGATCGTTCTCGGCCCGTACTAGACAGTAAATATCCGCTTGAGTTTGCGCCAAAAGTTCTTGCAGTAAAAATGTACCCAAGAATCCAGTCGCACCCGTCAAAAAGATACGTTGAGAAATAGAATCAGAAACGCTAAACGGAACGTCCGGACAAATCGAAGGATCGAGCAGCGCCTCCGTTTGCAGATCAGCGTCTGTGATCTGAGGAACGATCGTATTCCCCAGTTTCAACGACTCAATGATCTGAGCTAACCCCGCGATCGTCGGCGACCGAAACAGAGCCATCAGAGACACCTCGACCCGAAAAGCAGCCTGCACTTGAGAGACCAGTTGTGTCACGAGCAGCGAATGCCCACCCAGGTCAAAAAAGCTGTCATACACGCCTACCTGTTCGAGGCTGAGAATTTGGCTCCAGAGTTGGGCTAGTTGAGTTTCGAGAACGGTGCGAGGGGCGACATAGGGTTCGGTAAGATGGGAGCGATCGCAACCAGGAGCAGGTAGAGCGCGGCGGTCAATTTTGCCATTGGGAGTCAGGGGCAGCGTCTCCAAAATTACGAAGGTACAAGGCACCATAAACACAGGCAGTTTCTCTCGCAAAAAGGCGCGAAGTTGTGGCACGAGTGATTTGGGGTTGGCGGCGCTGAGGGGATCGTTAGCATAGGTGCTGAGTGAGTGAATTTCGATAGTTTGTGCCGGGGTCGGAACTAACCAGGAATTGGTTGGATGGGGCGATCGACGGCAAAAAATTGCATCATAATAGCCCACGCCTTTTGCAGCAGACCAAGTAATTGAGAGGTCAAAGTCAACTTCTGCGCTGAGTTGCCAGAGTGCTTCAGGGTCAAGGGCGGTTTTGAGAGTAGGCAATCGCCGCAAATCTTCTACGGTCTCAGGGGGATTGGATTTGAGCAACTGCACGGCGGCTATTTCTGACAAAATTCGAGCATTGGGAATGTTAGAAATTCCGATCGAGTTGCAGGTTTTATCCAGGAGAATTTGACGAATTTTAGCCAGGGTGAAGTCTTGCTGCCAGTCGAGCCAGCTTGGTTTGACACTCAAATCACGGTCAGCCTTAACCTGCAACACCACATCGTAACGAAAGCAAGTTAACTCATTGTGATGAACGCCGCGCTTAAGTTGAATCTGCACGCGACTGATTTGAGGTAATCGCTGCTGAAGTGCTATAAAGAATGCCGGATCGATCACCAATTCTCTCTCTTGAGTAACACGATCGCGAATCCGTTGACGTAGTTTTTGAGTCGAGAGCGATGACGGCGCTTGATAAAGTTGCACTGAGGTATGAAACGCTTCTAGAAGGGCCAGATTTCGCACATCGCCGATAAAAATTTGTCCGCCTGGTTTTACCGCCTTAGCCGCCGCTTCTAACACTTCGATCAAATAGGTGATGCTGGGGAAATATTGAACGACAGAATTGAGAACGATCGTGTCAAAACTTTGAGGTTCGAGATTGGTTAAAGCGTTGGCAGCTTTTTGGTGTAGGGTGACGTGTGACCAGTCTGGATGGCGTTGCTGGATTTGTTGCTGAACGTAGTCGATCGCTTGTTGCGTGATATCTGTACCCACGTAGCGATCGCAGTGGGGAGCCAATCGAAATAGTAACAATCCGGTTCCGCAGCCGATCTCTAAAATGCTTTGTGGTTTCAGAGCGAGGATGCGATCGACGGTGTGATGCACCCATTCCTGTAGCTCGTGAGCAGATGTCATTTTTCCGGTGTAGCTGCTATTCCATCCAGCGGTATTGAAAGTGTAATCTAAGCTGTGAGAAGAATCGTTGTAGGCAGTGTTCCAGATCTGTTGCCATTGAGTCGTCATTTGAGCGGCGATTTCAAGTTGAGTTTCGGTCTGTGAGGGTTGCGATCGGGGAACAACGTAAGCCACAAGCCGTTTTTCTTCAGTGTCTCCGTGGGCGATTACGGCTGTTTCTTTGACTTGAGGATGTTGACTGAGAGCCGTTTCGATGTCGCCAAGCTCGATGCGGTGTCCGCGAATTTTGACCTGATGATCGACTCGTCCGATAAACTGGATGCTGCCATCGGGTAGATATCTGGCCAGGTCTCCTGTTTGATAAAGGCGGGCACCTGGTCGATCGCTAAACGGGTCAGGAATAAATTTCTCTTGCGTCAAGTCAGGACGATTGAAGTAGCCCCGCGCCACCCCGTCTCCCCCGATGTAGATTTCTCCTGGCATTCCTGTTTCTACCTGCTTGAGCGCATCTCCCTGGCGACGGGCGGGTTCTGCAATGAGATAGATTTGAGTGTTGGCGATCGCATGACCAAGCGGCACTGGGTTTGCATCCAACTCCATTTTGTGAACCATTGACCAGACGGTTGTTTCGGTTGGGCCATACATCTGCCAGAGCGCGCCGCCTCTTGTGAGTAATTGGTCAGCCAGCGATCGGGTCAAAGCTTCTCCACCACAGAGCATTTTGAGTTTGCCGTCGCCCTGCCAGCCCGCGCTGATCAACATTCTCCAGGTTGAGGGAGTCGCCTGCATTAGGGTCACAGTAGAACTGGTTAGCAGGTTGGCTAATTGCACGCCGTGAGCGGCAGTTTCGCGGCTGGCCAATAGGATCTGAGCGCCGACGATCAAAGGTAAGAAAAGCTCTAAAACCGCAATATCAAAGGAGAGGGTGGTGATCGCTAAAATGACATCTTCTGGGGCCAGTCCGGGTTCTTCTCGCATTGAGTTGAGAAAGTTGACCGCAGCGTGGTGAGTGATCTGAACGCCCTTGGGGTTGCCCGTTGAGCCAGAGGTGTAGATGGTGTAAGCCAAATTTTTGGCAGTCACCGTGCAGGGTAGATTTTCAAAAGAATGGGCTGTCGTCCAGGTTTGATCGAGACAGATAATTTGAGTTTGGGACTGAGGCAAGCGATCGAGCAAGTCTTTTTGAGTCAACAAAATCGCCAGTTGGGTGTCTTGGATGACGAACGCCAGTCGATCAAGGGGATAGTTGGGGTCGAGCGGCACATAAGCACCTCCCGCTTTGAGAATAGCGAGCAGGGCAACCAGCATTTCTGGCGATCGCTCCAAACAAACTCCGACCAGGCTCTCTGGCTTGACTCCCAAAGTCTTTAAATAATGGGCAAGCTGGTTAGCTTTTTGATTGAGTGCTTGATAGGTGAGGGAGCGATCGTTAAACGTAATCGCAATTTTGTCAGGTGTTAGGAAGACTTGACGTTCTACAAGCTGCTGAATCGAGACGCTTTGATCATCAGAAAGCATCGTTTCTCCTAATTAAGTTTTGACGAATGAATGCGGAGTAACCAAGGATACAAACTGCTAAATTCTCAATACAAAACCCAGAATTTAGGACTTACTATTTTGATGCGGCGGAGCGAAGACTTTACGCTTCATCTGGCAGAGATCGCAATCAATTGTAAATCTTGCAGACTATTCTACCGATAGAGTACTGAATTTTATTGAACTGCACAAAAGCTGATTTTCTCAGTATCCAGCAATCGCACGGTTTCATGCGGTCGGTAACGATTGAAGGGTTCTTAAAAATTGTATAAAAACGAACACTGAAGATCGCGCCTAAACTCCTCGAAGACCTAACCCCGTGCTGCAAAACACAAGCGTTGTCCAATCTTTCTTGATGAGTTGTGCTAGACGAGGAGACGATCGACCTTTAAGTTGAGCCGCCGCAATTTTAACGTGAATTTGATAGAGTTTTTTCGCTTCGTTGTTCACGGCTTCTGCCCCCCAACCCCCCAATTTTGG
>NZ_JBJPHT010000071.1:0-27989 GCF_052939475.1 Phormidesmis sp. 146-20
TTCCTGTCCTGTTCCCGTTTAGTGAAAGCCGAACTTATGGGTAATAGTCAGAGCTCTGCTGGGGGTTTACCCGATTAAATTAGAGCAGTCCTTGCAAGACCTTAAGAATCAGCTTCCTGATCCAGCAAGAGATTAATCAATTTTTAAGCTATGGTGGAAAAAGGGCGCTGCTGATTGGAGGGATGAATGCGTAGGAAGTGTTCATCTTTTCGCCCCCTAAATCCCCCAAAATTGAGGGACTTTGAACCTTGGGTTTCCCGCCGCTTTGGGGCAATTCATCCCCTGATTCAGCAACGCCGGAAAAAGCTGTTTCATTCTTTAGTCACATCCCCAACACTAAACCCAACACTAAACAGGTATCCCTCATAGGTCACCACTACAGTCTTGAACAACCTGCTGATCAGCAAGTGTGAGTCTCGAAACAGAGCAAATCATTACTGCTTAGGTAACCGCCAAATATAAATCCTTCCTGATTTACCATTTGGTGAAGCAATATTTGCCATGACTTGTCCATCTGAACTCAGGGCAATTGTGAATTGTGCAGCAGCATTGGATCGGTGAATATTGTCACTACTAAGAGAACAAATGAGTTTGCCGCTGTGACGATTCCATACTAGAATCCGATTGTTTAAACTTTTATCTAAACCTTTTGTAGAAAGGTTAGTTATCGTCAGCCCAGTTACCAGCACCTTATTGTCGGTACTGGAAGCTAAGAAAATTCCATTCTGGGAAGCAAACGAAGGTAAAGATACCGCTTGAATTTGTCCTTCTTTTCTACTTTGTAGCAATGCTTTGTCCTGCGGAGTTTCTATTTGAAGCTCTCTATTTCTTAAACTCCATACTTTGACGAGATTCTTACCAGAATCCATGATAAGAACAGAACCGTTGGAGCGATCGCCAGCAAATACTGGAAACTCTCCAAAAAAACTTTGAATGAATTTCCCAGTTTCTAGACTCCAAAGTTCGATCAAGTCTTTCTCATTTCTCTCCAGAGAACTTCCACTGATCGCAAGAAACTGTGCATCTGGACTGATGGCTACTGTTTTGATCCAAAGCCTTGTGTATAGTATCTTTTGCAAATAGATTGGACTTTTCAGACTGCTAAACCGTTCACCTGGAGCGACTTCTTCTTTAAGAAAATTACTGTATCCTTGTATTCCAATAAGTCCACCCACTAATATCGTCACTAGCAGGAATGTAATACCGCGTCTTTGATTACCTTCAATAGCAGATTGGTTAGCACAGTCAATGTTCTGGAAATATTGGCAGACTATTGCAGCTACAGTAGTAGCAAAACCTAACTGAATAACTTGTACACTCCAGTTGATTGCGCCATTATTAAGGGTTTTTCCAGAAAATATTACAATCAAGGTAAATAGAACTATTGGAGCTAGTATTAATGCTGATCGTAAAAACAGAAATGACTGTGCGTTTGCACGAAGAATACAAATTAAATCTGGTATGATTGACGCAAACAAAAACGGAATAAAGGGTAGTGATAATAAAGTAAATGGCCCCAAATAAGAAAAGTGAAATAAGATAATTAACCCTACTAACTCTGCTACTATCAGCACACCCCAAATCATAAAGTTTCGCTTTTGTTGATTAGAACGTGCACTTGTAAGAGCTTGGGTAGTTATTACAAGCAAAATTCCGGCAGCAAGATACAGACTACCTGCGGCAGCACTGGGAGTAATTCCAGGTGTCAGAATCGATAATCCTGCGATCAGAATTATTCCCATTCCGACGATCGCTCCTGTCGTCCGAACAGCCCAAGTTGGTCGAGAACTAGTCACAATTAGTAATCCACTGGAGCTTAGAAGGAGAAAGGCACTGACAATCACAATTCCCCAAAGTACTGAATTTTCAGTATCTAACAAGTTGAGACTCAGAAACGGTGAAAAATACCAGAAGCCAATCAACGACCAGATTAATCTTGACAAAGTAGATGACATAGATGAAAAAAAGAGTTTTAATGTTTGCGTCTGTTGGTTTAGCTAAAAAAACGCTATTGTTGTGGGGAAGCAGCTTTCAGAGGAATGACTGAACCAACTAGAGGTTCTTGAGCGAAGTCCCCAGCGTCAATGGTTTGTAAGAGCGATCGCCAGTCCGATCGCAGCTTCGAGTTTGGGGGGGATAACTGGAGTTGAGCCGCAACTTGCGCCAAAGCGTCATACCAAATGTCTGGTCTGGCAGCCCTGATTTGACGTTCTCGTTCGGCAGTCAGTGCGACTCGCTGCACCATGCCGTTGACGGTTAAATCAGGCTGTGCGCCTGTGCCATTTCGACAGTAAAGCTGGAAATACCAGCGATAAGATTTTCCTTGTTGCAGTGCAGGCTGAGGTGGCAGCTTAACGCTAACAATTCCAGGCGTTTTCGGTAGCGTAAAACGAACTTGATAGAGGCGCTGTTGCTCTCCGGGCCAGGTTAGCAGAGTGAATTCTCCAAACTTTACTTGCTCGGCTGCAAACGGCACATAAAACAAAAAGGTTGGAGAATCTGTTGTGGTTAAAACAGGATTGGCAACCGGAAGCAATGCTCGTACCGACTGATTGAGCGAATTGCACAACAGTGGATCATGAGAACCGAGTCCTCCACCGGGTTGGGTGTCATTGGGCGGCGGAGCGGGTGGACGTTGAGCGATCGCCAAATCAGGATCAGGAACTCGATCGCGCAGCGCTCCCGGAACGGTATCACTCACTATTTGAGCAGATGAACTAGCCTGTGAGGTTAGCCCAACTATTAGCGCAATAGACATTATCCAGCAGTTGCCGATCAGATTAGAATGACTCACGATCGTCCAACTCCCAATCGATAAGAGGTACTCCTATCTTTTACAATGATCTGCGCTGCGATTCCAGACAAATTATGAGACCGATTGCAGTCAGAAATACAGCGAATAGGGCTGGAATCAACGGTAGCCATCCCCCTTGACTGAGAACACTCAGACCTATTTGATACAGTTCGATCGTCAACAGTGCGATCACCCCGCCTAACCACAACAGACGCGATCGGTTAGAGCAGATATCTCGTAGCCGTTTGACCAGGACAGCCGTAACAATGCTAATTCTAGAATATTTTCTTTGCTTGTACTAGATAAGACGCTCCTTGAAGTCTTAAAAAATCTCAAGTGTAAGCACCTTTCACTGTGAATTAAATGGTTCAATAGTTAGAAAACTAATCACAGTAGAACTGAACGTATGCTGAGTCGATTTAAGCAGTTTCACAACCGCGATGTTGCCTTTCTAGGCTGTTTAGCAGATGTGAAACTGCTGCTTCATCTTTTTACAAATGAACAGTACGGTTATTTCGCAGATGAACTGTGAGGTGGAACCAAAAAACTGGACAGGCGAATAAGCTACACCCGTACAACCCATGATAGGAGTAGATTATGAGCCAAAACAAACGCAAACAGCACAGTAATCAAAAACCTGCACCTAAAAATCGTCGATCGAATGCGGGAACAACGAGAGGCTGTTCGGGTGGAGAGTTAGCTTTGACTGCGCTTGCTTCTCGTAACTATATTGGACGATCGACTCTCTGACTTCTCGCGGAACGGTCAGCATCACCACTGGGCTGATGCGTAGTGTTTCATTGCAAACGGCAGTGAGATAGGGAAGCTGTGCGACTGAAGCCGGAGTGTTGAACTTGTGAAATTGGGCAAGTTCAGCTTGCAGGGTTTGATGAACCAAGGGATGACGATGAATCTGGTAAAGAGTGCCCAAGCGATCGCGCTGGAAGTCTTTTCATGCCCTGCAATTAGTAATGTGACTAATTCATCATGCAATTCTGCATCAGTCATCGGTTGCTCGGATTCATCCTAAGCAGATATCAGCAAACTGAGAATATCTGAACCATAAGTCCGCATTCGTTCGCTATGAAATGGGGGCATCAATAAGCGCCGTTCTCGACAGTTAATGAGGCTGAAGCGATCGCAAGACTGCTTGACACTCAGCATCGGTATCAAACGCGATTGTTGCGAGATCAAGATGCGGGTTTAGAGAATCTTCGGAATCTGCTCAAAGCAGAGCTTCCTGAACTGGTCAAGGCAAACGATCGATTATTGTTCTATTTTGCAGGACATCGCTCATAACGAATTCGCCAGTAGTACCCTGGAATTCTGCACGGGAGTGAACGAAGCGAAAGGCTTTAAAACATGCCCTTGTGCAAAAAGAGTTTCTCGCCAGGTAAAGAATCTGCTTTACTTGCCTGAAGTTGGATCGTAGAGAACAACATTCTCTTGGTCGTTCGGATCGTTTCGCGCCACGAGTGCATGAGCAGGCTCAGTCGCACTGAGATTGTGAGGTTGATGTGGAACACCTGGCGGAATAAAGATGAAGTCACCCGCCTCGTTGATAACCGATTGTTTGAGTCCTTCACCATACCGAGTTTCGACCCGCCCTTTAATCAGATAAATCGCAGTTTCATAGTCGCGGTGGAAATGTGGTTCAGCCGTTCCGCCTGCTGGAATAATCACTAAGTTCATCGAAATTCCCTTCGCGCCAACCGTACTTCTAGAAATGCCAACAAAGTAAGGTAAGCGCTGACGAGTCAATATTTCAGTATCAGGGCGAATCGTTACGACCTCACTTGACATTGAATTAGGCTGTTCCGAGAATGAATTTTGTTGTAAAGTCATCAGCAACCTCTACTTTATGACTGAAGCTAGTTTGGATAGAGTACGGTTAGGTATTATGACTGCTTGTGCTTAGACATATTCATCGGGTTCGATCTTGTACAATCTAATTCCTAGAATCGTACGCGCAGTCTCTCTGCACCAATGCCTGTTTATCTCTGGCATATCATAGCTCAAGAACTCAGATTAGACATCGACAAAAATTGCCGATTTCACCGATCAGTTAAAGCGCATGTTTTAAACGACAATCGAAGCGGTAAAAAAGCTTCCCGGTTATACGCTGTAGATGCATAAAAAACCTAGCACCGAGAGAGCCACACGAGTAAATCTTATCCAAGTAATCCGAGTTCTGCTTAATACGAAGTGTTGAGAAATTGACTCCCCGAAGCAATGCTTAAACGAATTGAGGCGACCTTTTCCGAACTTCTTCAAACCTTTACCCGAAGAAGTTCAGAATTTTTTAGCGGCTCTTCTTTCTAACTTAGAAGCAGACATGAGATCAGATCTTCGTTCTCGTTCATGCTCAAAGGAGAAACCGCGATGAACATTGCCACGAAAAAGTGCGTCATTCCATTATTCAGAACACCGAATGAGTATCAGGCTTATCGCATTAGTCCAAAAGCAACGAATCGATTAGCGATCGTATTTGATCCGCTGATCAGCCATCTATCTTTGACCTACTGCATAGAGATTTTTGATGTGGGTGGAAAAACGCCCCCCAATCGGCATCAAACAGCCGTGGAAATGTTTTTTGTTCTCAAGGGAGAAGGCAGAGTCACCTGCGACGGCAAGACGGTGGACATTCGCTCTGGAGACAGTATTCTGGTGCCGCCGACTGGAACTCATATGATTGAAAATCAAGGGGTGGGTCGTCTCTATACGCTGACCATTATGGTTCCCAACGAAGAGTTTGCAGAACTGATTCGGAGCGGCAGCCCGGTTGCCCTGGATGAGGAAGACATGGCTGTATTGCAGCGATCGGGTACGCTCTTCGCATGACCGCAATTTACGCAGACACTCAAACTACACAACTGCGGCAATGAAGTCTTTGAGTAAGATCGCTTTCAAAAAATCCACCTGTAAATAATCCGGTGATTGGCAATGAGTCGAGGTATGAAAGGCTCGCGTCTCGTCAAGAAGTATGATTTATCGCCGGAAATTTACAGGTGGGATTTCGTAGGGTGGATTAGCGTTAGCGTAACCCACTATTGTTAAGTCATTCGGAGGGGAATTAGATAGCGCTTAATGCACCATTTACGAAAGCGGCGATCGAACCGCTATTACAAAGAAGAGGTCAGTTTTGTCCTCCGATTAAATGCAACTGTAATACTAAGGTATTGGCAATAAACAGCGTTAATGCATGCGACAGCAAAGCTGCAAAATTGCACAAACTTCGGCACCCTATTTTCACTGAACCTCAACGCCCCATTTGCATGAAAATACGCAGAAGCGGAGCCTGTGGCTCATCGTCCTCAAAAAATCCGCCTGTAAATATTGGCGATGAATCGGGTTTTCTTGTTATACCTTCAGCTCGGCGGAAAGTGCATAACACCTTTAGCGAAAGTTAACTCCGATAATCCGGTCAACCATGTCAGTTTTATCATCGTCGTCCGGAAAATCTGTCACGATTGTGCCAAGTCGAACGTTAGAAAGAGACTTATCCTCAACGTAAGCAGATACGCTATCATTGATTCGACCAGCGACGGCATTAGGGTATGCCCCAATAGAAGCGCCACTTGTAAAATTGATGTACCAATGATCTTGGCTTTTGTCCTTTTGTGCCTCATCAAGTAGATCTTTGATTCTGTTCCATTTCTCCCTGACATCAAACAGACCTGCTATCACCACAATTGATTCAACCTTGTATTGGTCTTGCACCTTTATTAAACGAACTTTCTCGTTTTTAATCTCGAATGTTGTGTTATCTGGCCAAGCTGAGGCATCTATGCCTTTAGTCCCAGTACGATTGGGTCTTTCATCTAATCCAAAACGTCGCAGCAAAACAATTTTTCCACGAACATCCTTGAGATTAGGAATAGTATCACCCAAATACCAAAACTCCTTGCTGACACCTTGTAGATACGAATCAAAAGTAGCCTCGTATGTGCGTGTAACACCCTCTCCCTCTGTGTGTTCATTTTTCACAGACATCACAATACATTCGCTTTGATTTGCAGTTAGAAAAGCTGTGCATTCCTTGAGGACATCATCAAAATTTAAGCGTAGGTAAACTCGATCGTGATGTATGGCAAAGGCATTTTCAATGTGTCTGCACCGGATATCAAGAAACCTGATTCCAGCGTTTAACTGCTGTTCCAATGTTAAGCGCTGAGTTCTAGTTATAGGAGTTGCTGGTTCTCCAGGTTTTAAGGTGTATGTACAACTGTCGTGTGTGCCGGGAATGGTCAGTTCTGAAAGTTTCTTGCTATCTGGGATGCTTGCCAACCAATTGTGAGGCAACCAGTCTTCTTCTAAGCCTGGTATTTCTGGTCTTGAGTTTGGGTCATCCAAAATCTTTTTAATCGCGCGATGCAACGGAAAGTTGGTAGCCATGATTTTTTCTTCGTGAACTAGGATTGTAGTGATCAACAAAACATCAAATTGAACTCATGTTGTGAGCAACTGATTTCGAGCTATGACAGCTTGAATGGAACAGTCTCCAATTGCTCAAGATTGAGTCTGTACAGGCGCAGCAGAACGATCGTTAAAACTTGTCTAAATCGACTGCCCAGACCATTGCACCTCCCAACTCTTTTTCAATCAAATAACTGACTTTATAACCGAGTGATTTCTCATCGTCATAAGTCACCCAGAGTCCAGTCTTAGTGCTGTAGGCGTAGGGAGTTAAAGTAGGTTCGTCCCACCTCAGTACGTCGAGTTCGCCACTATCAATTTTCTCAAGGATTTCAAAGTAAGAGAGGATACCAGGGGTGAGTGTTGCTGGTCCTGCGGGTCCCGGTCCACTAAAGGGTTGTCCGAAGGCATCAGCAGGGTTTTCAACAACATAACTCCGTCCGTAGGTAGGCAACCCCAGCACAATCTTTTCTGAGGGAATATCCGCCTTCAGGTAAGACTCCACTGTATCTTTGATGTCAAAAGTACCATCGGGTACGGAATCCTCCAGGAGGGGAGCGTTGGCTCCTGTTCCGACTGTGTTGGGATCGTCAAAAGCCCCGTGATAGTCATAGGACATGACGTTGAACCAATCTAAATATTCACCGCACTCTCGCATCCATTGAAAGAATGAATCGCCTGTTTTGCTGCCTTTGGGTACCGCAGAAGAAGCGATCGTGATCAGAAAACCTTGCCCAGCAGTTTGACGGAACTCTTGCAGCAGTTTTAGGTAATTGTCATAATCGGCATCTTGACCCCCTCGTTTAGAGTCGCCGGGATATTCCCAGTCGAGGTCAATCCCGTCAAAGCCGTGCTTTTTGGCATAGTCAATCGCAGATTTAATAAACTGCGTCCTGCCACCCGCATCGGCTGCCATTTTGCTGAATAGTTGGCAGGTATAGGGCCCGTAGGGATATTTTGTTCCGGCTGACTCAGGCGTATCATCGCAAGTGTTAAAACTCCAGCCACCAATTGAGAGTAGCGTTTTGAGATTGGGGTTTTTCTGCTTCAAAGCTTGCAACGCTGGATACAGCACTTTTTCGTCGTTCCACTCCACGGGCTGAACGGTGTAGTCTCCGGTATAGCGTTGTTCTCCGGTTCGCTCTGGTGCTGGATCGATGCTCCAACTGACAAAGCCGAGCATCCCAAAGGCAAAGTTAATGTGTGTAAATAGCGAGGGATCAATTTGCTCAGGTAAGAATTTCCCTTCTTTGCGGTACTGTGCCCAGTTGCTGAAGTAAGTAATGAATTTGTAAGCCATTTTGGTCTTTCTCCTTGTTTCCGATGAAACTATGGTTGGCAAGGATTAAGTGGGTGCGTTTGGAATGTGATCATGCAGGAATTTTGCATGTCTTTTTCGATCGACTGAAATTGTCATTTGGCTAGAGCGGCTGTAGTCACTGCATCTGAACCAAAATACTGCTGAAGGTACTGCTCAACGTCTTTCAGCAGGTTCTCATCTTCTTTGGTGGCAGGGCTTACCTTAAATTCGCTTACAGCGATCAAGCTATCTTTGTAAGCGCTGACTGCGCGGAAAAGCGCTTTAGCAGCAGGGTCACTACCCCCAAAGTCAGGCGTAATCGCAACATTGGTTGATTCAAGTTCTGAGTAAGAACAGCCCAGAGACTTAGCCTCTTCAACAAATTCTTGAGCCGCTTCTTCAGTGCTAAAAGATAGCGAAATCCTCTGGAATGATGCGACGAGAGCCGTGGTTTTGAAGGTGCTGAGGGACATTAGAGCGATTGCAATTACAGGATCGCCATTCGCAATGTGGATGATCATTTGAAATTCTTCCTACTTTCAAAAGTGATGACAATTAACTATGCGGGGCGACCAAAAACCTGAGTCCAGAACCGATTGGCATAACCAACACCAAGATGCTGATATTGAGGAGCGAGGAGGTTTGCTCGATGTCCAGGAGAATTCATCCAAGAAGACATCACCTGCTCAGGAGTTTGCTGTCCCTTGGCAATATTTTCTGCAACTCCACTCCAGTTGTAGCCAGCCTTACGAACTCGCTCTCCCAACGGAGGTTGCTCCGGCAGTTGGTGACTCAATTGGTTGAACTTCACCATCCGTAAAGATTTCGACTGTCATGATAGAGTCTCCGTAATTAGGTTTAGTGGTATTGAACGAAAGCTGGAAACTATGGTTGGTAAGGGTTAAGTGGGTGCATTTGGAATGTGATTATGCAGGAATTTTGCAGGGGACTTGATTACGGGCTGAATGATCCGAGGCTATTCCACTGCCTGTTCTAAATGCTTCACGCCTTTGGATAACAAGTCAGCCGCCGCACGACCCCTTGCGGGTAACTCGAAGAGATCGCTTCCATCCATTCGAGAGATAGAGACCAGCGTGAGGGCGAGACGATTACCCAAGGTTGCGACACCAAGGGTCAACCCTTCGTCCATACCGGGCATGGCAACCGGAGCATAGAGCGCTGCAATCCGAATATTGCCGTACTGTTGAGCGATATCAACGCGACCCAGATTGCTGACTGTTAGATGAGAGGGATATTGCGATCGCATCTCTGCCATAAAAGCAGCGGCATCGGTAAGATGCGATATCATAGGCTGTCGAAGTTTGCGTTCCTCGGTCAGTTGCTGGGCAATGTCAATTTGAGAAAGTTGAGACTTGAGCGATCGCGCAATCTCCCAAAACTCAGAACCTGCCTGAAGGGAATGAGAGGTCACACAAAAGCAGAAGTAAAGCCCAACGCCATCGGGCATCGGTAAAGATAACCTCGATCCTTCGGAGCTTCGCAGAGCGAATCGCACATTCACTGGATGGAGACATCGGATTGGATTGGCAACTTGCGGGGCGAGTGCAAGCAAAAATGCAGCACTGATCGCACCATGAACCGTTGTCTGTTCAGTTCGACTGCGCTTAATCAGTTGCTGGGTGAGGTCAGTCGAGAGGACAACGGGGCGAATGTGGGGGCGAGAACAACGAGACTGGGGTGGAACATAATCCGTCGGCTTCGGGATTCTGTCTGGGTAGGGTTCGCTACCCGGAAGCGCGGATTCGAGCGAGACTGCCGCAGATAGGTCTGATCGTTCAAATCGTTTGCCCTCCATCCCTTGAATAATATCTCGCATCAGATAGATAGCCGACAGTCCATCCGCGATCGTATGATGGCAAACCAAGATTAGGTCTGATTCAGTCTCCGATTGCAGCAGCACAACCCGGATCAGAGGCGCAGTCTGCCAATCTAGTGAGTGAGATAGTTCGCCTGCGACTTCTTGTTGCCACTGCTGATCATCGGTTCTCGCAACCTGTCGAATCGGAACTTCGGCATCGGTTTCAACAAATTTGGGATATCCCATTGCGTCGGTTTCGATGCGAACTCGAAGCAACGGGTGACGCTGCTGAACTTGCCTGAGCGCTATCCTAAGTTGATCGACGCTGAATTGTCCCTCCAATTTGGCAACGGTGGCAAAATCCAGCGGATGAAACTGGTTGTAGAGCCAATATAAATGTTCAAAGGCACCTAACTCTCTTTCCATTACTATGGTTCTTCCGTTTAATAGATCTGTCACAACAAGAACTAGTGTTCTCAGAGCATAGATGCTTCTACCTAATCAGGTATAACAGACAGCCTATGAGACAATCTCTGAACTTGTTCGGGCGAGCTTCGCCTCAATACAACAGGGATTTTACAACGCAGCGTGTTAATGAAATCATCGTTCGCTCGATCGCTCAGAGTACTTAAGCGTAACTAAGGTTGATGAAGGGAATGCTCAATTGCTAAAACACCCTTTATCAGACCTGAAGAAACACTACATTGCCAAAAGAGAGTCAATAGAAGAACCCGCATCATTTGAGATCTCTGGAGAAGCCTGTCACGATGCTAGAGCGGGACATCTTAACGTCTGCGGCTCCGGACTGGACATCGAGCCGAATGGTGATTGAATTCAGCAGTTCATTGAGCTTATACTGCACCCCATAGGGAGTCGGAATCGGTTGTGTGAGTAGAGCCGTGACGAGATTTTTGTTGAGGATTTCCCAGAAGTCCTTTTCATTGGGATAGTTGACAATAAAGTTCTTGATAAAGTTACTAATCGGCACAAAGTCAGGATATTTGCTCGGATCGGGAACGCCAATCCCATCAACGTAGTCATAGCTGACCTTAATATCGGCAATGGCTTTTCCTTGATGTTCGATCGGGTAGTTCTCGATCGTAAATGCCCATCTTTCTCGCAGCTCTGTTTGAGTTTTTGTTTGAGGGTTCGGTTTAGAGAGTTGTGCAGGCAATTGTGCAGGCAATTGTGCTGATGCCATAAAAATGGTCATGACTGTCAACAAGAGAAAAGCTACCGCAACTCCTTTCAACCCGTTCAAATTTCGACCAGAATTAGACAGGCTTTGGAACCACTTCATTCGTTTATTTTTCATAGAATTGAGTCCTTAGGTGACGATCGCATTTTTTGAGAATTTGGCGCGAATCAGAGTGAGTTCGCGCCGTGCTATCTGGAGTGCTATTTCCGCAGTAATTTACAGATCAGCAAATGCCGAAACAGGCTGAGTTCGGCTGAACCAACTGACGTTTGTATCAAGGACGTTACCTCGGTTATACCCATAGCCAAACGAACCTCTGCTGCCTTGTTCCTGCAAGAATCGAGCACTCGATAAACCCATTGATCCATTTACAGTAATAGGCTCCAATGTTGCTTGAGAAGACTGGAGAAGTGGGTCGTAAGGATCTCCTGTGGACGATTGAGCCAAATTACTCCCATTTTTAGACCATAAACCCATCCCGTCATCGTACACCTCCGTCTTAGGAGAGCCTGTCACGATACTAGAACGAGGAATATTAATCCCTGCTGATCCTGACTCAACATCAATCCTAACGGTCAACGAATCCACTAGCTCATTGAGTTTATACTCCACTCCATAGGGCGTTGGAATCGGTTGTGTGAGCAGAGATGTCACGAGATTCTTGTTGAGAATTTCCCAGAAATCCGTTTCATTAGGATAGTTAACGAGGAAGTTCTGGATGAAGTTGTTGATGGGGACAAAATCAGGATACTCCAGTGGATCGGGGACACCGATTCCATTCACATAGTCATAGCTGACCTCGATATCGATAACGGCGTTTCCTTGGTGTTCGATCGCATAATCATCAATCTTGAATGACCAACCCTCTTGTAAATCAATCAAATTTGGGGATTGAGCAGTCGGTGTAGACAGTGGTGCTAAGGATGATTTCATTTATCTCCTGAATCAATTTTTCTCTACTTGATTCAGTGGGTTCGTTTAGCAATCAGTTATGCACTACATAAACAATGGGTTAACAGCATCTATCCAGCTAATTAACTCTGCGTCAATGATCAGATCTAAAAAATCCGCGTCCACCAATGATCTACTCTCAATAGACGTATTCAAAAATTAAATTAGGCAGAAAAAGATAGTAGAACGGAATTTTTACCGCTCACCATCGAATGAACATCTGATGCGGCATCTCAAATGTAGATTTCTGGAAAGGTCTTGTTGATATTTCTGTTGACATTGTAGATTTTCTTCGTGCTAGAGAGTGTATGTGTTACTGCTCTAGTGGGTGTTGCGGTAGATCAGTTATGCAATGCCCGCGTTTAGCGCTCTGCACCACTCCGAAGAAACCGCAAGTTCAAATAATTGTTCCGCATCCTTGAAAAGATAGGAATTTATGCAGGCATTGCATAAATTCTACATGGAAGCACCCATCTACTGAACAGTGGGAATATCAATTAGCCTCGCCGTCTTTTATCAGGAGTCTTTCATGGAAAGGTATTTAGGTGCATTTGAACATTGGTTTTGGCTCTGGGATCAGCTCCATCCCTTACAGTTTGCGATCGTCGCGAAACTCCAGGGGCAGTTTAGTCCGAACCAACTCGCGATCGCACTTCAGCAGGTTCAGCACCGCCATCCGATGCTTCGAGTCTGCATCGCCACGGATGAGATCGGACGACCGAAGTTTGTCGAAACTGATGGCGAAATCCCGGTGCGGTGGGTTGCAAGAACTGATGATCAGCACTGGCAACGAGAACTCGAACTGGAGATGATGCACTCTTTCGATTGGCAAGTTGCGCCCTTGTTGCGGATCGTGGTTCTGCAAGCAGGAGACGTATCTGAACTGATGATGGTCTGTTATCACTCGATCTCAGATTCATTGTCTAACATTTACCTACTGCGAGATATTGTACAAGCGCTAGAAGGCAAAACCTTTGAACCGTTAGACCTGTCTGCGTCACTGTCGCTGGAAGAAGCATTTCCTCAGCTTGTACCCGCTCCAGAAGTAACGAGTGAAGGTTCCCATTATTCAACCACAATTTCTCGTCGTCCCCAACCTCATATTCGCAGTGCGATGCTCTCTGCCGAACTAACGCAGCAACTGATTGAGCGCAGTCGAGTCGAGCAGACCACAGTACACGCTGCGATTAGTGCTGCGTTCTTGCTTGCCTTGACGCAACAACCCTTTCGATCCAGTGATCCAGTGCAATGTGTGCATCCAGTGAATGTGCGATCGCATCTCTCCTTACCGATACCCGATGCGGTTGGGCTTTACGTCAATAGTTGTATGACGACTCATTCTCTTGAGCCAAATGCTGCATTTTGGGATGTGGCGCGATCGGTCAAATCCCAGCTTTTGCAGACCGATATTGCTGAACAACTGGTCGAGAATTCCCAAACTCGGCAAGCAACAATGGCAGACTTACCGGACACCACTGCGTTCGCTGAGATCCTGAAACAACTTACGTTTCAACTGGTGGTGACAAATCTGGGTCTAATTAAGATCCCACAACAGTACGACAAGATTCGGATTGAAGCACTTTATGCACCCGCTGTTTTGTCCGGCAACGCTCCAGAACGAGTCGTGGGAGTTTCAACTTTGGGCGATCGCCTTTCCCTGACGATTGTATTTGCACCCCCTACTGATGTCGATCGTGCCGAGAGCGATCGTGCTGTCATTAACTTTCTAGCAGAAGGCGTGAAGCATTTAGAGGATGCAGTACTGGCTCAATCTAATATCAAGAACGCTCAGTTGTCCTTGAATAAATAGATTGCTGAATTCATCATCCTTTCCCTCCATCGCATAGAGCTTGAGCGATCGGTTGAATGGATTGGGAAAAAATAAGGATCTCGAAAATCTGGCTTCGGGGGATGTCTTTGCAACAGTCTATCATTGCTCAAACAATCTTTTATTCCTGAATGATTTTTGCATAAGTTGCTGTTCTAGCTACCCACTAATAACATAGATGGAACCAACAGTTCCTTCGTTCATATCCACAGACAAAGGTATTCCACCATGTTGAGAAACTTAAAGACCCCTCTGAAAAGTATTACTGTTTTGTCTTTTGTGCTTTTGGCTGCTCCTTTTATCAAACCTGATGCTGCACTGGCGGGTGGTTTTGCAGGCTCATGTGTAGGTGTAAAGCTTCCGAACCACTGCAGTCCTTCGCCCGAAGAAGTCCCGAATCCTCTAACCACTTCCACTTGATATGCTTGCAAGCGTGTTTTTTAGTAATTGTAATTGGATGTTTTGAAATGCGAATTCGTAATGCCTTTGCTACGTTAATGATTTGTATCTCATTGGCACTGACTGTTGCAATGAGTGTGAATGTACACAAAGCCTCAGCTCAATCTAGAGCAAATTGTCAAAGAGCGGCGACTGGCACGTATCTATATACGGCAAATGTTGGCAATTTGGGTTCGTTTCGCGGGGTAATCACGTTGACTCAAGATGGCAACATTTTTACCACTGCCTCAATTCAAGGTACTGGTGCTCCCCCCATTTCCCAACCCTTTGGCGATCAACAGGGCAGTTGGAAGTGTACCTCAGACAGAGAGACGATTTCCACAGTACTCAACTTCAATTACCCAACAGCGACATCACCTGGCTCAATTACCAGAGCTGATACCCGTGCAACGTTTGATCCAAAAGCCGGAACAATTCAAGGAGCAACCACAGGAAGAACGTTTGCTCTAACCGCAAATCCGCTTACAGAAGATGCCCCGATATCAGGGACATTCACCTTCAACGGGCAGCGTGTAGAACCTCGACAGTAAAAGACTACAGGCAATCTAGAGATGTCTTGACCCCTACTATTGTTTGGATGCGAACCTGTTCTAAACATTTATTGAGCGCTCTTTAAAGTAGCATTTTGTGCTGCGCGCGAAGCAAGTTTTCTTAGTAATTGCCAGCCTGCTTAATCGTTTGTCTTTGAAACCCATAGCTTAAATAGAGTGCCATTTAGCAGAGAATTTCAGTGCTGAAGTTCTCTGCTAGTTTGAGTTCTACGAAAGTGGATAGTACTCTCCAGAGATCCAGGGCTAATCTATCCATAAAAGAAAAACGGCAATGGAAGAGTTGTTTCCGTCTTCTTATGTCATGAGCCTCATCGACCATCTTCAGCAAATGAAGCGATAGGCTTCGCCCAAACTTTCTAAAGCTGCGACTTCTCCAGATTGATCGCAAGCTTCGCCCGAACATTCGCCTTTTCTACTTAATTGTTCGCCTTTTGGTAGGTTGCTAAAGCTGTTTGCCAAGCCACGATCGACCCTGGTGTATCTCCCACCCGATACCGCTCAATGCCCTGCTGAAGGAGATCGGCAGGCTGAGCGGTTCCTGCGGAGTTGCGCTCTGCGCTAATCGCGACATAATCCAGCCATAAGCAAACGGTAAAACCTGCGAGAAATAGCAGGAAGCAGCGAATAGAGGAAAGGCAATGTCGGCTTATCAGAGTTAGCTATGGTAAATTCTTAACCAGCATAGTAACAAACTGTGATGGCTGGAGAAATGTCTTTATGAGCACTCGATGGAAGTTCAGTCAGGGCTGGGCTGCTGGACAACAGGCAATTTTAGTAGGAACCCTGTTGCTTGGATTCTGTCAAAGCAGTTTGGCTCAAATTGTGCCAGATAATACACTGGGGAGCGAAAGTTCTACGGTTGCGCCTGATATCAATATCCAGGAAGTGATCAGCGGTAGCTCTGCTGTTGCCGAAGGCATTCGTATTGAGGGTGGCGCGATTCGAGGTGCCAACTTATTTCACAGTTTTTCACAATTCAGTATTGGATCGGGACGCGGTGCTTATTTCGCAAATCCAGCCGGAATTCAAAATATTCTCTCTCGTGTCACCGGGGCAAATCGGTCTGAAATTTTAGGACGGTTAGGCGTGTTAGGCAATGCTAATTTATTTCTAATGAATCCTAATGGCATTGTGTTTGGATCTGCTGCCAGCTTGGATGTGAAGGGAGCATTTTTGGCGACGACCGCGAATGCGATCAAGCTAGGTGATACGGGACTATTTAGTGCATCACAACCAACTACAAGTAATTTGCTCAGCGTTAGTCCTTCTGCGTTGTGGTTTAACGCCGTTGCAGCTTCGCCGATTGTGAATCGATCACAAGCACAGAGCTTAATTAATCAGCTTAACTCAAATAACGGTGTTCCAGGACTTCAGGTACAACCGAGTCGAACTCTAGCGCTAGTGGGCGGCGATGTGCTGCTAGAGGGCGGAAACCTGACCGCAGCCGGGGGAAGGATTGAGCTTGGCAGTGTGGCAGGCGTGGGTGAAGTGAGTCTAAGTCAGAGCGAAAACAGCCTTGTCCTGGGGTATGACGCAATAAATAATTTTGGCAACATCAAGCTATCAAACAGAGCGTTTGTAGATGCGAGTGGAGCAGGAGGCGGTGACATTCAGATTCGCGGAGCGCGGCTGGAGATGACGCAAAGCTCAGATATCTGGGCTGACACATTAGGAGCAGGAAATGGCAAGCAGGTATTGGTAGGCACATCAGAGGTTGTTCTAGATGGAAAGTCAGCCCTGAATGCTAATGCAATAGGAACGGGAACTGGAGGAGATGTCAGAATTGAAACGGGGCGGTTGTTGGTACAGGGTGGAGCAGGGGTATCTGCGACTACTTATGGTTCAGGCAAGAGCGGCAGTTTGCTGATTAACGCTGCGAATTCGATCGAGGTAATTGGAACCTCTGCCGATGGTCAATTACCCAGTAGTTTGAATGCTCAGAGTACAGAAACAGGGGATGCAGGGGAGTTGAGGATTGACACGCAGCGCTTGCTAGTGCAGGGTGGGGCACAAGTATCAACTAGTACTTTCGGTTTAGGCAAGGGCGGCAGCTTGCTGATTAACGCTGCGGATTCGGTCGAACTGATTGGTAGCTCTGCCGATGGTCAGATTCGCGGTGGCTTGTTTGCTGGGAGTCAAGGGAGTGGGAATGTAAGGATTAACACGCAGCGTTTACGGGTGAGTGCTGGAGCGGTAGTAACAATCAATACTGAAGATCAAGGCAAGGGCGGCAGCTTGCTGATTAACGCTGCGGATTCGGTCGAGATTATTGGAACCTCTGCCGATAGTCAGTTGCTTAGTGGCTTATTTGCTGGGGGTCGAGGGAGTGGGGATGCAGGGGATATAAGAATTGACACAAAGCGATTGATCGTGCGCGATGGGGCACTGATAGCAGCCGATACTAGAGGTACAGGCAGGGGCGGCAGCTTGCTGATTAACGCTGCGGATTCGGTCGAGATCATTGGTGTCTCTGCCGATGGTCGAACCCCCAGTGCCTTGAATTTGATTAGTGGAAGAGCAGCAGGTGGGGATGCAGGGCGATTGAGGATTGATACGCAGCGATTGCGGGTGCAGGGTGGAGCGCAAGTAACTGCCAGTACTGAGAGTGCAGGCAAGGGCGGCAGCTTGCTGATTAACGCTGCTGAGTCGGTCGAGATAATTGGCACCTTTGACAATGGGAGAATTGACAGTGGCTTGTTTACTCAGAGTCGAAGCATTGGGGATGCAGGGGATTTGACGATCGACACAGGACGATTGCGGGTGCAGGATGGGGCAGTGGTCTCAGCCAGTACTTTCAGTTCAGGTAAGGGCGGCAGTTTGCGGGTTAGAGCAACGGATTTGGTTGAGTTGTCTGGAACCGCAGCCGGTGTTTCTGGTGGCTTATTTACAGCCAGTAACGGCAGCGGGAATGCAGGGGAGGTTTTGCAGATTGATACCGGACGACTGCGGGTGCAGGACGGAGCAGTCATCTCTAGCCGCAGCATTAGAACAGGAAAAGCAGGCAATATTGCCATTACCGTTCGAGACACGCTCGAAGCAAACAATGGCACAATTCAAACCAACACGAGTCGCTCTGCTGGAGGTGCGATTACGATCGAAGCTAAGGCGATTCGTCTGTTTGATAATTCTGACATCATCAGTAATGTTGCTTCTGGTGAAGGAGGCGGCGGCAATATAGACCTGAAAGCTCGCTCTATTCTCGCGTTCGGCGATAGCGATATCCTAGCTTTTTCTCGGAATGGCAGAGGTGGAAATATTACTCTCGACACGAGAGCCTTTTTCAGCGAAAACTACCGTCCTGCGCCTCCTGGCACGAATCTTCTGACTCTCAACAACAACGATCGAGTCGATATCAACGCAACGGGTACGGTCAGCGGAATCATTACCCTCCCCGATGTGAGCTTCATCCAGAACAGTCTCACTGAACTTCCAGACACTCAAATCAACACAGACACGCTTTTAGCAAATAGCTGCATTGTCCGCCGCAATCAACCCACACAAGGCAGCTTCACGATCACGGGAACAGGCGGTTTACCGCAACGCCCTAGAGAGGCACAGGCATCCAGTTTTCCAACGGTTGAGATCGAAACTCTGCCTGAGCGCGAACCGACTTCCTATCGAGTTTGGCAAAAAGGAGACGCGATCGTTGAACCTCAAGGCGTTTATCGACTGCCAAACGGCAAGCTCGTGTTGAGCCGAAACTGTCTTTAAGATGCGATCGCGCAGATTCTAGTCACTCATTTTCATAACGAGTTGGGGAGGCGATTCTATGGTTATCAAAAGCTGGTTTAGTCAATGCTGGCAGTGGAAAATTGGAAGACGGATTGCATTCGTCGGGACACTGCTCGTTGGAATCAGTCAAAGTAGTTTGGCGCAAATCGTGCCAGATGATACATTGGGTAATGAGCGGTCTGTGGTAGCTCCCAATGCCACAATACAAGGAATCGAGAGCGGTAGCTCCGCTGTTGCCGAAGGCATTCGTATTGAGGGTGGCGCGATTCGAGGTGCCAACTTATTTCACAGTTTCTCACAATTCAATATTGAATCAGGACGCGGTGCTTACTTTGCCAATCCAACCGGAATTCAAAACATCCTCTCGCGGGTCACAGGGGCAAATCGCTCTGAAATTTTAGGACGATTAGGCGTGCTAGGTGATGCGAACCTGTTCTTGATCAATCCCAACGGCATTGTCTTTGGAGCAGATTCGAGCCTGGATGTCAGGGGATCGTTTCTAGCCACCACCGCCAATGCAGTTCGATTGGGCGATGCGGGATTATTTAGTGCCTCACAACCGACTGAGAGTAACTTACTGAGTGTCAGTCCCTCGGCATTTTGGTTTAATGCGGTTGCGGCTCAACCGATCGTGAATCGATCGCGATCTCAAAGCTCATTTAATCAGCCAAACTCACTCGATCAGGCTCCCGGACTTCAGGTACGACCGAATCGCACCCTGGCGCTGATTGGGGGAGATGTTCAACTAGATGGAGGACGACTAACCACCGCTGGAGGGCAAATTGAGCTTGGGAGTGTCGCTGGTGCAGGGAGTATGAGCTTAACACAAAGCAATTCTCGCTTTGTACTTGGGTATGATGCGATACAAAATTTTGGTACGATCGCGCTCTCCAACGAAGCATTCATTGATGCTAGCGGCGAAGGCAGTGGGGATATTCAAATTCGAGGAGCGCGGTTAGATATGACACAAGGCTCCAAGATTCGATCCGACACATTGGGCGCACAGAATGGTGGGGAAATGCGGATACGCACATCAGAAACAACCCTGAGAGAGGGATCGTTTCTGGCATCTGAGGTGAGCTTTTTTGGAACGGGAACCGGAGGAACCATCACGATCGACACAGAGCGCTTGCTGATGAGCGGAGGAGGACAGATATCAACGCTTACTTACGCGATTGCTCGCGGTACAGGGAAAGGAGGTAACTTACAGATTAATGCCTCTGAGTTGATCGAAGTGGGCGAATCTTCTGTCACCGATCCGAATGCCCTCTTATTATCTGCGACTGCATTTGCCGCAGATGCGGGAGACATAAGGATCAATACAAAGCGTTTGATTGTGCGTGATGGCTCACTGATCGTTACAAGTGCTAACGGTGAGGGCAAGGGTGGCAACTTGCAGATTAACGCTTCTGAATCCGTCGAGGTTGTTGGAGAGTCAACGTCTAGCTTCAGTCGCTTGTCTACTGAGGGTTTCATTGGAGACGCAGGAGATTTGAGGATTAATACGGGGCGCTTGGTTGTGCGTGATGGGGCAAGAGTATCAGCTAGTACTTTATTCACAGGCAAGGGTGGCAACTTGCAGATTAACGCTTCTGAGTCCGTCGAAGTGAGCGGTCAATCAGCCTTTTATGGAGATGGCAGTATCTTGGAGGCTAGAAGTGGTGGAACTATAAGTGGTGGAACTATAGTTGGTGGAGGTATCGGGGATGCCGGAACCTTAAAGGTTGACACGGGGCGCTTAGTTGTGCGAGACGGAGCGGTGATTTCTAGTTCTGGCTCTGGCGATGGAAGAGCTGGTAATGTCGATATTACAGCCCGCATTGGGCTACAAGCCGTTAATGGCACGATCGAGACGCGCTCTAGTCGTTCTGCTGGCGGGACGATTACCATCAATGCTGGAGCGATTCAACTGTTTCGCAACTCTGATATTCGCTCTGATGTCGCCTCTGGTGCAGATAACGGCGGAGATATCACGCTCACTGCAAACTCAATCGTCGCATTCAATGACAGCGACATTCTCGCCTTCGCTCGCAGTGGCAGAGGTGGAAATATTACGCTCAATACGCCCGCCTTTTTCGGTGAGAATTATCGTCCTGCTCCTGCTGGGACAAATCTCAATACGCTCGATAACAATCATCAAGTTGATGTCAATGCAACGGGTGCTGTGAGCGGAATCATTACCATCCCTGATGTCAGCTTCATCCAAAACAGCCTGACTGAACTTCCCGACACTCAAATCAATACAGACACCCTCTTAGCAACTAGCTGCATTGTCCGTCGGAATCAAGCGACTCAAGGGAGCTTCACCATCACCGGAAGCGGGGGCTTGCCACAGCGTCCTGGGGAGGCTCAAGCGTCGAGCTTTCCGATCGTCGATGTCGAAACACTACCGGGGGATGGCAAACCCACCAGTTCCAATCGTCCCTGGCGAAAAGGCGATCCGATTGTCGAATCTCAAGGCGTTTACCGACTTCCAAGCGGAAAGCTGATCCTGAGCCGAAACTGTCCCTAGATTCAATGGATTCAATACCGCAGATATCGCGCTTGCGAGAGCCGAAGGCAACGCGGCTCCAACGCGCTACTACAACACCCTTAAACCAACGTCGTTTAGAAGAAGCCTTACTTACAACTCGACCCACTAATTGAGCAAGTGAATGCCGAGTTAGTCGCAGGCAGCACGCTACGCAATATCTTACGAGTCGATCTGAGAGAAGCACCTGCATTTCGGGGTGCGATCGAAAACAATCAATCCTCCAGTCTCGGTTCAATTCAAGGCAATCTAGAAGTCAGTCAAAGTAATCTGCCGGGATTGGGCCATAGCGTTTCTTTGCACCAACCTGAGTGCTACACCTCAGCAGAGCGTAGAATGGTTTTGCTATGCGGCTTAATGGATAAAGTCGAGCTTAAGAATGTAACTGCCTTCCCAATTACTCATTGGGAGTTTTCGTCTTTTGAATCTTCTCTTGGATGGTTTCGGTTTCGCCAATTTCATAAAGACTAATCAAACCATTCTCGATGGTGAAGATTTGCTCAATTGTTGTATCCACGAGCAAATTGCCTTGCAAATCTCTGACGACCTGATGAACGGTAACGGCATTTCGATTGTGTTCATCCGTCTCGAATTTTAAGGTTTCAAGCTGCACTTGAATCACCTTATATTGATTCGTCCAGTATTCGCGCACCGCGTCGCGTCCATAAACGAAACCGCCTTCCACCCCGTTCGCCCATTTCACGTCCGGGTGCATCACCGAGATGATGGTTTCCAGATCGCCTTTGTTGAAGGCTTCGTATAAATTTTGCAGAAACTGCTGATTTGAACTCATGATTGTTTACCATTCAATACAAATGTCATTGAAATAAGAAAGCAGCCTAATACCAAATTCACTAGTTACTGATACAGATCCTCGCCCCCTAAATCCCCCATTTTGGGGGACTTTGAAACGGCTTCCCTGATAGGTTCTTTTCAAATCTGAGAGATAGAAATCGGTTAATTAACTGATTTTTTATGAGTATCATTTGTTGGTTGATTTGGTATAACAAGCTGATGACCCTTGACATCGACTTTGCCGGACTCACGATCGATGACCTGAAGCACTTTCATGTAAGGATCGAACTCAGCCCACTGATGCGTCCAGTAAGCACGGATGTCTTGTTTTCCGACGACTCGATCGCCTTCCGAAGCCTTTGGTCAACTGACGTTCTCACTCATCAGAACGTGCTATCAATGTCTTGCCGATTAAACGCAAAGTAAGCCTGAGCCATCAATGTTTGTGTATTCATGATTCTCCTTTGAGTGAGGTAAGTGTATTATACACATATTTTGAGAGATGCCTCTGGCAAGTTCCAAAATTCATCATTTCAAACCTTGCATGCGCCTCGACTACACGTTGCCCCCAGGGGTCTCGTTAAACCCGTCGGCAAGCATTCGCAGCAACCGGACGAGTTGGTCGAAATCATCGCGAGACCAACCTTGGAATAGCGTCAAAGCGATTCGTTCGCGCGCTTCATCTATGGCATCTGTCGCAATCTTGCCCTTTTGCGTGATCACCGCTTCCCGAATTCGTCGATCCGCAGAGTTGATCTGACGGCTTACCAAACCGAGTTCTTCCAGCCGTGCAACCTGCCGACTAAGCGTCGTGTAGTCACGCCCCACGCGCCCCGCAAGGTTCACCACGCCGATCGGGCCCAACTTGGCAATCAGCACAAGAGGCGTGAATAGGGCTGTTTCGAGGCTCAGCCCTGCCATCTCAAGCATCGCTTGATCAAGTTCGGGTCGATTCATCGCGCCAACGATATCCAGGAGGGAACGATGCAGCCCTGGGAAAGCCGACTTGATGTGCGTACTGCACACCTCCTCTAATGACATTCGATCGCTTCCCTCAGACATCATGGACACCCATAGATCAGCATCTGGAGAATGGTGGCAACAACTTTGCTGCCTCATCACAGTCTTTTAAGATCCATCCTCACTATAAGCTTATCCTTGATCTGGAACGTCATCTCAAATATGCCTCTTGAGATAACGGAACCGTCTAGCGCATAGACAACTTGGTCAATGCGAACCGCGCTTCTCTCTTCTGAGAGATCACGGATTGCGACGGGTTCATCGTGCGGGTGATTTTTTGCCCACTTTTTGAGCCAGTACGCTCGGACTGCATCTTTGCCGTGCAGCCTGACATCATCTCCTGGCCAATCAACATCGTCGCTTAGGAGAGTGAGCAATTCGTTGGCATCCTGTCGATTGAACGCCGCGTAACCCTGCAATATCAAATCTTTATGCCTCGAATTCATCATGGCTCCGTTGCTTTTGCTCGTGTTTGGTTTACTGGTCTGTAAGACCAAGAGCTATCATATCGAACATAACCTCCGGGCATGGGCAGCACCACTTAGCCTCGTGGTTGCCCACCCTCAATCTCTTGGCGTTTCTCTTTCACACGGTTTGACATTTCGTAGACAGTTCCTATTAGCAGATTCGTCAGAAGCGAGGGACACGCAAGGATTCTTTCAAGATATCCTCGCACTGACCAAGTACTGCTGGTTTGAAAGTTGGCAACATCTGCTTGATTTCAAGCTCTCTGACTCCCCGCCTGCTCAAACGGCTGATTCCTCGTAGTTTTTGAATTTGGAATTGCTGGGAATCGCTGCACAAAAGATAAATTTCCATACCCATCAATGCGAAAAAGGACATTGATGTTGCTGGCTCGAAGTCTGAACTGTCCAAGGCGCAGCCTGTGGAAAGAAGTTCGGTTTGAGGCAAACATCGATCATGTCTTGATGAAAGACTTCTAAGCTAGACGCAGACATCGGCGGCACAATTCTGCCCCAATCCGCAGGCACAATCCGATCCGCCTCTGCTTCTCGCTGCCAGTGTCGCATGAACTGAGCAGAAGCCGTATGGTGATCAACAATCGACACCCCAGAGATGCTAAACGAATGCAAAACTGCACGATTCAATTCCAGTAATGCTCGATCTTTCCACAGTGAAAGCTTCGATCGCGTATTGATTCCCAATCGCTCTGCGATCACGGGCAAAAGATTGTACCGCTGTACATCGCCAAAGTTACGCGCCGCGATTTCAGCGCTCATGTACCAACCGCTGAAGGGAGCACACGGATAGGAGATGCCGCCAATTTCCAAGCGCCAATCCGATACTGCTGGAAGCGCGTGCCATTTCAGTTCGAGTTCGGCAAACCAGTCATAGTCAGGATGCAAGATAGGAACTTCCATGACCGCTGCTTTGGGTAATTCAAACCACTGCGGGTTTTGTCCCGGCATCTGAATAATCAACGGTAGAATGTCAAAGCGAGTCCCTTGTCCCTGCCAACCCAAATGCTGACAAATTTCGGTCAGTTCGACTTGAGCCGGATCACCGACGACCTTGCCATCGGCGTTGCGATAGCCAGCATAGCGAATTAACTGCGGATTCCAAATGCGAATCCCTGCCTGCCCCGGTTGGCTGGGCGCAAAAATACTGATTGTGGATTGAATATTACCGCCGTTCGTGGAGAGTTGAAGGTGTTCAACGATCGCTTCAAAGATTTCTGTTGCAGTTGTGAGATGCCGCAAATCCCGCACCTTGAAAGATTGCCAAAAAATGCGCCCAATGCAGCGTGAACTATTGCGCCAAGCAACTTTTGCACCATAGTTCAATTCTGCTTCGGTCTGCCAGTATGTGCGCGATCGTCGATAGTCTTGATAGATCTCTGACAATCGTTCTTGCAACTGCGATTCTGGCAGCGATCGTTCTTGATGCAGCAATCGCAGATAGTCGATTGCTTCGAGCAACAGGGTTGGCAGCGATTCTGCCGCTTCAAGCTGTTCCCGTTTGGTGAAGTGAAGTGAATCGCGAAGTTCCATCAGAATTAGGGATTTTTAGATAAAGGGGCAAGCGTTTCAGCCGATGGCGCAACAGAACGCTGAGGTTCTTGTAGAAAAAACGCGCACAAGCTGGCACAAATCAAAGCGATTACACCCATGCTGTAAAACAAGGTTTGGGCATTGCTCAGGCTATAGATCAGCAAATAAATCACTCCTCCGACATTGCCATAAGCGCCTACACTACCTGCAATTTGCCCGGTAACAGACTTGCGAATCAGTGGCACAATGCCAAAGGTTGCACCTGCGCCAGCTTGCACAAAATAAGCACAGAACATGGTGATCGCGATCGCAACAATAAGATTTGAGCGAGCATCGAGTCTGCCCATCAGTAGATATCCAATGCCAATGCCGATCGTTACGCCCGTCATCGTCCATTTGCGACTGCCAGAACGATCGCTAATCAATCCACCACTCGGACGAGAGACTAAATTTAGCACTGGATAAGCGGTAGCGACCATGCTGGCAACGACGGCATTTAACCCAAAGGTGTGTTCAAACCAGGTTGGTAAGACCGATAAAACCGCAATTTGAGAGCCAAAGTTGGTGAAGTAAGTCAAGTTCAGAAGCGCAATCTGCCGCACCTGATAGCGTTGCTCAGGCGGATAGGACTGAGTCGATCGTAGAAAGTTTGCACTTAAAGGATTGAGCGATCCCACAACCTCGCGATTGACTTGCCAAGCTTTGTAAAATTGAACGATGTACAGCAGCCCTAACAAAATCCAGATTAGCTCGACTTGTACAATCGTCAAGAAATGAACATTGCTTTGAGCCAGTGGGTAAGTCAGCAGCCCTAGCGAAACCAGTAAGCCCAAATCCAACAATGTCATTGCCCAAAAACTTCGCTGGCTCGTGACTTCTAATCCGCCATGTCGCTTGGGACGCTGGTAAACTTCGCCAGGAGGCGTGTCTTGAGTGCAGCGAAAGTAAATTCCGGCATAGATCGCAGTGATGATCCCAACCAACACGATCGCCATGCGCCAGTTGAGTGTTCCTCCAGTTATGTAAGCACTGACGATCGCTAAAACAGGTAACCCAAATACCGCCGCCGCCGCACCAAAGTTTCCCCAACCGCCGTAAATGCCTTGCGCTAAACCAATTTCTTTTGGCGGAAACCACTCGGCAACCATGCGAACACCAGCCACGAATCCGGCTCCGAGAATGCTATTTACTAGACTCGCCCAAACGAGTTGATTAAAATCGTGAGCAGTCGCAGTCAGTAGACAAGGCACGATCGCAAAGATCAGCAATCCTGAAAAGGTGAATCGAGGGCCATAGCGATCGAGTACCATGCCAATTCCAATCCGAGCGGGAATCGTTAGGGCTAAGTTGCAAATGGCTAGGACTTTCAATTGTGGCGCGGTGAGCGAGAGTTCGCGCTGAATTGTGGTAGCAAACGGCGCAAAGTCAAACCAAACTAAGAATGAGAGAAAAAAAGCGAACCAGGTAAGGTGGAGAATGCGATAGCGGTCTTGAAACGAAAATAGATGCTGAAGCATCGGTAGCTCCTTAGAACGAGTTGTTCGATCGCAATTAGGCGATTCGATCGTTTAAGTTGTGAAGTCTGGGAGTGGGCAGATGAATGTTCAACAACTAGAAATGTTTGTCACAAAGTACACCGCTACTTGCCTATTCATCTAGTGGGTTTGGCAATGCATTGGTTATGCAAGAATTGCTCAATTCGTTTAAAGATTTACCGTTGCGATGGGCGATCGCAAAGAAGCTCTACATCTTCTAGAGCAACGCAGTCAGGATTGTGTATTTTGAGAATGTGCAGAGGAGCAAGGTATCTATGAGCAATGTTTTATCGCTCTGCTAGAGCGACAAAATGTTTGACCAGCCAACGACGAGGAGAAAGATCAAGTTGACCGTCCAAAACAAAAGTAGCAACCAGAGTAAACTATGAACGATGCGCTTGCTGCTCCTTTGAGCGCCCATTTCTAGCACTTGGCGACCTTGCCAGAGTTGCCAGAGCCGAAACACTGTATAAAGCGTTCCGATCATCACAAGCAGACTGCGAGAAAAAATTTGACTACAAATCTGCTCGGTTAAAATTTGAACCACCAGTACTAAAAGGTAAAATCCAAAAACGGTTCGTCTTTCTGGGGAACGCCACCCAGTAGCAAAAGCAAAGCTGGGGAGGAGAAGTCCAACTGCGATCGCAATCTGAATCCAAACTCGTACAAAGTTCTTTTCTGCCTGACTGTAGTTGGGTTGTGATTGAATAGGCAGGATATTGGCTCCAATCAACCAACCGCTCAACAGTATTAGCAGTGTTGCACTAAAGATAAACAAAAAGACAGTTTTCCAGGTCATAAGAATTAGAGTGGGTTCAATTATGTCTACAACAGAGTAGCAACCTCGACCCAAATAGGGATGTTAGCCGTCAAACTTCAATGTGATAGTTCATTCGGAAGCAGACATTCAAAAAGTATTGGGATAGATGGAGGTCGCATGAGCCGTTTTACCACCAACATTCAGCAACAGCCGCCACAGTGTTCTGCCTCGCGCCGAAATGTTCTCATTGTCGGAGGTGGACCCGCAGGACTCGCAACTGCGCTCATGT
>NZ_JBJPHT010000072.1:0-18093 GCF_052939475.1 Phormidesmis sp. 146-20
GTTACAAATCCGGGCAGCCCCCTAAATCCCCCACGAGTGAGGGACTTTGAACGAAAAATATGATCTAAAAGTCCCTCAGATTGGGGGGTTGGGGGGCAGAAGCGCTGAAGACCGAAGCGAAAAACTCCCATCGAATTCACGTTAAAGGACAATCTACCCAAACCTTAAAATCGTAATATTGCAGCAAACTGGGATGAGAGATACCGACGACAAGAGGATGCCGCCCAGACAGCATAGAAACTTTTTCGACCAGATCCACGAAGTGGTTTACGCTCAAAATGCTATGATGATGGTCTGATCCAAGGATGACTAGCGCAATGGTAGCGCATCGGACTCTTAATCCGCTGGTTCTGGGTTCGAGTCCCAGGTCATCCACTTTTTAAGATGAAAAAAATAGGCTGAAATCCCTGTGTTAGAAGAACTTCAGCCTACTAGCAAAAATGATTAATATACCTGAATGTACCTAAACGTACCTGAATGACACGCTGTTTTTAGTCAAGATTTAGTCAAGGGGTGGTTTGGGGCGATCGCTGCGACTCATCATCAGGCGATAAGCCCGCTCGTGAACCTCATCGTTTATCCAGGCGTGATAGATACGAGAATGAACCGCTAAACTGTGACCCATTTGTTGAGCCGCTAACTCAACCGGAAGGAAATCAATGCTCCGGACGGCCCAGCAGTGACGCAGATCATAGGGCGTGAAAGGAATTTTGTAGCGCGTAAAAGCTTTTGTGACGCGGCTCCCTAAATCTCGATTCGTTTTTCCTGTGCAGTTTGGGATGTTGGGATTTGCCAGATCCCATTCATCTGCCCACTCCGGATAGAGCGGGTAGATTCGACGGGCACCCGTTTTGGTTGCATCCAGGATTGTCAAAATGGGCATTCGAGAGAAATCTAGATGAAAGACTTCATGATTTCTCAAGCCATACGCCGCCATCACCCCGTAAACCCATCGCCATGAATCGGAGGGAATCAAGCATCGATACTGAACGATCGCTGCGTCTGAAGGCAAATCACGAGGTTCGACACGACTAGACGAGTAATTCCCCCTCAATGACTTGAAATCAGCCTCCAGTCCTGCAAATTTGGCTAATGCGGTGCAAACCATCTCGGCTCGTTTCCTTGCCCTTGTATCGGACGTTTTAGAGAGGATATGACTTTTTAGCAGGTCAGATGTGAGAGAACGATCGCTTGGCAGTTGTCGGAAGACTTGCAAGTATTCGGTCTCCCACGTTGTTTCTGACTTGGGCGTTCTAGCCCGTCGCTGGAAGTAGTCTTGCTCAAAGCGTTGAATCCAGTCAGCGATCGTTTCGGCTTCTGTATGCGGTTTTTTAACGTACAGAAGCCAATCGAACTGCTGACGATCGACCAGGGTTGCGACCAGGCGCGCCTCCTCTTCTGCCCTTTTCAACCCCGACGGCGTTGCGTTTATCCCTAAAGGAATGCGCTGCTGGTGAGGTTTGACGCGATCGGAGTCCGGGCGTGGTGGGAGTGATGCCCTGAGATAGAGTTTGCTTCCCACCCGTTCGATCCGGACTCTGATGTTGGCGGATTTGAGCCGTCCGTTTGCCTGGTTAATCTTTGGGTCAATCGTCATTTGGAGATAGGAGTAGGGCGATCGCTCTGACGTTCCAGAGGTACTCCGGACGCGAGGCTGTGGGGTTTTTGAGTCGATAGTGCTTGGGGTTGAGTACCTGCACCCTAAGTTTGCGGAGTTGCCGAGGGGATAGACCCAATAACTCAGAGGCCTCGATAGTCGTTTTCCAGATGCTACTCATCGTCACCTCCGAGTAGCTCTAGCTGCTCTACGTCCTGTGCGGCGATCGCTTGCTCGATTTCGCTGCATTCTTCCTCTAGAGATGTCCAGTCAATTTCAGGGACGGTTTCTTTAAGCAGGGAGACTGTCGCTTGTAGTCTTTTGAGTCGTCTCTTGAGTTGAGCTTTGAGGAAGATGTTATTCATTGCTTCCTCCCTCTATTGCGGTGGGGCGCTCCAGGAAGAGCAAGTTAGATCGCTCATGCTTTTGGCTGACTTGCCAGCGATCGTTCTTCACTTCAATGAGTCCGTCGGGAAGGAGTGTGATCACCGTCACTCGCTTTCCTGTAAATTGTCCGCTGCGAATTTCAACCTTGTCACCCAACTTCAAGGGCAGTGTGATTCGTTTTTTGCCTCGTCCGATCGGGATGGGCAAGTTGTCTGCTCCGCTTGTCCCAACTAGCCCCAACAATGGGTTTTGCTGTTGGGGCAGCGTAACGCTTACGGTGTCTAGGTTACAGCCTTGCGCCAACAACTCTGGGTGCTTTAAAGAGGATCGATCAATTTGCTCAGGATCGATCAAACCGTCACTCACATCGTCTGAAACCCTTGCTGTGTCTAGATCGCTTTTTTGATCGATCCGCGCGGTTTGAGCCAACTTTGATCGATCCAGATTGTTTTGATCGATTAAATCGCTGGATTTTTCGTCTGAAAGACTTACGGTGTCCGGGTTTGCGGTTTGCGCCAACAAGTTTCCTTTGTTTAGAAAGGATCGATCAATTTGCTCAGGATCGATCAAAGTGCCAGTTGTGACAGTTTGAGAAGAGGAGTTATCAGAAGGTAAATCTTCTTTCTCTTCTTTTTCTGCTGTTTTGATCGATCCTGGCGAATTGATCGATCTTTTTGCAAAATCCCCATTTAATTCTTTTTGTTGGCACAAGCTTGTATCGCTTACCCCATCTGCGTTTGGCTGTGCCAACACGGTTTCTAGTTGTTGGCACAAGTTGGCGCTACGTTTGTACTGGTAGGGTCTCTTTCCGCCGCCACCTTCCTTTGTCACCAGATCGTCAGCCTGGAGTCGATAAAGAGTCGTACTGACGCTGCCAGCGTTGAAACTCAATGCGTCGGCAATCTCGCTAACGGTGGCTTCTCCCATGAGATTGAGGTGATCAAGAATTTGATCTCTCATGTCCCCATCAATGCGCGGATTCCAGTTGCCCAGCAACCGCCACTCCAGAATTTCTGGGTTGATCCGAACTTTGAGGTCGATCCGGTCTGTGTAGCCGTTTTCAGCAATTAGCCTGTAGCAGTCATCGCCTGGGATGATGGCGATCGCTCCCCTAGCTGTGCTTCTAATTGCCCCAGACCCGCGAATCAGATCAAACACGTCCTCACCTTCCTCAGCGGCTCCTTTGCTCATGTGGTGGGTGAACAGGATGCAAATTCCCAATTCCTTTGCCATTTCTTGCAATGGCTCCAACACTCTGCTCAGTTCAGCGCTGCTCTCTTTGTTGCCGTCGTCACGAATGCGGCTAAAGGTGTCCAGGAAAATGACGCGCAGGTCTGGAATCTCCAGGGCAATTTCTCTCAAGTGGTCAAGTTCGGAAAGCTTGAATTTGTCTAACCAAAAGACGGGCAAGCCTTCTGCCCAGTTTTGGGCAATTTGCCGCCGCTTGATTTTGGTCTCTGAGTCTTCAAGGTTGACGTACAAGACAGAACCCTGAGTAACAGGGCGATCCAGGAATTTCCCTCCAGTGGCCACCGCTTTGGCCAACGTTAGACAAAAAATTGACTTGCCACCTCTGGGAGGCATGGCTAGTACAAACAGTTCGTCACAGGTCAGGATGTCAGGCACCAAAAATTCTGTGTAGTCCGGTGCGCGCGCCAATAATTCGTCGTTGGTGATGAGGCGATCGCGCAATGGGTTGTGCGATTTTTTAGGAATATTTTGAAGGGCCACAGCTTCGACGGCTGCTCGCGTGAAGTCCTCAATTTTGTAGCCCTGGTCAAGTGCGTTGGAGATGTCCCATCCTTTGACATCGCAGTCGTCAGGCATTGGTACGAGGGCAATTTTGCCGCGATCTCCCAATGCCGCCGCTACTTTTCTGGCTCCGTCGTCACCGGGGATGGTGCCGTTTTTGGTGGGTTTGTCGTTTCTGTCGTAAAAGATGCTGACTTTACCGGGTAACAGGTCTAGCTGATCTGGTAGTGGGACAGTGCCACAGCCGCAGGTGAAACAGGCAACGGCGATCGGTTTGTCAGCTTTTCTCATTTCCCAACCGAGTCGCATTGCGTCCCATTCACCCTCACAGAGATAAGTCTCAGTCGCTTCAGCAGGGAGCCAGGTGAACCAAGTTCTAGCGGGAATGCCTTTTTGCACCCAAGCTTGATAGCCGTCTGGCTGCTCTGTTGGGTCGAGCCAGGGCGCAACTCGTTTCTTTTGGTAGTAAGCGGTGCCGTCGTGATTGGGGAGAGGAATGGCGATCGCTGGAACTGACTTTTTGTTTTTACCTAAGACCGATCGTGTGATGCCTAACTCGTATCGGGCGATCATTTCGTCGGTGATGCCTCTGTCATGCAGCCATTTCTTTGCGGGCCCGTCAGATTTGACCAATAACTCGTGAGCCGCTTTTTTCTGCTGTGGCGAGACGGTGACGGGTTTTGAGGGTGTATGACTTGCCAGCGCCGTTGGCACGATGACATCTTTGGAGACCCCCAATGCGGAGCGGATGTCGTCAGGGGTGCATCCTGCGTGGCACTTGTAAGCGCCGTCTGTGTTTGGCACCAGGGCAAGGTTCAGTTTTTTGTGATCTGTTCCCTTTGAGAGGGTGCAGGATGGACAGATCGCACGTCCTTTCGCGTTAAATTGGACGTGTTGGCGAATGTCGAATCTAGTCATTGTCAGTGTTTTCCCTGTATCGGTGACATGGTTTCGTCGTTCAAAATTAGAGCCGCGTTGATACGCCGCTCCTGTTGTAGAAAAACCTGACCGAATGCCCTGGTAAGCGTGGTCAGGTTTTTTGTTGTCAATTTTCGTGAGTGTGTGGCGTTCCAATTGAGACGATCGTTGTCTCGATTGGGTATTTCTCCCCACATGTGGCGCATTCCAACCCCTGCTCAACAAGTACGCCTTCGTCGAATGAGATGTAGCTGCGGAAATTTCTCGAAACGCAGAGGGGGCAATGTCCGGAGGGATAATGTCTGAGTCGATCGGCGTTGCTGATATCTAGAAAGTTCATAATGAGGTCAAAAAAGGTGTGAGTGAGGATGCCTAAGAAGGTCAGGGAGTTAAAAAAGCTGGTGAAGAAAGCGGGGTATGTCTACCAGGGCGATCGCGGAAAGGGCAGTCATACTTTTTGGAAACATCCCCTAATGCCTGATGAACCGTTGTGTATTCCTGGTAAGGATGGAGATGATGCACCGAGATATCTTGAGAAAGAGGTTGATCGGGTGCTGAGGAAGTTGGAGGAGCTAGAAAACCAACAGGAGGAAGGGGAATGAAATCTCGTTACAGCATGGTCATCCAGTGGTCGGATGAGGATAATCTCTACCTGGTTCATTTGCCTGAGTTTCCGTGGCAGCAGTTTGTGACGCACGGTAAGACCTATGAGGAGGCGGCTAAAAATGGGCATGAAGTGCTGGAAACGTTCATCGAGATGTTTCAGGACGAAGGAAAGCCTCTGCCTGAACCGATCGCTTATCCTGAAAAACCTCTGAAAGTTGCTTAGTTTCATAAGGTCTCTCGCTAAAAAACAAAAGTCAATTCCTGCGATCGCTTTCTCCAGCCGGGGAAGCGATCGCTTTTTCGTGTGAGCGCGTCAACATCGCTTTCAAGGCTTGCTCAATCTCTCTCTCGCACTGCTGAATCAGCGCTGCGTAGCGAGTCGGGTCGGACAGCGATAGCTCTAAAATCACTCGCCGTCGGTGATCGATCTTTGCCTGATGCCAGAGCAGTAGAGGCGACCCTGACTCCTCCAGCTTTTCGGTATTCGGCAACCAAAAATGATGAACTTCGCCGCTTGGGAGTCGCCCAACCGCTACGCACGGTCGCCGCATCTCAATCACCACAACGATTTGCCCGATCAGGTGATCGTGAAATCCCTTGACCAGTCGTAGGCGATCGCCTGCGTTGACCTTAAACGGCGGCTCAAACACGAGATTTTGAGGAGTCTTTTTCGACGGCGGCTCAGGTTGAGTTGCGGGTGCGGTCGCTTCTTCTGTCGTGAGAACGTAATCAAGCAGGCTCAATTGCATCGCCGTCCTCCTCGTCGCTGTCTGAGTATTCGTGAAAGCTTGGCTCTGGGCCGTCGTCATCGTCTGGGTCGAAAAACTCGTGGAGTTCATCTAAGACGTTTGATTTTCTAGCGAGTGACAACTGCCCAAACAGCCTGTAAATCTCTCGTTCGATCGCGTCCAGGATGATCGGCTTGGGGTTGGCTTGTTGTGGGTTGGTCAAAACCACGTCGTAACCAATCGCTTCTAACGCTTCTTGTCTGGCTTTCCAGTCTGGCTCTGCTTCTTGCTCAAATGCAGCAAAGTCAATCTCAAAAGTGCTGTCTTCTGTCATTTTTTCTTGGGTCATAGGTCTCCGTGTAAGGGGTTGAGCGAGTGAAAGGTATAGAGAAACCCTTTCCTGTCGCTTTTTCTCAGATCATGGTGAAAGCCCCACAGGGAGGACGGCAAATCTGCCCTGCGGGGATGTTCAACAATCAACTAAGCGTCTAAATGAACCATCTAAATGTTTCCTATAGACGTTTAGTCTATTTCACTGTACTATGGATTCAGAGAAAAGCAACCTATGGGAGGAAGGCGTGTCCCCTTTAAAAACAATCCGCCAGCTACTCAAGCTGACTCAAAAGGAGTTCGCACAACGAATTGATTCCGATCAGAACATTGTGAGTCGATGGGAAAGAGGTCTGGCTGAGGCAACTTTCACCGTCGCTCAAATTAAGGCTCTAACCGAGCTAATAACGGATTTGGGCCTGACGTGGAGAGATATGCCTGACAGCTTTCGCCCACACACAGACGAAAATCGCTGAAGCGTTATTTCACACTCCAGCGACAATTACGACCATTTAAGTTAGGAAAATTTTGAATCCAGGGCGGAGATTCCCGCCTCCCCCTGGGTGCCCCACAGCAGACGTTTACCCAACTGTAGAGGACTCAATTATGTCTGAGTTTGGATTCATCATTCAACAAAAAGGTCGATCTCTCCTAAGTCTTGGGAGCGATCGGCTTTTTTTGTTGGTTCTTTTAGTCTTATCGATCGTTCCAGGCTGCGAGCAAGCGATCGCTCCTCAAGCTGTAGCTGCTTTCGTCCCCAACCCCAATCCCATCCCTGAAAGAACGGGGGGAGCCGGAGGGCGACTCACCGATACACCACCAGACAATCTGCTTGCCAAACGGGCAAGTGGAAGAAAGGACGGCGGGAAAGCGTAAAGGACTCAGCACACTTAGGAGAATTTCAATGACTAAGCACCAAAGATACGACCTAACTTTCGCACTTGACTGCCTCAAAGACCTGATTGAGCAGGGCTATGAATTTTCTAAAGCTGTCGATATGACGCTTGAGTTTGTGGCAGTCGATCGCGCCAAACTGATTGCTTTTTACGACTCGCAAGACCCTTATAGGTGGGCTGTGATCGCAGAAATTAACGCCATGTTCAAGTTTCAAAAGGCTATTTAGCAGTCTTAGACCTGAAAAGTCTTCTCAAGCCTTCTCAAGCCTTCCCAAGTCTAATCGGGTCTAACCCTCAAAAACCACTCAAACACTTACCTAGTAAAGGATTCAGCCAAAATGACCACAATCACCACCGTTTCGACCACAGACTTAGAAAGTCTTACCGAGTCTTCTGAAGCCCAATCAAGCCCAAATATTGCAGTCGGATTAGACGTAGGCAACGGAGGAGTAAAACTGTACTCCGGAATGGGTGAAATCCTGATGGAGAGCTATCTTCACTTCCCTCGCGATCGCTATACGTCGTCCGTAAACGGATATGTCGAATACCTGGCTGGCGATCGCTCAGACCTAGTAGGAAAACATTGGATGGGTGGCATCGGAGCGTACTACGCAGACCCCGTTGCAATCAGCAGAACTGTTGATTCACGAGATGGCAAAGTAGCCCAATGTTTGCAATTGCTTCTCAGTGCCCTTTCTCTGTTCCCCTACAGAGCCGAACTGAATCTGAACATTGCCGCATCAGTCCACGACGGCAAAACGTTTGGCAAACAAATCAGACAGGCTTTGGAAGGAACTCATCGGGTCAAGCTGCGTGGCAAAGAATGCACAGTTAATGTTCAGCTTTCCTACGTCGTAGAAGAAGGTTCAGGCGTTGCGATCGCTCTATTGCAGAAATGCGATTTTAGCAACGCCCTGCTTTTCGACTTTGGCAACGGAACCGCTATTTTTAGCAGCTTCACCGGAGTACAGATGACCGATCGTCAGTTCTCAGTTGACTCAGGTGTTGAAGGACTGATTAGCGCGATCGCCAACTCCGACTCTGTTCGCAAAGCGCTGCTCAAGCCTGCCGACAAGCATCTGATTCGCGCAGGCATTGAGAAAGGAGACTTTTCCTACGGCACCCAGCGACCCGATTGGAACTTCAGAGAAGCTTATGCGGCTGAATTTCCAAACTGGTTTAAGCGCGGGATGCTCCCATTTGTGAAGGCCGTTGAAAACCGGATGCCGTCAGCTTCGGCTGTGCTGGCTGTCGGCGGAGGTGCAATGCTCCCAGGCGTGAAATCGGCCCTTGCTCAAAAGGGCATCACCGTACCCGATTCCCCTCGTTGGGTAAATGCTCAGGGCTTATACATGCTGGCACTGAGGGCGAACAAATGAGGCTCTACATCACCAAAAAACACCATCAGCAACTACTAACCGATCTGGCTGCCCAACTCGGTTCTGACAGTCCAACCGACGCGCTAGAACACATCCTCAACTGTTGGACAGTTCTCCCGCCGTCGTCCACTCCGCACACTTCTCAAAGCGCCCCACCGGAGGGCAAGACCGATGATCCGCTTGCTGGCTTAGGACAGTTCTAACCACCTATTAGGACAGTTCTAACCACCCACAAACCATTAGGAGACTTTCAATCATGGACTTACACCCCGAAGTAGCGATCGACCCTCACAAACCCAATCAACAGGAGTCCTTGACCATGCCATTTTATGGGACTGGAGCGGCCTTCGATATGGAGGAAGCTGTGACACGAATGACACGCAGAAAGAAGAAATCGGTTCGGTGGACTCTCAGGGATGTAACCGTTAGATGGGACTATATTCCAGCATCATCAGCGCGTAATTGGGATGGCTCCAGCGCTGGACAAGAACAAGACTCAAACAAAGAGATTCTCCAAAGAATGACTTGGCGCGATGGCGGTGAGCCGCGCTTCTCAAATTGGTGGTAGCACGCAGCCCGGAGTTAGACCTTGGAAGACATCTCATCAGACGATGCAATCGCGCTCATCGCCTTCCTGAGTCAGTAAATTGCATCAAAAAGCCGTCCCAAATACCACACCCAGGACGGCTCTACCTCTCAAACAACCGCAAATCAATCATTCGGACACAAACCATTAGGAGACTTTCAATCATGAACCCCGTTACCCACTATCTCGACATCATCGAAGACGATATTACCGAACTGATTGGCACCTACGGCGATCGCCTCGAACGGATGACTGCGCCAGGTCGCCTCGGACTGCTCTTAGCTCTCTCCAGTAAGGTTTACGCCTGCAAAACAGGGGTTTACGCAGAGGCTATGTACGGGCTGACTGATGCTGCTGAAGACTCCCTTGGCGATCCTTCAGATGAGTCTCATGAGGAGTTACCTGACGTTTTGCAGACCCTAGAGGACATTTCCTCAGACGATGCCTTAAGACTCATCGCCTTCCTGAGTCAGTAAGCATCAAAAAGCCGTCCCTCATTACCACACGTAGGACGGCTCTACCTCTCAAACAACCGCAAATCAATCATTTGGAGACCTTCAAGATGGGAATGGACTTAAAAGTGTACCCGTGTCAGTTCGCTGGCGGTACAGACGAAAACCCCGCCCCGCTGTTTGACTTTCTGTCGGCGGATCGCGACTATGACCTGTTTTCCGAAGTTTCTAACTTAGCAGGATCACCCCTTTGGGTTTCGCTGGAGCACGAAGAAAGAGACGAAGACATGTATGGAGAGCCGCTTGTTTCTGTCTGTGCTAGCGGATTGTCTGAAACTTTTTTAAGGAGCGAATCAGAATACAACCAGGCGATCGGCGCTTATCTGAAGGCGCTTGCTCCTGAAACGCAAATCGTCCTGTTCTGGTGTTAGACAGCAAGCATCTAAAAGCCGTCCCAAATACCACACCCAGGACGGCTCTACCTCTCAAACAACCGCAAATCAATCATTTGGAGATATTTCAATCATGCCTGAATTAAGAACTGCCAACACGGTCGGCTTTTATGTTGATGGTCACTGCATCTCTGAGCTAGAGAAAGCCTACGGCGCTCATCTGGAAGACATGGGCATAAACGATCGGAACGCCCTGATGGTCATTCTTGCTCATTTCGTCTACGTAAATAGCATTCCGATGTGGGAGGGAACGCCGCTTCATGTCGTAGCCGAAGAGGTTATTTCAGAAGACCGCGATCTCACCTCTGACCAGTTTTGCGACATCCTCGAAACCCTTGAAGGTATTGAGGTCTGGCAAGCGAGAGGCTTATTAAGCGCTCTGAGCAGTTGAGAGGGCAAACCAATGACTGACTACTCGAAACGGCTCATAGCCTGGTTTGTCGTGATGTGGCTTTGCTTTGGTGGATGCCTCGCCATTCAATACTTCACAGGCTTTCCTATCAAGCTTCTGCAACAGGAGATCGAACGGTGAATCACCCATTCATCATCAACAAACGGTTTGCCGTCCGCCTGACCTTTGTTTTTGCCCTCCTGATTGGTGCCACGGTGCATCAAGCCTCACTCCAGCGCTGGCAAGCCAGCCTAGCGGAATCTCAGGCAAAAGCCAACGAAGCAAAGTCCAGTGAAACCGAAGCGAGAGAGCGATCGAAGCAGGTTAGCTCTGAATCTAAAATCGCCCTCGATCGAGCCAGAGAAGGTTGTCAACCGATCGTGTTGACCCAAAACAACAAGCCAGCCAGATTTCAAAAAGACCTGCGCGTGTTTGACGCTCAGACCTTTCCAACCAATCCAAAGACCCGGCGATTCGACAAGTCTGGCAATCCAATCAACGGGGTTGAGTATTTGCCAGAGGGTCTGACCATCTGCAACGAGTTTGGCGATACCGCGATCGTCGGCTTCGACGGCGCAATCACCGACATCAAGCGAGTCAGCCGCGCACAGCTACCAGAGTTCATCAAGTCCTACAACCAGGTAAAAAAACATGGCAGTCCGTAAACCTTTCGACCAGCAAGCCACAAACAACCAGCAAGCTACAAACAGCAACCAGTCCACAAACAGCCAGTCTTCTGAATGGGTCTATTACAGCCCCAAGCGCTCAAAACTCCGGTATGTGGGCTATTTCATCTACTTTGTCTGCGGCATTCTCATCGCCTACTCCGTCGTTCCGTGGCAGTCAGCAGGGAATGCGATCGGAACAGCGATCGTCTCTCTACCCCTCGTTAAGCAACTCCAGACCGTTCCACTCTTGGGCTTGCTCGTCAGCCTGATTGCCTGGATTCTGCCCAACCTCATGTCAGTCATGCTGTGGGGACTGGCTCAGTTGATCGAAATCACCCCTGTCCTGCTACATGACACCGAGATTTACAACGCTGTCCTTAACCAATTGCGTACTCAGCAAGTTGTTAAGGCAGGTGACAGCGAGGATGTAGCCAAGTTTCAGAAGAAGATTTCCCACTACCTGATCGCCATCTTCAGAAACATTGGACTCTATGCCGCGCTTGCCTACGTTGCAGAAGTCACGGTGAACGTCTGGTACTACCTGCCCTACGGAAATGGCTGGGACGACTTCATTCAAGACTTTGGGGTGTGGGATGCCAGCCTGATCAAATGGGGTGCTTTCTTCTTGATGCTTGGCTCGATCGGCGTTGTCGAAATCCTGGTGCTGTTCATGCTAAATGTTCACAGACTGTTTAAGGCAATCACACCGCGAACTGAACGCAGAATCTAGTTAAAGCGAAAGGGCAAGGTATTCGACACTTTGCCCTTTCTTGTCCCTATCCGCCCTGATAGAAACTATGACCAACCTTATCAAATCGCTCTCTCCTCAAGAGTTGCAATCCTGGAACGTGCGCCCTGACAGCAAAGTTGAATACTACGATGGCAAAATCTTAGTCGTAAGTGACCCAGAGCCAGAAGCGCCGTTTGGTGTTGCGGCCAAAGCAGGAACGGCCCTCCTGTTTGGAATTGCCGTTTTTACTCACGCGCCATTCGTCGGTGTAGTTTTTGGTGCCTACGCTGTCGCCAAAGTCTTAGGCACCGTGAGCGATCTCTATGGCGGTGACAACGCCCTGATGACCCGATTGGAGCAAGATTTGGGGATTAGTGAGCCACCCGCAATTGGCAGTGCAACTCGATTGGGAGCCGTAGAAGTCCCCGCCGCCCCGGTGCCCACAGTCGCACCTGGTCTTGATGTAAATCCTGAAACGCCCACACAGTCAGCATCACCAGAATTGGACAGCGCCCAGGTGCTATTCAACCCCGCGATCGACCTTGGGCAAAATCCACAGTCAGCTTTAATCGTGGGTACCCCTGGAAGTGGAAAAGGAATGATCGTCAGCAATGCCGTCCGAATTTTCAGGCAGAAAGCGCCCGGACTCAAAGTGATGATGATCGATCCAAAAGGAGATCCACAGGAGAAGGGCTACTGGGCACCTGTAGTTGACATCTACCGACCGTTTGACCTCATGAACTGTGACGACCCCGACGAAGGCGCAAGCTGGCTACTTGCCTGCATGGATGAATTTAGAAAACTACCCGCTCCCAAGCTGCTGATTTTTGACGAACTTATGGCCAGCGCGACTGAATTGGAACTAGCAGATCCGAAGATGAAGGCTTTAGCTCGTCTGAAGAAATTTGTCGTAGGAATTGTTGGATTAGGTGATTCAAGGGCGATTTGGCTTTGGGCGGTGACTCAATCACCCCAAGTCAAAGACCTAGGCATCTCTGGAGGGGTAAGAGCGAATTTACGAATTCTTGGACTAGTTTCTTTTAAGAACATGGCAGCGGTGAACGCGCTGCTCTCAACTCAACTCATCCCCAAACCTGACGGCGGAATTGAGGAGCTAAGAGCAATCATGAAAGCTTCACCTGCTAATCGTGTCTTCTACGATGGCAAAGTTTCACGCTGGCTACCGATGCCTAAGTTAGAAAATCATTCTGGTTTTGACAGAGACAATCGGACGATTGAGGCAGAGCCAACTACCACAAATAATCAGCCAGCGTCTAATCAAAAGAAACCTGCTGAGGCTCCCAAACAAATTGAGACCGACAACGATGCACTTGACGACGAACTCTCAGAAGTCGAATTAGACAAACCAAGTCCAGAAGCAATCGCACAAGCGAAAAAAGAAGTGTTTGAGATAGGGCAAGCAATCTTAGAACTTCTTAGAAACAATCCTGACAAGTCCTATAGTGACGAGTCGCTTAGAACTCACAGATTCATCAGAGAAAAGCTTGGCAAGGCTCCCGCGATCGGAGCCATTAGAATCAGCATCAAGGCAATCCAATCGACTCAGTTTGTGCGAACTGACAGCAAGGGGCAAATCCAGTGGAAATAGCCGCTGCTAATTCCGTTCTCTTCACCGTCTTCTTAACAGTTTCTCCCTCTGGCACGATTTGGCACGGCACGGCACGATTTTATGGCACGGAACGTGGCACGGACGAAAAATCAGTATGTGCCGCCATCGTGCCAAATCGTGCCACTCAAATCGTGCCAAATCGTGCCGCCCAATCGTGCCAAATCGTGCCGCTCTACAAACCCCGCAATTAATGTTAGTTAAAGGTGCTGTGAAATGTCTGACTTTGATACTCTTCAATGGACTGTCAAGCCTTCCTCAATCAAACAATCTAGAATCTACGTCCTGTGTGTCTGCCAACTGCCAACCGAGGTTAGAGATAGAACACCCCAGGATGTAGTCAAACGCGCTCATGGGGCATTTAATTTAGGCTTTAGTGTGTTTCCTCAATTCGGTGAACTATTCCCGTATGAGGGTCAAGTATGGCAAGTCAGGGAACTCATTCAGTTTCCTAAAAGATACAAATCAAAGGGAGCCAGCTATCAAGCTATCGCCAGTCTTATATGGATTGGTTCATACGAATCAATTGAAGATGTAATCAATGACTATCTCAATCTAGAGGTTAAAGAATGAGGCACAAAAAGACTGAGCATGACCAACTACCAATAGATGAACTACTACCAGAAGCCGAGCTAACCACGCCTCATGCCATCAAACCAATTCTCAAGAAAGAGCCGCTTTACCGACGCAGAAAAAGCCTCCCCAGAGGACACTCCAGAGAGGCTTATCATTGAAGAAAATCCGTTGAAGTTTCATTATGACCGACACACCAGACCAGCCAGCCAATTTAAACGATCGCGTCCAGTCTCTAGAGGTTGACATGCTCGATGTCAAAATTTCTCTCAATCGCCTGATTGATGCCTTTTATCAAAACAATCAAAACGTGACCAACGCGATCGAGCGAATGTCAGAAGTTCAGATTCAAACCATGACAGTGATAACTGAAATCCAGTCCGAGGTTAGGGGACTGCAAACAGAGAACCGCCGCATTTTGGAGATACTGAGCCGCGATCGGGAATGAAGCGATCGTCCCGACTTGCCAAATTGGGAATTGTATAAATAAAGACCCCTCCTACGTCCATATGCAAGAGGGGTTTTTGTTTGCTCGACCCTGATACCTAATTATTCCCAATGCTAGAGACTCTAATCCAGATAATTCCTGTCCTGCTAGGTGCTGCCCTTCTTTTGCTGCTGATTTACCTCTTTCAGGTCATCACACAACAAGGCTCAAGCAAGCCTCGCCATTCCACAAAACGCTTCAAAATTGATCAGTCAACGTGGCTCATCGTGTCCGCACTGATCGCCCTGGTTTTGATTCAGGTGAGTGCATCCAATAGCAAGAACACTCTCACAGCCAGAAGAGAAGACTTCATCCCCATTCCTCCACCCCAGGTGATCGGCACAACTGGGTCAACGATCGTGCAACTCTCTATCAAAAACGCCTCACCACAGGACATGAAAATCTTCTTTAAGGGGACTGAGGAGAGGAGTGTAGAAATCCCACGCTGTGAGACTTGCCAAATCTACGCCACTCCTCCCAAAAGCTGTCCTAAAGTTGGAGTCACCCAGACTTACACGCTCCGGCCCGGAGAGTATCAGGTTGACGTCGAGTTTAGTGGAAACACCCGTCCCTATCGCGGTCGCTGGCCTCTAGCCCCTGGCACCCAGTATTCGGAGTGTTTCAGCATCACCTACGGAACCCCAAACAAAGACGATCGACAGGTCTGGTGAACTAACTTCTGACCACATAAAACCGCTGCATCATTCCACGGCGTTGCGGCGTTGCCTCGCCCCAGTAAGAGGTCAAAAGTCCTTTCCGCTCCAATGCCCATAGAGCCTCAGTTGGGACGAGCCATCCGAGTTGTTCCGAAAGCATTGGAGCCGTTTGAGGTTTTAACGCGAGCGCTGCGACGATTAGAGCGTCTCGCTGCCTGACTGCAAAAAGATTGAAGTACAACGACTTAAGCATAATTCTCTGAATGGAGACAGAAGGATTTCACGGGGCCGATATAGTCCCTTCCCCGGTGGAGGCAAACCGACGGCGAATCTCATCGGTGACCCCTTCCATTGCTAGAGCCGTCGTCAAATCCCCTCTGAGACGACAAACAGACAGCAACAATCGGAGAATGGCCTTTTCCATTTCGACATCGTTCGGGTCTATCGATTGGTTTTTACTCGTCATTTCCCTTCTTCCGCTTGTAGCCCAAAATTCCTGAGATAGTCTGTCCACGTTCCCCTAAAAGCAGATTGAAGCAGGCGTTTAACGTCTTAAAGTCGTCGCTCAATCCGTCGATCTCTGCGATGAGTTGAGCGATCGACTGCTGCATCTGTTCCTGATTGCGCTTGAGATGTTGAAAGTCTCTCTCTGCTGCGTACCGCTTCTTCTCGCCCTCTCCGTACCATCTGAGCATCCCCCAAACGCCGCCGCCCACACCAGCTAGAAACGTCAGGATTGAAATTATATTGCTGATCTTAGTGTCCATTTTGCTGTCTTGCCTCCGAAGCGATCGCCTCCAGCGCGTCAGCCAGTGCGCCCAAATCATTTAACTGCCCTGTCACCACCTGAAACGCTACAAATGAAAGCCTCTGTTTCAAGTTGCGTGTGATTTTCACAGACCAACGCTCCTAGTTGAAAAATCTAAATTCAGTTGTCGCTAACCAACTCGTACCCGCAAGCCTGAAAAATCGCGCTGTGGTCGGGGTAAAAGAGAAAATCGGGAATTGATTTGGCCCTGAGTCTTCCACTCGCACCACCGTCGCCAAAACACTCCAGCTACTCCCATCCGCACTCGCTTGAATTTGTTTGCCATTCAAGTAAGGAGAGACGATGCCCCATCCGGGAAGCGTCCCCCCTCCCACGCGAATCCCAGAAACCCGAACCGCCGTCGCAAAAGTGGCTTGAATCCATTCAAAAGAACTCGATCCGGTTGCTCCTCCCGTCCCTCCATTCCCGTCGTTGAAATTAGCGTATGTGCCCGTCAACGATTGATAGACATTCGACTGAGTAACGGTAAACGTGTTTGAGATTGGGCTTAAAGCACTAACCGCAGGTGGATTCAGAATTTGTAAGATTTGCTGAATGCCGCTAGAAATCGCTGGGTCTGGCTGGGTGATGATGGGCTGATCTAGCCGCAAACTGATCGCCTGTTGCCCAGTCAGCAGAGTTTGCAGGGCAGAGACGATCGCCGGATCGGATTGCACCGTTACCGGAAACTGATCCAAAAGTTCAACCTGACCAGATAGCAAAGCTTGAATCTTGGCATCCAGCGCCGGGTCAACCTGTGCGGTGATGGGCTGTTCCAGTCGCTGACTGATGGACTGTTGCCCAGTTTGCAGAGTTTGCAGCAGGTTGACGATCGCTGGATCGGACTCACTGGTAGGCGGTGGCTGACTGGATGAGAAAACTGTAACCGTCCACCCAGCCTGAAATCGAACCCCTTCACCTGTGCGAAAAGCCAGCCGTCGATCGCTCTCCTCAATCACAGGAGGGCACGGCAAACAGAGCGACTGAGAGCGATTATCCAGTACGATCGCGTCTCCAATGAGCCATCGCCCATCCCCTTGAGCAACCTCAATCTCAACATCGCCCGATATCTCAAATAAAAACCATTCTCCAGGAAGGACAGGAGTCCAGACCCATGAGCTACCCACTTCCAGGACAGTCAACTTAAGCCATTCACTCATGACGCTCTATTTCTCCTGTCAGCCGCATCGCAAGCCAAACTAACCAATAGGGGCAACATCAAAAGATAGCGAGCCAATGTAGCCCGATCTGGAATGAGTTGAAAGACTTCGGGGGGAATTTCAGCAAACTCAGCTAGAGCCGACATCTCGCCTGGACGAATGACGATCGGGCTTGAGTCCTGATAGGTACTCGTTTCTCCAGTGGAGAGTTTTCTAACCCGTTCCCGCCAAACCTCCGTTCTGGGTTCTTCACCCAGGGGAGACAGAATCGAACAGCACCAGGTGCGTCGCTCTTCAGACATGGTGATTGGGCGATCTGTAAAGAGAGTGATTGCCATAGTTAAGCCGTGGTTGAGTCGGTGATCAGTCCAAGATTTTTGAGCGCAGTCAAGACACTCAATAGAGCCGCATTTCCTCCACGCGAGCCGCTAACGGCTGGCTTTGTGATGGTAGGGGCACCGAAAAATCCTACGAACGCCCCATTATGCCGAAACACGTCAGAAGCACTGAGTTGACCGCCAACAATCACGTTCCGAGCGAAGTAGCCCCCACCAGAGCAGAGGATAGCCCCTGTCGTGGTTGAAACAGTGTTGGCGTTGCTGGTGATATTGAGCGTCGTGAATCTGCCAGAGTTGGCAGTTGTTGCCCCGATCGCGCCTGGTGTCGCCCACGGAACGACGAAAGCCGGGTGGGTGTGGTTTGCGTCAGCTTTGCCAGCCAGCGCCGCTGTCACGTCTGCACTGTTTGCTTTCCCGCTCAAGACATCAGATAGGGTTCCGATATCAGAAATTTGGTGAGTGTGACTGACTGGGGCCTTGCCGTCGATCGTTGCGTTCAGACCATTCAGCGTGGTCTCTAGCTCCTCAATATCAGAGAACGAGGGCTTGCCAGCGATCGTTGCGTTCAGACC
>NZ_JBJPHT010000072.1:18193-23964 GCF_052939475.1 Phormidesmis sp. 146-20
CTAGCTCCTCAATATCAGAGAACGAGGGCTTGCCAGCGATCGTTGCGTTCAGACCATTCAGCGTGGTCTCTAACTCCTCAATATCAGAGAACGAGGGCTTGCCAGCGATCGTTGCGTTCAGACCATTCAGCGTGGTCTCTAACTCCTCAATATCAGAGAACGAGGGCTTGCCAGCGATCGTTGCGTTCAGACCGTTCAGAGCGGTCTCTAGCTCCTCAATGTCAGCAATATCAGAGAACGAGGGCTTGCCATTGATCGCTGCTTGTAGTTCAGAGACTTCTAAGGATGACGCTTTTAGGCTCAACGCCTCATTCACAGCCGTTTGAAGGTTCGAGAAAAACGCCGCCAGAGACGAGTCTGTGACTAGCTGATTGATATCGATGCCGACACAAACCACGCGGCCATCCGTCAGCTTGATGAAAAGTTTCCCGTCTGCTGCATTGATAGAGAGTTGACCAATCACCAACTCATCTGCTCTGGGCACCCGCGCCGGACGGGTATAAGTTCTGTGTGTGATGGGCATCAGTCCTCTACAATTCCGTCGTTAACGGTACTTTCTGGTGAAACCAGGTCAGGGATGTAATCTAGAGTACCAGTGTACTCCCACACACGGATAGTCAAGTCAGGGAGCCAAGGAACCGCCGTAAATGCCAGCAAGTACTTATCGGTCAGAGGTGAAAGCTCAAAAATAGTTTCCTGGTTCAACGGAACCATACGATTGCTCACCTCTGCCCGATCGACAAGTTGTTGCATATATCCGGCTCGTCTCCAGGCGTTGCGAGTTGATGACGTGGTTTTGACCTTGATCACCCGATTGCTGAGAGCCGCCACCAGCCCGATCGGTGGATCGGTTCTAGGTTTGGTAAAAATGATTGAGCCAGCCGATCGCCATGAATTCTGCAACGCCATATCAACAAACGGTTATACGGAACGAGAGCGACCGCCGATGATTTTGAAGTTCTTCGCTTTGGTGCCCTTGAGAAACTCGCGAATCTCTTTCAAGTTGGCAGACGATGGAACCACTATCTGATAGCGAGTAACCGACTTGGCACCGCCTTCGGTTTTCTTGCCGACTGGATCAAGAACGGAGATGTGCTTGCCATAGCGAGAGCCGCTGATGTCCGTGTTGCGGTCGCCAGAGACACGGGTTTGCTGCTCCGGAGTCGCTAGTGTGAGATTGAGGGCCTCGATCGCCTGCTCAGAGGCATAGATCACGTAATCGCGTGTCTCTGTCTTGCCCTTGATCTTTTTGGTCAGTTTGCCAAAATAGACCGCTTTGCGTACTCCAGGATTTCTCCGTTTTCCGGTGCCCGCGCTTGGGCCTGCTGTACCAGCCATTGTTTTACCCTCCTAAATAAAGTCCTCCAATGATTAAGCTAAGTAGTTGACAGTGGACAAAACGGTTTGCCCCTGGGCGTTTTGACTTGCCACGATGGGCATATCCGCCGTGAAGCTGAAAATATCACCCTGAGACGTAAAAGTGAACAAAGTTCCCGCGCCAGTGGGCAGGGTTCCGCCAGCAAGCTGTCTTGCGTTTTCTTCGTTGCTCAGTTCAATGGCGGTGACCATCAGAGCAGATGCATAGTTGGTTGCACCACTCGCAGCGATCGGAGAGCCAACCAAATCAAGAGAAGGATCGGCGGTGTAGTTGTTAGCCGTCAATTGCAGCTTGCCAGCGACGATCGCTACGGTAGCGGGGAAAGAACCCGTGATTGAAACGGAGCCGTTCTCACGATCGTAGTTAACAGCCAGACGTTCTTGAGCGGGGTTCAACGTGGCTTCTTTGGTGGTGGCTTGTTCGGCCAACTCAAGCATCAAAGCAGGAAGATTTGTAGAAACGATTGCCATTGTGTTTGTAAGAGAAAGAGTAGTTAGACGAAGAAGGTCACTGCAATTGGTGGCTTCATCAAATAAAATTTAGCCCGATTAATTGCTACCCGTATCAGTGTTTCCTCGCCTCCTACCCTAGCCCCGGAGGTATTTTTTATTGCAGCGGTTTTCTTGCGCTAGGGGTGTCTCCCCAAATCGGAATTCTTACAGGTCTGCCCAATGGCCCCGTATTTTTGCCGTTTTTTCGACGTGGATAGATGATTGAGGCATAGCTCGGATACATCTTCTCCGACTTCTTGCCCCCGTCTTTTCCGTTACTCCAGCGAAACGACTCTACAACAATGTCGCTAGTTGACAGCTTACTCAGTGCGGTTAGAGTCTGAATTCCTTCGTTGTGAGAGCTAAACCAACCCTGCATTTGTCGTCCGGAGTCCATCTTGCAATGCACATACCAGTCTCCGTACGTGTAGCTTTTCAAAGCCGCTTTGATATCAGCCGCGCTAATCCCCGTCTTGGCATCAGGGACGGAAATTGTTGAATTCTGGCAGAGCCGCGTCCGACCCTTCCAGTACGGCGGTGAGGGTTTGCCATAAAAAATCAGGTTCAAGCATCTCAATTGAGGTTTAGCGGTAATGACCTCGTTCGGGCTTTCCCCCATAAACTGCCCAATGTCTTTGTCCTCAATGATTTGATGGACTGGCATCACCGTTCTGATTGAGTCGATCACTTCTTGCTGAGTGCCTGTGAAGGTGATTTTCTCCTCACTGTCTTTGTGAGGTTGGATTTCAATCGTGCGTCTGGCTTGAACGTCCCTGGATGCAAATCTCTGAGCCGCTATGTGATCGTCGATCGTCATCGTCACCACATAGCCAGCCTCTACGATCGCATCCTCAAATCCGTCGATAAATGCCTCTACGGGTTTTTGCCAAAACTTCGGCAACTGCTCAATCTTTTGCTCAATTTTGCTAGCGATCGACCCGTTCGGTTTGGGTTCGGTGATCTTGGACATGCCAAACCATTCGTTCCGGCGTGAGGTCAGCACCATGTTGATAAACGCATTACTGGCTAACGCTTTAGAGCCAACCTGCATAAAGCGTCGAAAGGCAAATTTCATCTCTTCATTGCTTTCTTCTGCCAGAGCCAGCCCAATGCGAGCGGAAACGACGGGCACTTTCATTCCTTCGATCGCCTGTAGCTGCTTCCCTTTTTTGCCGGGTAAAAATCTACCGATGAAGTGATTAGCCAGCCGGACGGTGCCCCACCCCAGCGCTTCACCTAATCCGGTAGCGGCCGCCGTGACGATCGCTTGATTGTTTTGTTCAATCGTCTTTTCAAGTTCCTTGTCTGTTGCATTCCAGTCGAATGTCTTCAGTTCAAAGTACGCATCTACTAGTACGTCCCAGAGCCTATCAAACGACAAATTGAAGTAGCTGACGACTTTGGAAAACAGGAAGCCACCAATTTTGGCAATTTTGGCGAGAATCCCCTTGCCTTTTTGCACAACTTTCCCGGCCGCATGTCTGGCAACGATCGCTGCGTGGGTGGTTCTGGATCGCAGTCCAGAGGTCGTGAAACTAAGGTTTGACATCCTTTTGACCCTGCTTGTCGTCGATAATTTTGCCTTCTTTTTTCAAGTCTTCCTTAAACTGTTCCCAGGCTTTCTCTTGGGCTTTGATGTGCCGCCTGTCGTATTTGATTGAGGTGCCGGGAATGGTTGATTGCTCTGGCTTTTTGCCCTCCTTGAACGGGTGGTAGAGTGCAGACCGCGCGATTTCCCCATCCTCTAAAGTGCGCTGCACGATCGGAAGCAGTGAGACTTTTTCAACACATTCCCATCCCACATAAGTCTGAGTAGACGGCTCTAAAAACTCTTTAATCTCCTGATTTTGCAGCTTGTTATCAGCACCTGCGGCCGCTGGAGTCACGGTGAGTTTGATTTCTCTCACCTGACCTTGACCCAAATAACCCAAAAATTTAGCGTTGCCCTTGGCATACTCACCAGCCTGACGCGCCGCAATTTTGCTCTGAATCGCTTCAATGATTGCGCGGCTCCCAACGTTCACCGCCGCGTCAGCGTCCTCTGCAATCACCTTCAGCAAGTTGAATAACTCGTAAAAAGCGTGACTCACTGATTCGATTTTGACGTTTGACTCTTTCCCGTCTCCGTCCACGATCGGGATTTCTAGCGGAAACAGCCCTGTTACCGCATCTAGATTTTTAGTGTTCCAGACTGCCAACTCTGCCAAATTTTTGTAGGTGGTCGTTCCTGTTGCGCCTGTATCTGTCAACAGTTGGGCCTGAACTGGGAACGCAGTCACACCAACCGTGTTAGCAATCTTCTGTAGCAGGTCGTTCCCACTTGACATGCCATCCTGCAATCCCTGGATGCAAGGATCAGCGCAGGTACTTCTAGGGGGCGTGGCTTGCGGTTGAGGCTGCTTTTGTTCCTGTTGCTGTTGCGCTTTTTGAGGGTCGATCGTGCCATTCGGTTTGGTGACATCCACAAGTGGGTTAACGGGCTGTCCGTTGATCGTTACTCCCGTGCCAGTGGTTAAAGGTGATTTGCCGTTTTGAGGGGGCGAAATTTGCTTGATTGGCGTGTCTCCGTTTTGAATAGGTTTTCCGTTAATCGTTACGCCTGTGCCCGGTAGATCAAGATTTTTTGAAGGATTCCCGGTAGATGGGGGTGTGCCCGGATTGCCAATCGGTAGGGCCGGATTAGCGAGAGGGCTAGATGGGGACTTGGGGGTGAGTGGATTTTGAATTAACGGCGGGGGTAAAGGGAGAAATGGCAGTGGGAGTCCAGGGTTAAACGTTGGGGTTGCGTCAGGTCTAGCTGTTGGTGCAGGCTTTCCACTGGGTGAATTAAGCGGTGAGGGTGTGGGAGCTTGCGCCGGGGACGTGGGAGCGTCGATCGCTGGCTTGAGGTCAATCTCTGGTAGGTTTGGCCGTCCTGTGTCAGGGTCTGTCGGAATCAGAGGAGGCAACGGAGCCGCGCCAGGCGAGACCGGATCGGGGTCATTGGGATTTTCAGGACTAATAGACAGTCCGCCCGCACTAACACTGCCAGTATCCCCGCTCAATATCCCGCCGCTAGCTGTCCCCGGATTGGCGGTGCCGATCCCATAATCGATCAGGAATTCATAGGCAGTTTGAGGCACCGTCAGCCCCTCTGGAGTTGTAGCCCCCGCAACGATCCTGACTCCTCCAATTTTGCCGGGAAGAACCCCAATAAGAGCGACTCCTGCATCTTGCTGCTGTGTATACCTGCTGCCATCGACCTGATTTATGTAAGTGATGGATGAACTTCGTCCTTGAAGAACGACGTTGTATCTTTTCCCTACGACCTGACCAGGCTCAACCGTGGGAGGAGCCGGAGGAGCCGGGGCAAACCCATCCGGTAGGTTGCCATTGCCTAACCAAATTTGAGTGCGAGGGGCGGTCGGATCGTTGTACGGCGTGACGAAATCCTCTGGAGCGGGGGACTTGAAGTCGTTTGCGGGGTTCGTACCTCCAGGGTGCAGATCTTGAAAGGGTGGATAGTCCTTTTGGGTGACTGGTACAAATCCAGACGGGAACGAGGCATCAGGGATGGGAGGCGTGTAAGCAGGGAGATAGGGACGTGTTCCTGCTGTGGGACTGCCTGAGTTCGTTCGTCCCTGGTAACCGCCCCCAGATGCACCACCGCCTTTTGCAGCCGCCTGATTTGCCATCAATTGGTCATAGAGTTTACGTCGTACTTCTGGCTTGGCTTGTTGGCGATCGATGTAACGCTGTAGCGACTTCTGATACTCATACTCTGTAAGTACAGACTGCGCGGCTAACGGGGTTAAAGCGTTGCCGCCCATTGGATTTGCAAACAGATCACTCATTGGAGTCATCCCGCCTGGGGATTGTAAAATAAATTGTGTCAAAGGTCAGAAGTTGAGATCTAATGAACT
>NZ_JBJPHT010000073.1:0-23574 GCF_052939475.1 Phormidesmis sp. 146-20
AGTTCATTAGATCTCAACTTCTGACCTTTGACACAATTTATTTTACAATCCCCTAATGCAGAAAATACGTTTATTTTGGCTTGGGATCGACAAATTAAAGTCAATGAGCTTCAGGCATTACTCCGAACTAGAGAAGGGGCGAGTGATGCTGAAATCGAGCTTTTAGTTCTCAGTGCTTGCGAAACGGCTGAAGGCGATCCGCGTGCAGCTTTGGGAATTGCAGGGGTAGCGATTCAAGCAGGGGCGCGGAGTACAGTTGCTTCATTATGGAGCGTGGATGATCAATCAGGAGCGCGGTTGATCAGTCAGTTTTATCGAGAGTTGGCAAATGCAAAAGTGTCCAAAGCGGAGGCATTGAGGCGGGCACAGCTTTCGCTTCTACGAGATAAGAACTATCGACAACCGATTCATTGGGCACCATTTGTTTTGGTTGGAAATTGGTTGTGACAAGCTAACAGCGATCGCGCTTTCCAATTCCGGTTCGATGCGGTGTAACGGTTGGAGCATTCGCAACTAATATCACTGTACCATCAGAATTCATGATCCAGCCTTGTGCTTCTACGATCGAGACTTCAGGTTCTGAGCTTTGAGGATTGTTCCTCTGTGGAGTTGCGCTTGAGACAGGTTGTACAGAGTCTTCGGTATCTTGCCAAAGTGTATCAGCAACGATCGGATCATTTGGATTGGTGGGTACTCCGCCGCGTCCAGTATTTACAAAGCTTGCTGTTTGATTGCTTCCTGGATTGCAACCTTGAGCAAGTGGAGGAGCAGCAAAGGTATTCGGTAAATTGATGGTGCCTTCTTCGGGTTGTACGTCCGGTTGTTGAATCGCGATCGTTCCTGCAACTCCCAATTCTGAACTGGCGGTAATGTCGCTTAAAGGAGTGGGCTGCGATCGCGCTTCAATCCCAAAAATGCCTTGAGCATTGATGCGAACATTGCCGCCCTGTCCTGCTACAGCATTGGCTTGAATATCACTATTTTCTTGGGGAACCGCGATCGCAAAAGCTGTATTGATGTCAATGTTGCCACCATTACCACTACCGAGCGCAGAGGTTGTAATTTGGCTATTGCGGCGCAACACCAATGTATCGCTCACCTGTATGTCTAGGTTTCCCCCTTCACCAGAACGGGTGGCAGCAGTGATACTCCCCTGACCCTCTAAGATAACAGAGTGAGCATTGATTCGCAACGTTCCTGCATTCCCAGTTCCTGGATGTTCCACTCCAGCAACACCACCATTGCTAATTCTAAGTTGACCTGTATTGATCGTTACACTTCCAGAAGCACCAGTTGGCACTAGAGGCGTTCCGAATACTCGTCGTGAAGATTCAGGCAAACTCACGGCAGACGCACTGATGCGACTAGGGAGAGGAGTTCCTTTTCCAGTAATCTCAATTGACTCGATCGCATTAATCAAAACATTCCCTCCCTGACCCCTAGCAAAATTATCAGAAGTCACAATTCCTCCATTCCGAATCACTAACTTAGGGGTAGTGACAATGACGCTTCCAGCATTTCCGTCCGCTAAAGTGATTGCGGAGATGTTACTCGACACAGGCACACTAGATTCGCCAATGACTTCTATGGATCTTGTTGCTGTTACTCTGACTTCTCCCCCTTGCCCAAGCCCAAAATTTACAGATGCAACACTTCCTCCATTCAGTGCAATCAATTGTCCTGTTGATAGAGTTACATTGCCACTCGCGCCAGAAGCAGTACTGCTTGAGGCGATCAAACTGGTCAATGCGGTCGAGATTGGAGAAAATCCGATAACTTGTGTAGAATCAGGAGCATCGATCGTCAAGTCACCCGCCTGCCCAGAGCCAAAGGAGCGAGTTATGATTCCTGCTCCATCTCGAATGACGATTTGCCGAGCAGAAACTACAATATCAGCACTGTTTCCAGAGCCAATCGTTTGCCCTTCTACCCCACCATAGAATCCAGTTGTTGGATTAGGTCCACTGACTTCTAAAGACTGAGCAGCTTGAACATTAATCTTTCCACCCTGCTGCTCCCGATTCTGAATTAAAAAGATAGAACTATTGGTAAGAGAAATATTGTTTGCTTGTACCTGAATGATTCCGCCACCACTTGCATCTGCCAATGCTTGTTGAGAGAGCCGAATATCTTGAAACCGATCAACACCTGGATAGCTCAATGCAAAGCCTTCTTTTGAATTAAGCCGAATCTGTTCATCACTACCTACACTTCCTAACTCAATTCTCCCTTGCTCTGCGGTCAAAGTTCCGCCCTCTAGCTCAATATCTCCCCCGATCAAAGCAAGTGTATTACCTGGTTGTACCTGTAGACCTGTTTGAGTTCCTCTCGTGATTTGCCGCCGCACTGGAGCCGATAGGTTATATCCATTCCCTTCTACTCGAATCGTTCCTGGATTTTGACCGAACTGCAAACCAATTGGAGTACTAATCGTCAATAATGGTGGTGTTTGTGGGTTTACTGCACTAAACTCATTACCATTGTCGAAAATGATGCTATCTGCTGTGCTGGCAAGAAACGAACCACCAATGTTTAAGCGGGCATTTGCACCAAATAGAATTCCGCTTGGATTGAGTAGAAATACATTTGCAATACCGTTGGCACGAACTGAGCCATCAATATCAGATCGAATACCTCCGGTAACACGAGTAAAAATATTTTGAATGTCTGCGGCATTGTTGAACGCTGCTTCACCATTCGTTGGAATGGAAAAGCGATCGAAGCTATGAAACAAATTCTGTCCTGTTACTGTCCCACCTGTGATTGAGCAGCTACCAATGCAATCTCCGGTCACTGTAGTCGGAGTTGTACGATCGGGAATGACTTGTGCGATTAGCGCAGAGCGCAACTCCGTAGGAACCGCACCTCGAATAATCAACCCTTCGCAAAGCAGAAAGCAACCAGCCAACCAAAGTGGAGCATCATATCGTTTCATCAGTTGCTTCTCATGAGTATTTACAAGTTGGAAGGAAGTTGCCACATCATAATCGATTTGTCAGCACTGCCACTGACAAGCATTGTTCCTTGAGGCATAAAGGCGATCGACCAGATCGGTTTTTGATGTCCCATAACCGTACCTTGCAACTGAGCCGATTGCAAATCCCATAGTTTAATTGCTCGATCGTGTCCTCCAGTTGCCAGAGTTTGCCCATCGGGACTAAACGCAACTGACAGCACTTTATCGTGATGTCCAGCAAAACGGTGAAGCAATCGCCCCGTCTTTATTTCCCACAACGCAGAGGTTTTGTCATGACTTGCACTCGCTAGAGTTTTTCCATCTGGACTAAACGAGATTGAGGTAATTGCTCCTTCATGGGCGGCTAAAGGGAGTTTTACCGCTCCATTCTCCAGTTGCCAGACTGTAATTTTGCCATCTTCGCTACCACTTGCTAGGAGTTGACTATCAGGGCTAAACGCAACACTTCTGATCTCAGCTCTAGAGTGGAAAGTTTGCTGATGCTCGCCTGTCTCCGTCTTCCAGAGCTTCACCGTTTTATCCCAACTTCCACTCGCGATCGTCGTTCCATCTGGGCTAAATGCAACCGAACGCACATCATCGCTATGTCCTGCAATTGTCCGCTGCAATTCGCCACTGTCCAGCTTCCACACCTTAATGCGGCTATCCCAACTACCGCTCACTAAGAACTGTCCATCTCGACTAATTGCTAATGAAACAACTGCATCTCCGTGTCCCTGACTCGAATCTCCTGAGATTGAATGACGCAGTGTTTTATTGGGCAGATCCCAAATGTTGATTGTACCATCATAGCTACCACTAACAAGCGTTTTTCCATCCGGGCTAATTGCGATCGCATACACCCAAACCGGATGTCCTTTGAAGATGTGAATCGGTTGGGCCGCTAAGGATTGAGCCGAAAGAAGTGATTTAAAGTGAGTATGAGTGCTAAGCCAATGCGCGACAATGATTAGTATTAGAGATATTCCTGTTAAAGCGATCGTCGTTTTTCTAGAGTTTTGCTTTGGTGCCATAGTCAATGCTCCTGACTTGTGTATTGATGATCGCTATTTAGAACTACTAGTAGTCATTGCAACAGCTTCTTTCTTCTGAGCTTCTTGCTGCTGATTCTGTTCTTCAATCCGCATTCGACTCATGAATAAAATCGCAGTTCCTGTAAGTATCGCCAAACTGATTGGAGTGATATACGTCCAGTGACCCGACATCTTATCCCAGACGTGCCAAATTAGTACAAAGAGCGCCAAGTAGGTCAGTTGATGCAATTTTTTCCAATTTTTCTTGAGTAGCTTCATGCTCCAAGTGTTCGATGTGATTGCCATCAAGAGGAGAATCAGAAAGCAGACCACTCCTTGAATATAGACCCAAGGTGTTTCGAGATCGAGCAGGTCAAAGTCCCTCTGGTTGAGGTAAGGATAGCCATGAATGGCAGAAAGAAAAAAGGAAATCAAGCCAATCGATCGACGATGTTTCAGCAACTTCTGAACAACACTCATTTTCTGAGTTTGTGGAAAGTTGACTTTCATCATTGTGGGCATCAACGTCACTGTGTAAAAGATCAAGGCTAAAAAACCCATCAAGCTTGGAAAAGTCACTGAGTCCAGTGTTAGATTCATAAAAACCTCTCAAAAGTAGGGAGTTACTTACCGAACATCAGCTAACAAACCCGTTCAGAAAATCGCTCAAGAATGGATTCCTGTACAACAGGTTGCAGTGAAAAATGTTCTCCATGCTTTTCAATCAGCGATCGACGCATCAAAGAATTGATCGCCTCTAAGACTTTGCATTTAGAAGCCACAGTTGTAATCTCCGCAATCAGTTCTGCTAGTGTGACAGTGTTCTGATGATCTGCAAGCCAAGTTAGTACGGATTGTTCTACATGAGATAAGCGATCGAACTGTTGATTGAGCAAGTGATGGACATCTTCAAACACTAACAATCCTTGTTCGATATATTCCAGCGCCGCCGCAATCTCGCCGTTGAACATTTCTTGTGTTGCTGCTGCAACAAGCTTCAAGGAGAGTGGATTTCCAGCATAGTAATCTGTTAAGCGATGCCAATCAGTATCGGAACCTGTGAACGTTCCCTTATGTTGAAACAGCGATCGCACATCTTCCATCTTTAAGCCTTTGAGCAAGAGCGATCGGACTGGAAATTTCTCGCCTTCCAGAAGTGCGATCGTGATTGATTTTTCCCGGCTGGTCAACAGCACACAGCTTTGATGCGGAACTTCTCCCACAGCCCGAATCAATCGGCGATAGTCCTCATAGCCTTCTCGACACTTGCCGACTCGTTCACCACTACTCAACAGCGTTTCTGCATTGTCCAGAATTAGCAAGCAGCGAGTCGTCTGTAAGCATTCCATCAGCCTAGAAAATTTCTCTTCTGAACTAGCAGGAATCTCTAAACTCTCTTTGCAGGCTCCGCTTAAGAAAGATAAGATACTTTCTAGCAATTCATCGATCGAAGGTGCACCCGCAAGCGATCGCCAAATCACAATTTCAAACTCAGATTGAATCTGCATTGCTAGTTTGACTGCTAGCGAACTTTTACCACATCCTCCTATACCCAAAATAGCAACTAGCCGACAATGTTCTTCTAGAATCCACTGCCGCACTTCTAGAAGTTCTTGCTCTCGTCCGAGGAAGACAGAGACATCGATCGCTTCTCGCCAATCTTGAGAGAGATTCTGTTGTCGATCGGCTAAAGCTTCAAAGGGCGAAATGGGATGAGTATAGTCGCTAGATGTAAGTTCTAAGCCAAAAGCGTGGAAAATATACTGTAAAGACTGTTTATCGACGGGATCTTTGCGTCCGAGCAGTTTAGAGACGGTGTGAATGGCTAGACGAGTGCGATCACTGAGATCTTCAAGTGTCAGGCGTTGTCCATGATTTTCTTGAAATTCGACTTCAGCTTTGGCAGTTTGCAGCTTATCCCATCCGTGAACGGTGAGAACTACGCCACGATTGCGTCTGTTCGGTTGTTGAGCTTGTTGAGCACGAGTTTTTCGGTGCATTTTAGTAGAAGAGGCGGAAGCGTACATTACAGGTTCCTTCCTGGCTTCAGTAATGGGGCAGTTGTGATTCTCAAACTCTTACGGGCTAGGTTTGAGGAATATGCGTGAGGATTAATATGAGGCGGTACAGCATGGCGTAAATGGCTTTGTGGCAATGGGTTCTAAGTTCGTTTGCCGTAATAATGTCGTCCAGGTTTCTCTCACTTGAGGATTGGCTGGATTAGTGCGATGTAGTTCTGCAATTTGATTAAACGCATCGTACCAAATTCCACTGGCGCTGTAGAGGCGAACTTGCTCTAGAGGAGTAGCTACTGATAATTGTTTTTCGAGGGCAGGCGCGATCGCAGTTCGTCGGATATTCCCTTGAACATAGACACTATTAGAAGGCTGAGACGGATCACATTGAATAGATAACGTCCAAGCGTAGAGCTTTCCCTCAACTAACCCAGGAGCAGATTTTGGAATGGTAATCTGAATTAGCCCTGCTTTTGTATTAGAAGGCTGAAAGCGGTTACGATACACAAAATTATCGACTTGGTCTTGTAGAACAAATTCGATCGGAGTGTTTGTTTTTAACTCGTAAGGTACATAAAACCAGAAGGTCGGATGAGCTGTCGCAGTCAACCCCCAAACGGCTTCTCTGACTACGGGAACAATGGCGGTAAGACCTGTATAGTTCTGACAATCCCCTCGACTACCACCGCCTTGCGCTCGTCCCCCTGGTGTGCCTGATGGAGGTGGAGGCGTATTAAAGATAGTTGTTTGCGTCGAAGCAACTTGAGGAGCAACGATTAGACTCATTCCAACCAGAACACAGAGCGATGTCCATTTCAGCATAATCACCTCTAATCTTTCAATGTTTAGCCCTTCTTACGGGCATAGATTCGGATTTATGCGCGGTTCCAGTAGATGACGATCGTACCTGTTGCTAGAACCGCGATCGCAGCAGGTATCAATGGAATCCATCCCCCTTGAATGAACACCACGAAGCTAATTCCAGGTAGCATTCCAAGTATTGCTACTGTTATAAGTGCTTGTTGAATTTGCGATCGCTGCATCCAAAAAATTGCTCCACCCGCGATCGCCCATCCTAAAATCCACACGCCTTCGATCCATCCTGACCAAACCCAGACCAGCGGACGTTGATCCAAGACAGCACTCAGGATTTGGCTTGCCATCTGTGCTTGAATAAACACGCCTGGAACTCGTTTCAAAGCGTCACTTCCATAAGGAGTTGCCCAAGTATCCGCAGTACTAGAAGCTGTGACTCCAATGAGAATAATACGATCGCGAATTGCATTTGGATCAATTTGCTTGGTTAAAATATCTGTGAGCATAATCTGTGGGGCGACCTCGCCAGGCGTTGAAGCAGCGCGATAGTTCAACAAGATTTGATTCCCTTGAGCATCAATGCCCTGATAGCCTCCAGTTCTCCTTTTCAAGCGATGAAAGACGGTTGAACCGAGTTGAAGATTTCCCTCTGAGGTGAACTGAGGCGTGATGTTTTGAGTGATCAAATAGCGCAAAGCTAATTGTGTTCCAAACGCATAGGGAGCCTTGCAAGGTGAGATTGGATCGTGATCCATGAATAAAATCTGCCGACGTAAAATGCCGTCTCGATCTTCTAAAAAATCACTAAAACCGAGCCTTGTTTCTGGTACTTCAGGCGGCGGTGCAATGCCTGTAGGATCATATTTTGCGTCTCTTCCTTTGCAGAGTGCAATGATACGATCGCTCTTTCGCAGTCTCGCCGCAAGTTCACTAAATTTCGGTGCAGTTGGAAAATCCCGATAAATATCTAGCCCGATCGCACGAGGTTGATGTTGCTCTAGGACATTCAGCAATTGCAACAATGTTTGATCAGACAAGGTTCCTTGCCTGTATTTTGTGGTTTGAGCTTGAATGTCTGCCTCGTTAATCGTAACAATCAGAAAGCGTGAATCCGGTTGCTCAGTGGGTCTAAGGCTCAAAAGCCGATCGAATGTCCAGAGTTCGAGCGATTGTAAAGCACCGAGCGATCGCACTCCTAATACAAGCGCCGTGACTGCAAAACTACTCAGCAACACTCTTGAGATTTTAGATTTGAGTGTTTGAATCGCAGGTTGTGAAATCTTTAGTGTTTTCGAGTTTTGATTGATCCAGTCTTGCCATGTTGGAGGCACTTCAGCAGGATTTTGGCACACGACTGGCAACCAACTTGCACAGGGAAAATCAGACTCGATCGCTTGCAGTCGTTCCCGCGCTTCTCGAACTGATCGATACAGGGATTGTCCTCCCGAAAATGCAATGAGAAACTGCTTGAGAAAGGCTTGTGCAACTTGATCGGGAACAGGTTCACGCATCACAATCACTTGAGGAATTTGCAAATCAGCTAAATCCCATGCCAGCCCTAAACCATCACAAGAATTAAAGATTGCTAACTTCAAGCCTTGTGCGATCGCGTGTCTTAATCCATGTCGTAATTGATCAAGCGTTAAGCTCTCTGTTTGATTAATCTGAATGCGACCTTGACCCCGACTAGAGCTATGTCCCGCAAAGAACAAGACATCAATTCCCGGTTCCCATAGCTGCTGATTCAAAACTTGACAATTCGGTTCAATTAGTAGCGTGAGTTCCACATTGGGCAACTGTTCTAGTAATTCTCGATCGGTTGTAATATCAATCCCTTGTTGGCTACCCATCACTGCTAGAATTTTGACCCGACCTGTAGCAGGAGGAGCGACTTTCAGCGATCGCGCGTAGTTTGCCAAACTGAGGGCAAGTTCTGCTTTTGGATAGTCCTCGAAGAAATGCCACAAACACCACGGAATTTGTAGAACTGATTCATTCTCCGCAGTAATAACGAAGCGAATTTCATCGGATAGCGTCAATCGAGTGCGAAGTTGGCGATCGATATGACGAAACTGATCGGCATAAAGCCAAGTGTTAATGCGATCGCGGAGTTCCTGACACAACTCATTGAACTCGGAGTCTGAAATATGAGTAATATCTGCTTCATCGATTTCAATATTGACTATTGGATCATCGTTTCGATATCGTCGCCAGTTTTTGCACGCTGATAAATTCTCATAGAATCTTTGCCAACGGACGTAGAGATTTTCTAGTTCTGGTGCAGGGGGCAAACTCGCTGTAAATTGCATCGGCGTTGAGTTTTCTGGCTCCCAAAATTGAGCCGTGACTGTCATCCAGCCCTGCTGCCAATCTCCTTTACCCAGGTTCAAAACAATCAGTTGGCTCATAAAGCTAAGTGAGAAAATTCTCAATGACTGTAACGTTATCGATCGTGATGTGCAGTTGAAGCTGGACGTGAGGTGGACACTTGAACCGCTTGAGTTGAATGGATTGATCTTGACTTCGAGATTGCACCGACTGAATTTCATTACCTGTTGTCGATCGCAACACCAAAGATAGATTCTCTGGCAGATTTAGAGCTTCATTCGTTGGCAAAATCCGAACTCGAATGTTGCGCCGTTCATCAGGTTCAACCGTCAGGATGATCAGCAATAAAATGGTTAAATCTTCCTTCAGAGCAATGGGCTTAACTCGCTGAATCACCTGCCCAGTCTCATCTTCATGTCTAAAACCCGTTGTGAGTTCTGCTTCTAGAAAACCTTCGATCGCTTGCCAGTCCATCTCAAATAAATGGTGCAGCCAATTGCTTAAATTAAATGTTGCGGCTTGTCGTTGACACAATTTTTCTAGACATTTCTCCTGTTCTATCAATGCGCCCCACTGCATAAACGGGATTGCTAATCGAGGCAGCGCGATCGATTTCAGTCGCTGAATCAAATTGCTCGATTGAGTTGACAGAAGTTTGGGTAGCAAATCAATTTCTGCTCGCGTCGGTTCAGTTGCTACTTGCAGCATCACCCCAAGCACCGAAAGACTTTGCTGCAAGTCCTTACTTGCTAGAGAATACGTGCGATCGTCTGCATCATACTGCCCCCGCGATTTCAGTATTTGGTGAGTTGTGTAGCCCCAAATTTGGAGCTGCTGTTTGTCCGTATCTACTTCCACGGCTAAATAATAATCTCCTGCCCAACTTGGAATGTCGATCCACTCCTGCGGCACTCGGAATTCATGATGATCAATCGCCTCGGTCGGAATTAGGATCAATCGAGAGTTGTTGAACGCGATCGCACTTCCATTGACCAACGCATAAATATTGGGGAAACAAGTAGACTGTAGATTTTTAATCGCTTGGTGCTGATATTTCTCCTTGAGCAATTGAAACACAGATTGAAAGCAAACGAGATTGAGATAGACAGCCCAGCGATCGCGGGGAACAGGTAGCGATCTGCTCTGTTGCCAAACGCGGGTATGAATGTCCGGCAAAATGTCTAATAGCAAAGGTTCTGGCGTGGATAGCAGAGTCATTCGGGGGTGATCCTCTAGGACGAGGTGGCAGATTGATAGTGAGTTTGTAACCACTCTTCGAGGGCAAAAGTCATCTGTCCGATTACGGGCGAGGTAAGAGAAGTATGCAGCGTTTCTCGGCTCCCTTCAGCCAATGTTGTTAAGAGTTTTTCTTTGGCTGCACCTAATCGCCGAGAAATGGTTGACTGCTTAAGGTTCAGTCGCATCGCAATTTGTTTTTGAGTCAACGTTTGCTGATAATAAAACACCAGTACTGAGCGGAGTTCGGGATCAAGCAATTCGAGAGCGTTCGTTAACACAGCATTGAGTTGGGCTTGCTGCTGCTGCCGTTCTTGAATTTCTTCTGCTGTAATCAAGTCTGTTAGGGGTGTTGCCCCGTCTCGATCAACTAAATCATCCTGAAGTTCGGCTGATCCCGGTTCAAACTTAGCAATGTTCAAAGAAGTCACCGTTGGGCGTAGCGACTTCCTCACCTCCGCTGCACAAAACTTTAGCCATTGCTCCAATAGCTCAGGAGTTGTCGAAATACTTTGAGAAGATCTCTGTTGCTGATAAAGGTCAGCAATCTCCTTCCATGCAGCAGATGTTGGTCGAGCAAGCTGGCGAGTTGTTGCATCCTCATCAGGAACCCAGCAAGCTTTAAAACACTTCTATGCCAGCAGATAAGCCGCGATAGCACTTTCTGCTAATCCACTTGCCTGAAGCACTTCTAGTAATCGTTTCTGGCTTAATTTTCGCAGCAATCCCCAATCCGTTCGACTATTCATGTCTTGTTGCTGGCGCAGCCGATTCCGAATTGTGTTACCAAAGCTCACACTACTGTAAGTTTTGAGGCTCACACCTTGTAGGGAAGAATAACCGTTGAGAATTTTAGGGAGTGTTGCGATCGCAATCTGAAAATAATCGGAAAAGCAATCAGAGGTTGAGATTGATTGAACCGTAATTTTCTGAACTGTCCAGTAGCAAGTCTCCTGTAAATAAGCTGACAAGTGCCCCACTGCTAGCAAGCTAGGTTCTATTTTCCAGTGTTGATACCAATAAAGCGCCCAAAACTCATCGACGCGAGTTCCCGAATCATAATCAGTGCAATTTTCTATACTTCGACGCAGCGATAGATCAACAATCCAACCATCAAAGCGATCGTCGGCAAATCGCACAAAGGTTGAGAATTTTTCGGTCAGAGTTTGCCGAGGTTGCATGGTGATCGACTATAAAGTGTCTCAGCATTACAGTCTGTGATCCTGTTCGAGAAAAGACCAGACAAGTTAATCCAGCCAGAGAGTAACTTAAGTTTCGATCGCGCCTAATGTTTTGAGTGCTAGCTTCTGAGCCTCGTTTAATCCTGTCACTCCAGCAATTTTCATTCCCTCGTAAAGGCGCTCTGCTTGGAGCGTTTTAACACATTGCCCAGTCTGTATATCCCAAAGTTTAATCGTCTCATCCTGACAGCAACTCACCAAAATTTCACCTTTGGGATCAAAAGTAACAGCCCAAACCTCGCGAGTATGTCCCTGTAACACCTGCAAACATTCACTACTTTGTACATCCCATACGCGAACAAAGCAATCATCTCCGCAACTCGCAATTTTTTGCCCATCAGGACTAAACTGAACCGATCGAATTCGATTCACTCCGCCATGCAACACCTGCAAACATTCACCCGTCTGCACATCCCACACCCGAAATGACCCATCAAAACCACCGCTGATCAAGCGATCGCCATTTGGGTTAAAACTGACTGACCAAACTGCATTGGTATGCCCCTGCAATACTTTTAGACAGTCCCCAGTGTGAGCATCCCAAAGTCGAACTGTGCGATCGTCACTACCACTAGCAATCAATCTTCCATCTGAACTAAAAGTAACTGAGAAAACCCAAGTCGTATGTCCTTGCAATACCTTAAAACACTGTCCAGTTTGCACATTCCACACCCGAACTGAACAATCAAATCCACCACTTGCAAGCATCTGACCATCGGGACTAAAACACACCGAACGAATTCCGCTCGTATGTCCCTGTAGCACTTTCAAGCATTGTCCAGTTTCCATATTCCAGAGCCGAATTCCTCGATCAAACCCTGCACTCGCTAAAACCGTTCCCTCAGCATTAAAACTGACAGATCGAATCCAGTTGGTATGCCCTTGTAGCGTTTTCACACAAACCCCTTGCTCCACATCCCACAATCGCACGATCGCATCGAGTCCACCACTTGCCAGAATCAATCTTTCTGAATCTATGGAAGTAGGAGCAAACTCGGAAGCTTTGCTGTTGCCGAAGGCAATCGCAAACACGCCGCTTTTATGCCCCTGCAACACATTCAAGCACTGCCCTGTCTGGACATCCCAAAATCGCACCGAAAAATCAACACTGCCACTAATTACCGTCTGACTATCACTAAACTGCACGGTAAGAACCCAACTACCATGCCCCTGTAACACCTGCAAACAATGCCCCAATTGTACATCCCACAATCGCACTGTAAAATCATCTGCACTACTCGCAACCATTTGCCCATCTGGACTAAATGCAACTGACCACACGCCGCTTTTATGTCCTTGAAAGGTTTGAAGACACGCCTGAGACTGAACATCCCACAAGCAAACTGAACTATCCTCACTCCCACTCACCAGTAACGATCCATCCGCACTAAAACACACCGATCGCACTCGCTTAGAATGTCCCTGCAATGTTGCAATACAAACGCGATTCGCTCCGCAAACCTCCCACAACCGCACTGCACCATCCTGACTTCCGCTCGCAAGCAACCGACCATCAGGACTAAAACTAATTGCTGCAACCGTTCCCGCAGGATCTTCGATGACTGCTTCACATTGTCTAGTTTGTAGATTCCACAACCTCAAAGCATCTGTACTGCTACTCGCTAGCGTTTGCTGATCAGGACTAAACTGCACATTCCACACCCAATCGGTATGTCCTTGCAACACATGAAGACACTCTCCCGTCCGCACGTCCCACAGTCTCACACCTGCATCTGTCGCTCCACTTGCCAGTCTCTGACCATCTGAACTAAAGCACACACTCCACACCCAGCCTGTATGTCCTTGCAACATCAACAAGGGCTGAAAATCCGCAACTCGCCAGATATGAATAACATTATCCACATCCCCGGTTGCCAGTAAGGTTCCATCTGGGCTAAGCGCGATCGCTAATACTCCACTCAAGGTTTCAGCAAACGCGGATTTCGCTAAGTCTGAATTCTGGAAATCGGCTCCTGCAAGGTTCACTCGTCGCAAATCCGCTTGCCACAACGCTAAATTTGAGAAATCCCAATGCTGCAAATCTGTTTTCAACGACACTAGCAAATTCACCAAATTCCCTGCTAAGTAACCGATTTGCTTCGTCGATCGGTGTTCTGCTAACAATTCCCGAAATCGTTGCTCTACGTGCGGCTGACCTCCCAGTTGAGCCAACAAATCCTCAAGGAGCGGTTGCACAATTAGCCGAATTTGCGTTTCACGAATAAAATCGATCGATTGAGCTTTCATCAACGCATGAGTTCGCAGTCGAGCATCCCTTGCAAGGTTTGAGCCTGTAATTTCTGCTCCAACTTGCTCAATCAACCGTTCTGTTACATACTCCATGACAACAGGCTGCAAGCTGAACCCCGCCGAACCTTGCTCAATCATCGATCGCCGTAGCAACGATTGAATGGCATCGGGCAGCGATCGCTGTGTCTTTGCGGTCAAAATATCCTCACTCAGCCGAGCAACAGGCACAGGCTCTCGATTAATTGCCAGCCACAGTATCACTTCTTGTTCAGCAGTAGATAAGCGATCGAACTGTCGCGCCAGCAAATCACGAATATCACTAAACACCGCTTTGCCTTGCTCAATATAGCTCAAAACTTCTGTGATATCGCCATTGAGAAACTCTTGAGTCATCGCTGCAACCAACTTCAGCGCAAGTGGATTCCCTCGATAATGCTCAATCAGTCGGCTCCACTCTGTCTGAGTCCCGTTGAAGTTTCCCTTCGCCTCAAATAGCAATCGTCCTTCTGAAGGGGACAGTCCTTGAAGTTGCAGCGATCGTACCGCCAATTTTTCTCCCTCTAGCAGAGCAATTTCTCCAGGCTTTTCTCGACTGGTCAAGAGCAAACAGCTTTGATGCGCCGTTTCTCCAATCAACCGCAACAGTTGCCCGTAAACTTCGTATCCCGAACGATATTGCCCCACCGGATTTCCACTACTCAATAACGTTTCAGTATTATCGAGAATCAGTAAACACCGCTGTTGCTTCAGGCAATCGATTAACGTTGTAAATTGCTCATCTAGCTCTGTAGGAACCAATGTCTCTTTGTTCTGCGATCGCAATAGAAACGACAGAATGCTGTTTAACAGTGCTTCTAATGGGGGTGCATTAGAAAGCGATCGCCAAATCACCGCCTCAAATTCAGATTGAACGTCCTGTGCCAACTTCACCGAGAGCGCACTCTTCCCCATGCCACCAATGCCCAACAAAGCAATCGATCGACAGTGTTCATCCAAAACCATCTCTCGCAGGTGTGCCAATTCTGCCTCGCGCCCAAAAAAGACTGAAACATCACAGGCAGCATTCCAAGAAGCACGAGCCTCGCCCCAATCGCGCTGAAATTCTGCTTGTCGAGCTAAATCCTCAAATGGAGAACCTGGAGGGGCACAATCACCTTGCGCCAGTTGTAGTTCAAACGCTCGCAGGAAATACTCGATCGACAGACGATCAACCGCTTCTGTTCGCTTTAAGATGCGAGAAATTGTTTGCAGCGATAATCCAGTGCGCTCGCTCAATTGTTCGCGAGTGAAGTGTTGTCCCCAATTCTGTTCCACTTCTGCTGCTTGCATCGCAGCCTGTAACTTTTGCCATCCTTTGACAGTGAGAATTACGCCTCGGACGCGGGGCGAAGCAGAGCGATCGCGTTTAGATTGAGAGGAACGCTTGGTAGACATGGCTAGATGGCGCTCAATCTGGATGTCTTAGGTTAATCCATATCCGAGAGAAATTCACCCTGGTTGACTGACAAAACTCGATTTGTGGATCAACCAGGTAGGCATCCTTACTTCTTGAAGTGCAACTTTTACAATCTGATGAAAGCCACCCCTTGCCCTCGTGCAACGTCCTCATCTCGTTTCAAACCGACTGCTTGACTGAAGAATCCAAACCTGATCGAGATCATAAAACTCCCCGCGCTGCTCGATCGCAAATCCATTCAATAACAGCGCCAACCACACTTGCACCAACGGCATCTTGAGCGATCGCTGGAGTTTCAACAACTGGACTGCCTGATCACGTTGATTCAGCCAAGCTTGAATCGCGGCTCCCCACTCGGAGACATCTTCTGCGTGCGCCAGTGCTAAAGCTTGTTCATATGCCACCTCCGGATCAACGACCTGCATTACTTTTTGCAATGCCTCAATCAATCGCATTGGCTCCACTTCTGCCACGATCGATTGTGACTCGTGCTCCTCGATCGAGATCGGTTTGCGCGGCAAACTGTCAAATGGTTCAATGTAGTCATCAAACTCGATCTGCATGGTCTGCCGCACATATGGATCAAACGCTGCTTCACTCATCACCGGACTGTCATGGCTTGCCGTCGCCAGAATTTCTTCAAAGGCTCGCTGAGATCGCGCTTCAAACACCTCTGTAATCTGCGAGATGGCTTCACCCGCCACCTGCAACTGTCCCGCGCATTCCAAATCGACGATCGACGCTTCCACCTCCTGCCACAATTGATCCAACTCTGCCGTCTCTGGCGACTGAGCGGCTTCTTGCAATACCTTCCATAGCGGCAATTGGAGCTGTCTCATGCCACCCCCAACGGATGATGCAGACAGGGACGCATCGGGCACAGATGCGGATCAACTCGCTCTAAACTGGCAAACTTGCGAATCCCGTATTCTTCATCTAACAAGTCGAGTAACTTACGAATATAAGCATGAACCTGGCTCGGAACCATGCCGACACAGTGAATCGGAGCGGCGATCGCAATTTGTTGCTGTCCCTGCCAGACTTGCGCTGAAATCGCGTGAACTGGAGTATCCCCGCCTGCTGCCCGATACACCACCAACACCGCATAGTAAAGATAAGCAAATTCTGGAATCTCAACTTCTAACGTCTTCAGCACCGATTCTTGCCGAGAACGATTGCGCTGCTGATTTTTACGATCGCGATGACGGGCATACGATCGCCGACTGTAGCAGACCTTCGGATTCCAGCAGCCATCACCTTCTGTCCCATGTAATGCTTGTGCCTGTGTCGCATCGAGCATCGCACACTTTTGGCACTTCAAAGGAATTGCCTTTGCCACGATTACCTCCGGAACGGGGCTAACACCGTATCCATCCATTGTTGCTGCGCTTCGGACAACTTCGGAGGGGGGAGCGGTTGGCGATAATCAATTCGAGTCGCATAGCGGGCACGCTCATAAAGCTGATTGAAAACAGCTTGCAATGGCAAAACGGGTTCTGGTTCACCCGGCTTTAGAGGAATCGGAATGTCTGGCAGCGGTTGATCAAGCATCACCGCATAGAGATCGGCGAACACGTCCTCGTGCAGCGCAGCTAACGGGCGTTGCTCGCTGCGGCTAATCAAAATCCGATAAGTGGCATCAGATCGCGCGCCATGCATTGCCATTGGCTTCGCGCCCCGCAATAAGTTCAATTCCACCAAATGCGTTTGGCTCGCCAAAATCAATCGGCGTTTCTTTTCATAGTCTGATCGCCCATCTTTCGCTCGCTTGTTTGTCGGAGAGAGCAATTCAACGATCGTAATTACTTCATCGGTGCCCATCTCGCGCACTTCGAGATAACGCTGATAGAGTTCGATCGGCATCGGCAGCGACACTTTTTCCGGTTGGATTTGAGTGGCAACACGACCTGTTTCTTGCTCGATTGCAGACGCTGATTTTGCTTCGCCTCGTTCCGCAAACACAATTGCATCGGGAATCCCAATCAAAATCTCATCGTCCTGGTCATCGGTTTGATACGTGCGAGACTCCACTTCAACGTAGTACTGCGTTCCCAGTTGGGGCGCGATCGCGTCAGCAATCGCCACCATGAAACGGGTGTGGAACGAAGACCAGAAGGCAGCATATTCAAGATACGGGTCCATTCCAGGAAAAGGCGAGGGCATGGTGACTCCGAAAAACAGGATGAAAACTTGAGATCTCAATTCCACGATTTGGATGATCGCCTAAATCTTAGAGCTAGATTGTGAAAAAATCCTCACATTCATCGCCTTAAAAACTTCAACCTTATAGAACCTATTTGGGATCTTTTAATGTGTTTCAAAGCTGATATTTTTCGGGATTTTATGTTCCTCATTGTTCTGGAACAATGATTTTCCTTCTAAATTCAGGATCTGCTTGAAACGGCTCTCCTACATGCCTTGTATATCAACAAGAAATGTCAAATGGGTTCTATACACATCAAGCATTTTCAAATTTTTCTAGTTTAATTTTACCACGTACTTCTACTTTGTCTTAGACTATCCATATTCGATAGAATGGTTATTATCTGTAATCAAAACAGGAGAGAAATTTGAAACGCCCAACTGAACAACAGCGATCGCAAGGCGCGATACAATCAGGTCTTGCCCTTCGCAGTTACGGTCTAAATTCTCACGAGATGGGGAAACGTCAGCTTTATGCCGTCTCCACCGAAAGTAGAGGCACTTCCACCGAAGCCAGATTCCGTTCAATCTTGTCCAACTTAGAAGCCAGATGAGGCTCAGAGCCATGACACAAGCTATCAAACCGCCATTCACCCAGCAAAGGTCAGGTGATGCTGAAATTGCTCAGTTTAAGGTAGGCAACAAGTGGACTGCCTACGTTCAACCCACGGGTGACTTTATTATTCGGAATGAAGCGAGGCGCACCATTTGTCGAGGGAATCTGCATACGGGCGAGGAAACAGTGCCACTGTCAGAAGATTCTGCTGGTGAATTAGAGAAAATGTTGGTGGAAAGGGAGCATGTGCCCCAGCAAAATAGACAACGACTATGCCATTTATCAAACTCCCAGTTAGACTGACCCTGGAAAGGTTAATAATGCATCCAGCAGTGTGGGGTAGGTATTACCTCTTTTACCTTGCGGGATAAACAATACAATGAATATACTGATGAGTGATTTGGCATATGTCCGCACGGGATGTTTATCATGATGTTGTGAAGGCTGCGTTGATCAAGGATGGCTGGAAGGTGACGGCTGATCCTTTGACGCTGAAGTTTTCGACGCGGTATAAATTGCAGATTGATTTGGCGGCTGAGGCTCTGGTGGCGGCGGAAAAGGATAATCAGTTTATCGCTGTGGAGGTGAAGAGTTTTCTGGCACCTTCAACCGTTTCAGAATTTCATGCCGCGCTGGGACAGTTTATTAATTACCGCATTGCGTTGCGGTTGAAGCAGCCAGAGCGAGTGCTGTATCTGGCGGTGCCGCTGTTCACCTATGAGGAATTTTTTCCAGAGGAGGTCGTCCGCATCAGCATTGCGGAGAATGCGGTGAAGTTGCTGATTTTTGATCCAGATTTGCAGGAGGTTGTGCAATGGATAAGCTAGAGCAATATCGGGTTTGGATTAAGCAAATTTTAACGGAGCATAGTCGGTTGAAGTCTTCCTACGGGGAGATTGAGGAGGTTGTGTTTTTTGATGAGGAGCGTGATCACTATCAGTTGTTCAGTGTGGGCTGGGAGAATCGACGACGGGTGTTTGGTTGTACGATTCATATCGATTTGATTGATGGCAAGATTTGGATTCAGCATGATGGAACGGAGGTGGGGGTTGCGAATGAGTTGGTGGCATTGGGGGTGCCGAAGGGGGAGATCGTGTTGGCGTATCAGCCTGCGAGTGGGCGGCGGCTGACGGAGTTTGCAGTGGGGTAATGGTTGATGAAGGGTTCGTCGGTTAGCTCGTTGGGAAGTTTAGGCGATCGCACTATCAGGATAAAGCTCGAATTCCTAGATCTAATCTTTTATCCTCTGATCGTGATTAGAAATTGCTTTAGCGATCGTTTGCGGGTTGCTGCCGATGCTCAGGAGTGGAGCGATCGATTGCAGTTGGGTCTCACTTCATCCAATGATTAATAGGCAAGAACTTGACGGTGCTCAATCTAGCCTACAGAGAGAGGGGAGATCGCGTTGAAAATAAAGGGAAAGAGTAGCGATCGTGTGCTTGCTGATGTAATCTAAGGCGATCGAGAACTGATGGGGCTGTGGACAATGGATGCAGATAGGATTATTTTTAGCGCTCAGTGGATTGTAGTTAAGGAATCTCCGAGAGGATTTCAGTATTTGGAGCGCAAGGGTAAGGATTCTGTTGCGGTGTTTCTCTTGAAAAGAAGTGGCGAAAAGCCGGAACAGTATGAAGTTTTAATTCGCCAGCAGCATCTTTGTATTGATAATCGAGAAGTGGATGGAAAGTTCAGGCTGTTTCCCTGTCCGGTTACTGGGGCGTTAGAGGAGGGGGAATCGCCGGAAGCGGCGGCTAAAAGAGAAGTGTATGAGGAAACGGGCTATCGGGTTCAGGCTTTGCCGATGGGTCAGTATATTGTGGGAACTCAGGTGAATGAGATCTGCTATCTGTACTATGCTGATGTCACAAACCTGAAACCAGATTTGGCTCAACAGGATGGCACCTATATGGAGTCGATCGGCGAAAATGAATGGCATCCGTTTGAGTACCTGGAATCCTGTGATTTCTCAGCCTGTCAAATTGGCTACTTGAAGCTACAGAAAATGCTCTTCAAAAACAATCAGTAAAATTCTAGAGTTGGGTAACTATTGCTGCTTTAAAGACTATGTCAACTAACTATTTAGACTGGGTTGAAAAGAATAGGGAATATTTGATCAAGCAAAGCGAGATGTTGCAAAATGCGATCACGCGCATGGCAAACAATTCATTAGAAGTGAAAAAAGTTGGAATAACCGTTTGGGCAGCAATAGTGGGCTTTGGGTTTACCAGTCGAAGTGCGGTTTTATTTGTGTTGGCATTTGTCGCTTTTGCACTATTCGGTGTTCTGGATGTTTACTACTTGTATTTGGAGCGAAAGTTTCGTGATAACTTTAACCGATTAGCCCGAACTTTAAGTGGGTATATCATTCCTGAAGATCAGGAATGGATCGAGAAAGTTAAAGGAAATTTTCTCAAACCCGACAACTCAACCAAATTCCTCGGACAAATTCCTAACACGCTCAAGTCCTGGGCAAACCTGCCTTATTTGATTACGTTCTTGATCACAATTTTGCTTCTAGTTGTGCCACTACCATCCAAGTAGAGCGGATTTATCTGATTAAGTTAGAAAAATGGGAAAATTCAGATAGTAATATGACAAAACTCTCTTTTTTCAGGGTTCACAATGACAAAGGACAGAAGCTCCTGGATCATTACGTTCAGCCTATATGCAATAGGCGTGGGATTAATTTGGTAGAATCACGTCCCGATGCAAATCGTGGTGATTCGTTAAAAGCAGAGTTCAGCTCAGATGTAGTACTCTGGGACGGATCCGTTGAACCTGGTCACGCCTACCATGCCTTCAACGAAAGAGCAAAACAGTCGGGGAGCAAGTACGTAGTTGTTAGTAGAACCCCGTTGCCTCGTAATGTATTGGCTTACAACCAATTCGCTCCAATTCATGGCGAAGCATTTACTAACGAGGTTTTAGGAGCTTGGCTTGATCGATACCTATTTACTATTCTTTCTGGTCAACGTTTTATACCTGATAGAACAGATAATTTCAGTAGCCCGATAGCAAGTCAATATTGGATGTTTAACAATGCTGCCGATGTATTTTTAAGCTTTCGTGGAACTCAGCAAAAAGCTGTAGAAACATGGAGTCAAAAATTTACAAAGGCATCTGATCTCACTGTCCGGATAGTGCCAGAAGCAGAATACTCATACAGGACAGAGTGTGTTACGCTTCAGCAGATGTGGGAAGGTGTAGCCCGGCTAGGACATGAAATAACATCAACAAGCAGAGCCGTTATTTTTCTGTCAGACGATTACTTCGATTCCTTCTGGACTTGCTCCGAGCTACTCTTTCTGATTAAACATCGAAGTAACTCAGACAGATCTATTCGACAAGCTTATATTGTCTTAGACAAGTCTCGTCCTGACTTGACTCCTCTTCTTATTGGGGCTTCTCAACTACCAATACCCTCAATAACGTCCGCTCAGTCTCATCGTTTATTCAAAATTTTGAATAATAGTGATCCGCTCACAGTTGGTCCTGATACAAGAATTCCGCCTTCAGGTCCTGCTAAATTACTATCTCTAGTGCTTCGCCCTACCTTTGGCTGGTACGACCCTGAATTTATGAAAGATTCTTTCTGGAAAACGGTTCGAGTACCTTGTCCACATTGTCGTCCGCGAAATCGTCGCCCAGAACACGTTGATTGGGAAAGGCACCTTAATTTAACAACTTCTGATCCACAAGTTGACTACTTCGGTTACTTTCCTACTTCTCCGGATCAACTTGCCAACAGAGTCGTTGAATGTCCAAACTGTCATAATCGAATTCGCTTACAAAACAATCGCCCTCCCAGAACCCTCTGGTTTCCTATTCAAACGACTGAACGGGATCAAACTCGCCCTGTCATTGAAGAATATCCAGTTTGGGAAGTTGTTGCCTAAAGCAATTTGTATCGAACACGCACGTACATCAAGCACGACAGGTGAGAATTACCTACCTGCAACCCTCGCTGCATCTTCAACGCACTTACTAAAGTTATTGTATCCATCGTTGTAAACCCAATCATAGGTTGGGAAAACCTGGGACATACTAACATACGTCTTCGACATATAAGTATACGGGCTGCGCTGTTCGACAGTGAAGCTGTCAAAAGGATTGTTCCCTTTCAAGTCAGGTGTTCCGTTTATGTCCTTAATGTTATGAATGTATATTCCTAGCATTCCATTGCCACGTTCGCGACTTCTCTCAATTTCATATTTGACCCACTTACGTTCGGATGTCTCAGTTCCAATCAGCACAACGGTAACAGAGGTATTCTGCAAACCTGAATTAATGAGCTGTTTGAGTGAGTTTTCACCTGTTCTCTTCGTTGATTCCCAAAGAGAGCAATCCCAATAACCAGCTTCCTGATAACCGCTTTTTACCTTGGCATGGTTTCGTACAACATTGACTCGCCAAATATCTTGCTGGTAATGAAAGCTAAAGAAAACTCTTCTAGTCATAAAAACTCCAAGAACCTGACCAAGTGAATAGTACTATTGTATGTAGATGCTGCCTATAGCGTCAAGTCTCAAATATTTTCTGAAGTGTACTCAATATGTAGTGACCTAAAGAGTAGGGTGGGCATTGCCCTACAAGTTTTGCCAGAGGTATAAACCAAAGCCGAAACTGGAAAAGAAGCCGCATTGGAGGAGTCGGTTGCTTGAGGGAATTAAGAAGAAGGGCAAACCCCAGACAACTAGTCCAGGGCAAATGAATCTGTGGGATGAATGAGCAACTTCTTCAGAGATTCATAAGGTGGCAAGGGAATTTGTTGAGGCAAATTGCTACAATTCCTAACTTGCCATGATCCGAGATTAAACAGGCACAAACCCCTTGGTACCAGGTAATGAATCCTTGAAAAGCTGATGGTTCGTGGAAGAAGAATGCTATTACAAATCTTTGGGAATGCCTGAAGCTGTTAAATGCTACATTCTACAAGTCTTTGCACGAGAGAAGAGAACCCCCACACATGTCCCCCTCTCCCCCTCCACCCTCCCGTCTCTTTTCCCGTTCTCACCCTAAACGTGGCTGGGAAGTGTCCCACTGGGGCAGACATGTCAAGAGTTAACTCTGCATCGCTTTTCCAAGTTCCTCCGAGGATAGCCGGTCCCTTCGTTCGCCATCCCACCTCTACTCCAAACTTTTCCCATTGTGAATTGTACTTCTTAGGGCTACCACACCTCTGCCAAATTTTCTTCTGGACGCTAAAGCCAAACCTGCCATGGCTATACTTCACCCAAAGTTGATCGATCGTGCGCAGGTCAGCACAAGGAAATTGCTGTATATCCTGATCTCGAAGATAGAACTTTTGTCCCATACCTTCGTACATACTTTTGGTAGTTTCTTCATCTGCTTCTTTCAATTGCCCTGCCTCCAACAAAGCTTCTAATTGGGTGTAGTTTCCTTTGGTAGCATCAAGCGATTGGTTTTGCTGGGGCGCATCTATTGGTTGGGGGAGCGACTGTCGGCGATTCGCGAGAATAGAAG
>NZ_JBJPHT010000074.1:0-23009 GCF_052939475.1 Phormidesmis sp. 146-20
AGAATCTAAGGTCTTACGGCGTTATCGCTGTCTAATTTTGTCCGGACTATTGCTGAATGAGGAAACGTTTCAGTACGGGATTGCTCAGTATCTGGTTCTTTCGGTGGACATGCCGCTGAGTGCTTGTATGGTAGAAGCAACACCTGATCAGCCCTATCTCGGCTTAAAGCTGAAGCTAGACCCAGTCAAACTCTGTGAGATTATTGCTCAAACAAAGCTGGGTATCAGTCAGAAAGAAAGCCCTGTCAGAGGCTGGTGTGTCAGCGATGCCGCGCCATCTTTGATCGATTGCGTTATCCGATTAACAAAGCTGTTAGAGACACCACAGGACATCCCATTTCTAGCATCGTTGATAATTCGCGAAATCTATTACCGTTTGCTCACAGACCAACAAGGTGAAGTGGTGCGTCAGATTGCGACCGCTGGCAGTAGTATGCAGCGCATTGCTGAGGTGATTAAACAGATTAAAGCTGATTTTACAAAGCCGCTGCGGGTCGAATGGCTAGCAGAGCAGGCGAATATGTCGGCGGCATCGTTCCATCGTCACTTCAAAGCTGTCACATCCATGAGTCCGCTGCAATATCAAAAGCAATTACGACTGTTAACTGCCCGACAGATGATGCTTGCTGAGGCGCTCGATGCCACTCAAGCGGCTTATCAGGTTGGGTATGAGAGTACGTCTCAATTCAGCCGCGAATATTCCCGCATGTTTGGTGCACCGCCCATTCGAGATATGGAACGGCTCCGGGTATCTTGAATGCCACCGGTCTATTTCTCGCTCGTTTATGCGTTGATCAACTAACGTTGCTACTTCTGTACATTTGTTGATTGCGGCATTGTGTTTCTGTTTCCTTATCGTCATCCTGCATTCCGATTGGTGTAGCCTCGCTCATGCGCCCCTTGCAGGCAATCTTTCTTCTTTGTCTGTATCTTTTGAGAGGATCAGGCAACCATCTGCAAGGTTTGTGTATTCAAACTCCTGGTTCTTGCTTATAGGATAAAACTATTCGAGTACAACCTTCTCTAGCTGCGGTTCGGCGATCAGATCTTGCCCCTGCAATTAGAGGTTATCGATCGAGCCGCAGACTGCACAGCCGTAAAGACTGCACACGATCAGTTTGGACAGTTGGAAATGACACATCGGCACTACGGTTTTGTAGCTCAGAACGCAAACCAGTATCAAACCATATTGAGATACACAGAGAGTTTTGTATGAAAACACAATTGATGCTCAAAACATTGGCAGTGACGATCAGTTTGGGAGCTTTTGCATTAGTAAGCTGTACTCCTCAATCTACGGCAGAAACACCTGCGCCAGAACCCTCCGTAGAAGCTTCTGCCACTGAAGCTCCGTCACTTGCTCCATCTCCTCAAACCTCTAGTAATCGCCAACCTATGAATCCAAATCAAGCTAACACGGCAGCATCCCCAACAAGTAATCTTTATGTCGGAATGTGGGTCACGCAGGATGGTTATATTCGCCATGAACTTCTACCAAACAATCGTTACGACGAAGCTCGCGGCAACAGAGCGCGCGCGTATCAGGGACGCTATGAAATAGCAGGAAATCGCATCAATTACTGGGACGATACTGGATTTACCGCCGATGGTGAGTTTCGTGACGGCGTACTTTATCACGGTGGCTATGTTTTTTACCGAGAAAGATGATCCCTTCAACAGAGAGCAACGATGACTCGAATTGCATGAGAATTTTAGGAGATTGAGATGATGCGTTATTTAGGTCAGGTTTTCATTGGTACAAGGCTGATCGGGCTGCTGGCTATTCCGGCGATGACGCAAGCTCGCACGGAGGAGGCAGGTTTTCAGTCAAATGTGGCTGCGTTTGAGCCGAGTCATGACTCAAACGCATTAAATCAGCCGCCTGCCCTCGATCGGTTTCCAGCTCTCGTAGATTTGGCTCAGGCAACTCAGCCCAATCAAGCAGCCGCACAGGAGACTCAGGTGAGCGAACAGCGCAACAAGGAAATCGTCCAGCAGTATTTCGACGATTGGCGAAACGGAACTGGCAGCTTCTTCGACCTGCTTGCTCCAGAAGCAACCTGGACGATTACGGGCACTGGCGCAACAGTGGGCACCTATCGCAAGAAAGCGTTACTTGATCAAGTCATTAACCCAACCAGTGCTCGATTATCGACCCCAATCGTGCCAACCGTACGCGGCATCTGGGCAGATGGCGATATGGTCATTGCCCTGTGGGATGGAGCAGCGACCGCTGGGGACAGCAGACCTTATCGGAACACCTACACCTGGTATTTCAGAATGCAGGACGGCAAAGCAATCGAAGCGATCGCCTTCCTGGATATGCAAGAGTTCAACGACTTGTGGACAAGAGTTTCACCGAGGAACTAGTGCTGGTTGCCCTGGTCAACAAAGTTTCCTGGTTGCCAAAGACAGCGCAAAGGCTCAGACGAGTAATACCTCTAAGCACAATAGAGATAACAACATGGACACAAAGGCTACTCCGATTCAAAACACTTCCTCAGTTTTGCTCAAGATGGAAGCGGCAATCAATGCTCATGACATTGATGCGTTCGTGAACTGTTTTATCCGTGACTTTGTGGGTGAACATCCCGTTCATCCAGAACAAAACCTCATCGGTGCAGAACAGGTGCGAAAGAACTGGACTGCTCTCTTCGCTCAAGTTCCTGACATCCAGGCGAAATTAATCACCCATACGATCGCGGATGAGTTGGGTTGGTCAGAGTGGCAGTGGCAAGGCAACCCTACCAACGGCACAGAACTCGATATGCGAGGCGTTGTTGTTGTAGGACTGAGAGAAAACACGATCGCATGGGCGCGGTTGTATATGGAGCAGCTTGCCCAAGTCGGACAGGCAGACATCCTAAAAGCAGCCTAACTGCCAATCAGCTTTAATCACCTACAAGGAATAATTACCATGTCAACTGTTGAGAACAAAGTTATTGCGATTACTGGAGCCAGTAGCGGTATTGGCGAAGCAACTGCTAGATTGTTGGCTCGTCAGGGTTTACGGGTTGTGTTAGGGGCGCGACGCACCGATCGACTGGAAGCAATTGCTGCCGAAATTCGCTCTAAAGGTGGCGAAGCAGAATACCGTACCCTTGATGTCACCAACCTCGAAGACATGCAAGCCTTTGTCGAGTTTGCCCAAAATAAATTTGGTCACCTTGATGTTGTGGTGAACAATGCAGGCTTGATGCCGCTCTCCAAGCTGGAGGTACTGAAGATCGATGAATGGAACCGCATGATTGATGTGAACATTCGCGGTGTGCTTCACGGGATTGCTGCTGCACTACCCCTCTTTAAGCAGCAACGATCAGGACAAGCAGAATGGGTGGAGGGATTTCGTGAGGCAATGATTCCAGCAGATGCGATCGCCCGTGCGATTGCCTTTGCGATTGAGCAGCCAGACGATGTGGATGTCAACGAAATCATCGTTCGCCCGATCGGACAGAGTGGTTAAGTTCTTCGGCATATTTCATCTTTAACTCATTACAGAGGAAACGCGCAATGAAGGCAACCCGCCCAGCAATTAGGCGAAATGTTTCCCGTCGGTCGGTACTTGGATTGTTAGGATTGGGTGCCGCCACCGCTGCCTTAACACCCACTTTTTTGAAGACGGCACGAGCACAGAATCAACCCTCGCCGATCATCCCGAAAGAAATCCCACGCACAGAGGAAAAACTGCCTACCGTGCTCAGTCAAGCACAAAGCCAGTTGCCCTATTGGACTGAAGCTGCACCGCCAACAGTCGCTCGGCAAGAACTTTATCCAGAAGTTTTGAACGGAAAAATTTACGTGGTCGGCGGTTTACTCAGCCCAAACACCGGATTCTCAGCACATTTCGAGTCTTATGATCCGGTTCAAGATGCATGGACAGCCTTGAGACCGATACCTGAAGCCCGCCATCACATTACACTGTCGGCAGTCAATGGCTTGCTCTATGGTGTGGGTGGTTTCACAGGCGGATTTCCAGACTGGCGGGCGCAGCCGACCATGTTCATCTACAATCCTGCCTCTAATACTTGGACTGGAGGGATTGACCTGCCAGCGGCTCGTGCCGAGGGCGTATCCGCAGTGGTCGATGACAAGATATACCTGATGGGTGGGCGCGTTCGAGCGACTGAGGATGCTCGGCTGTTCATTGACCACATTGATAGTGTGCGAAACGAAGTATTTGATCCCACAACTAGGCGTTGGTCAGCCCGTGCCAATGCACCCACAGCGCGAAACAGTGCAGCATCGGCTGTCATTGATGGAAAGATCTACGTGGTTGGTGGACGCAATTTTACCAAGAATGCTGATGGTACTGCTCGCCAAGTCAATGTGCCAAATCTTGAGGTCTACGATCCGGAGCTCGATCGTTGGGAAACGCGATCGCCGCTGCCTCAAGCTCAAGGCGGTCTGGCTGCAACCGCACTCAACGGCAAGCTTTACGTGTTTGGCGGCGAACAGTGGGTTCCAGAGCAGAAGGTTTTCGCCGAAAGTTGGGTATATGACCCGCAAACCGACGTGTGGGAGGCATTGCCGCCCTTGCCAACGCCACGACATGGATTGGGAGCATCAGCAATTGGCAACCGAATCTTTGTGTTTGGTGGCGGAACTCAAACAGGCGGAGGTGCAGCAACGGCGACCCATGAGGTACTGGTATTGCCTACCTAGAGTGCTATGCACTGGGAAGTTTATAGATGAAGTTTTTGGAGTGGAAACTTTTGGTACGAAGCCGTTAGGTGTCTTCGGTTAGCAAAATTGGTTTCGACATTTCAGGAGGAAATTTATGTTTGTAGTATTTGGTGCGACCGGACAAACGGGTTCTGTGGTTGCCGATACGTTGCTTGAAAAGAAACTGCCGGTGCGCGTCGTGTTGCGATTAGCGCAAAGCGCAACTGCGAAGCACCCGGACAAAGGCGCGGATGCTTGGCGGGCGAAAGGCGCAGACGTTGCTTTCGCTGATGCCATTGACGCAGATGCGATAACCAAGGCATTAGACGGCGCGGTCGCCGTTTATGCGATGAATCCGCCTGCTTATCAGGCTGCCGATATGTTCACCGTAGCCAAAAACATCGGCGCAGCATATGTTGAAGCGATCGCCCAATCCAGCGTGCAAAAAGTTGTCTTGCTTTCTTCGGTCGGTTCGCAACACGCTACTGGCACAGGCAACATCATGACAACTTACCTTTTGGAAAACATCTTCGCCGATTTGACGATTCCCGTTGCGTTTCTTCGGTCGGCGGGATTCATGGAAAACTGGAACAGCGTGGCTGCGATTGCTGCCGAAAAAGGCATTTTGCCGAGTTTTTACAGTCCGCTAGACCGTAAACTCCCGATGGTTTCCGCCGCCGACATCGGACGCGCTGCCGCCGAAGCGTTGACCGAAGACTGGACGGGCAAACGCATCATCAAGCTATACGGCGCGGCAAATTATTCGCCAAATGATGTCGCCGCCGCTTTTGCTGCCGTGCTCAAGCGCGACGTGCAAGCTGTTGCCCTTCCCGAAAGTGAGTGGCAGGCGACAATTGCCAGATTCGGATTCTCGCCTGAAGCCGTCAACAGTTACAGCGAGATGATGCGTGGCTTTAATTCCGGTCATATCGTTTTTGAAAACAACGGAACTGAAACTCGCAGAGGACAAACGACAATCGAAAATTTTGCTGCCAAAACTGCAAAAGCGCAAAACCTGATTTAGAATTTCGCGCACAAAGACTCAAGATTCATTGAATCACTAGCTTTAACCAGGAGAAAACCATGACAAGCAACACGAAGATCGCATTGGTCACAGGAGCGAGCCGAGGACTGGGCAAAAATACCGCTTTGGCACTTGCTAAAAAAGGAGTCGATGTGATCGTGACCTATCGCAGCAGCGAAGCAGAGGCAAGTCGCGTTGTCTCTGAGATTGCAGAAATCGGTGGTAAAGCTGCTGCCCTGCAACTGGACACTTCCAGCACGAAAACCTTTGATGAATTTGTGGTACAGGTCAAACAGACACTTCAAGATCAGTGGCAGACCGAGCAGTTTGATTTTCTGGTGAACAATGCGGGGATTGGAATCCATAAGCCGTTTGCCGAAACCACTGAAGACGATTTTGATCGCTTGATGAATATCCAATTCAAGGGCGTTTTCTTCCTCACCCAAAAGCTGCTGCCACTGCTCAAGGACGGCGGACGGATTGTGAATCTTTCGTCCGGTCTGGCTCGCTTTACGCTGCCGGGCTACTCAGCTTATGCCAGCATGAAAGGCGCGATCGAGGTCTTGACTCGATATATGGCAAAGGAATTGGGACACCGACAGATTGCAGTGAACGTAGTGGCTCCGGGCGCGATCGAAACAGATTTTGCGGGCGGTGCAGTGCGGGACAATCCAGAGATTAACAACTTCCTCGCTTCGCAAACGGCTCTGGGTCGTGTGGGTCTTCCCGATGATATTGGAGGTGCGATCGCAGCATTGTTATCCGAAGACAATCGATGGGTAAATGCCCAGAGAATTGAAGTCTCTGGTGGTCAGTCTATTTAATTTTAATCCACCTCAACGGTCAGGAGAACCATCATGTTGAATGTAGAAAACAAAGTCGTTGCTATCACCGGAGCTAGTAGCGGTATTGGTGAAGCAACTGCTAGATTGCTGGCTCGTCAGGGTTTACGGGTTGTATTAGGGGCGCGGCGCACCGATCGACTGGAAGCAATCGCTGCCGAAATTCGCTCTAAAGGTGGTGAAGCAGAATACCGTACCCTTGATGTCACCAACCTCGAAGACATGCAAACCTTTGTCGAGTTTGCCCAAGCTAAATTTGGTCGCCTTGATGTTGTGGTGAACAATGCAGGCTTGATGCCACTCTCCAGACTAGAGATGCTGAAGATCGATGAATGGAACCGCATGATTGATGTGAACATTCGCGGTGTGCTTCACGGCATTGCTGCTGCGCTACCTCTCTTTAAGCAGCAACGATCAGGGCAGTTTGTCAATCTATCCTCGATCGGCGGGCACAACGTCTATCCAACCGCAGCCGTATATTGCGCCACTAAGTTTGCAGTTTGGGCGATTTCCGAGGGACTGCGGCAAGAATCGACAGACATCCGGGTGACGGTAATTTCGCCTGGAGTGACGGAAACTGAACTTGCCAGCACGATCACGGATGCTGAAGCAGCGGAATGGGTGGAGGGATTTCGTGAGGCAATGATTCCAGCAGATGCGATCGCGCGTGCGGTTGCCTTTGCGATCGAGCAACCCGCAGAGGTGGATGTGAATGAAATCATTGTTCGACCGATCGGACAAATGAGCTAAATCTCGAAAGTTAAGAGAACACAGGAGAAGTAATCATGCAGATGCGAAAGCTAGGCAATCAAGGACTAATGGTTTCAGAGATGGGGTTGGGCTGTATGGGTATGTCTGAGTTCTATGGCAGAACTGATGATCAAGAAGCGATCGCTACCATTCATCATGCGATTGATCTAGGCATTAACTTCCTTGACACCGCAGATATGTATGGTCCATTCACGAATGAGCAGCTCGTTGGCAAGGCAATCCGCGAAAGCTCCGCTGCACGTGAACGTGTTCGTCGTGATCAAGTGATTGTTGCGACCAAGTTTGGTAATGTTCGCACATCGGATGGGCAATTTCTAGGCGTGAGTGGTAAACCTGACTATGTGCGCTCTGCTTGTGATGCCTCTTTGCAACGCTTGGGAATTGACACCATTGATCTCTACTATCAACATCGGGTTGATCCGACTACACCGATCGAAGAAACAATTGGAGCAATGGCAGAACTAGTACAGCAAGGTAAGGTTCGCTATCTTGGTCTGTCAGAAGCAGCGCCAGCTACAATTCGACGCGCGCAAGCAGTTCATCCGATCAGCGCATTGCAAACAGAATACTCGCTATGGAGCCGCGATCCAGAGGATGAGATTCTTCCCACAGTGCGCGAATTGGGGATCGGCTTTGTTGCCTACAGTCCGCTAGGGCGCGGCTTCCTCTCTGGTGCAATTACCAAACCAGAAGATTTAGATCCAACCGATTATCGCAGCCAATCTCCCCGCTTTCAGGGTGAAAATTTTTACAAGAATCTGCAATTGGTCGAGCAAGTGAAGGCGATCGCAGCTGAAAAAAGCGTCACGCCTAGTCAGCTTGCTCTGGCTTGGCTCTTAGCTCAGGGTCAAGATATTGTACCGATCCCAGGAACGAAACGTCGCAAATACTTAGGAGAGAATGCAGCCGGAGCAGACATTACTCTTACACCAGAAGACCTACAGCGCATCGAAGTCGTTGCACCAAAAGGGATTGCTGTTGGAGAACGTTATGCACCTCGACATATGAGCAGTGTGAATCAGTAAACGTATTCAGAAATGAACAATCGTCTTTCTCACAGATGTAGTCGCTGGTCTCGCCACTACCGAGATCTTCCGCCGCCGAGGATCGGTCTGGACTGCTATTAGTGCAAAGATTTTGCGCCTCGGATTACTGAACGGGAACCCTTCGGCGGAGCTGCCGAGTATGAATCCTTCTCTAAGGTTGTGAGTGCTGTCAATCAGTGGATCGAAAGTACAACGATACAGATGATCAATGTTGAGACCGTTGTTTTACCCGATCGCATCGAAGGCACAAGTGATGGGGTCTACGGAGTGACGACCAGCAATGGTTTCTACCCAGTGATGATCAGTCAAGGCATTACAATCAACTGCTTTCAATGTGTGCGCGTCTGGTACAGAGAATAAGCTTCATCGGAAATAGTAGGAGTGAACTTTAGACTTGCGTTTTCGGGTTCTCGTCAAACTAAGCGAATCTCAAATGAAACGATTTACCTTGTTTACTTTCCTGTATCTCGCGCTGGGAGTTTGTCTGACCGCGAACATTGCGTAAAGCGAAGCTACCGCGCTTGGATATCCGAATCTGCCTTCGAGTCTTCAAACCAGCTTGTTCATCAATGCGGGAGCATCCTACCTCGTTTGTTTCCTCAGTACCTTCCCATTTTGGCGTGAGTCATCGATCCGTATCTATCGCAGCCGCAGTTCAGCGGTCATCCTACCCTGGTTAGTGATTAGACCTCCTGCACGAATCAAATGGGATGGGCAAGTTCATAGTTGAGCAAGCCTGCAATCAGATTGAAGCGTAGTCCAAATCGCTTCCGACGGTTACGATAGCGCTCCGACAAAATCCGAAACACCTTCAACTTACGATTGGTATGCTCGACTACAATTCGCACTTGGGCGATTTGCTGGTTGTAGTGCTGGTCTGCCTTCGACAACCGCTGATGTCGCGACTTTTTCACAGGGGTACAACTATCGGCATGCAAATTCGTCATCCCCTGATAACCACTATCGGCGACCCACAATTGCTCAAGTTGGGTCGGCAGTTTGGAGTCCTTGAAGAGGCGGAAGTCATGGTTTCGTCCTTGACCAAAGGCAGTGCAGACAATCATCCCCGTTAGATAGTCCACCACTACTTGCGCTTTCAGTGTGTGCCACCGTTGCTTGCCGCTGTAAAATAATCGCTGGTTTTTTTGGGGCGTTCAATCGGGCACTCTGTCACATCCACCAGCAGCACACTGCCCTTAGAACTCGGCTGATACAGGTGCTTTTTACCCAGCAAGCTGAACTCACCCGACTGGAGCAGAATCGTCTCAATCTTGCGAACCATCCGACCCACCGTCGTTTCGTCAATGCCCCAACTCTGCCCAATGTGAAACTGAGTTCGGTATTCTCGCCAATATTCCATCGCAATCAGCAGTTGGTCTTCGACCTTGAACTTGCCTTGTCCGCCCCGTTTGCCGCTACGGGTCAACTTCGGTTTCAGCACCTCAACCATCTTTTCAAAGGTGTCTCGTCGCACTCCGCATTTACGTTTGAACGATTTGGGTCGCAGATGTTGAATCCGGTCGTACATCAGATTTGTCTCCCACAAACAGGGTTTGGCTCTCTATTTTAGCCGTTCAGATTAGACTTCAGCATTCACGCAGGAGGTCTAGTAAACTTTTAAGGGTTGGCTTGGCTAATTCAACCACCTCGCCTTCTGACTGTAACAATCCAACTGAATTTGCACCAATGTTAATCACTTCCCACGGAACTCCGTCCCAGTGCAAGACAGTTCCAATGCTAAAATTCAGCATCGATTGCTTTTCCGTTTGCACCACCTCGAATTCGCCCTGCATTCGATGAAACGCTTGAGCCGTGTCTTGATCTAGAAAGACTCGAACTTGTTCAGGCTCGGATAGACGTGCAGCAGCCAAATCAACATACACCTGCTCAGTTGCAATCAGGTGATAGAGATGATCTGGACTCACCGTTGATTCTACGGCTAATAGTTCTGATACACAAATTCCAGGTGTTTGCTGGAGATGTCTCTGTAATGCTTGCAAAGCGGCTGGTGCTACCAACGGAACTTCGACTCCCATGTAGTCTTCAAGCCACACCCAGTTATCTTGAAGCACCCAGTTGATTTCGCAACTACACCAAACCCGAAATCGAAAGCCGAACACTTGGGCATAGGGGCGTTGCTGAACAAAGGGATGAATCAAGTGAGTACGGGTATTGACCAATACTTTAGGTAATGGAGGAGCAATCGCAGCGAATGCTTTAGCATTTCGACCGACTTGGAGTAACACAAGGTCTTGCGATGCAATCGAGCTAAGTAGTGACGTAATCGGGTATTCTCGCCTTCGACTCTCGTCATATACGTCTTGCTCACAAGGTGGTCGCCTTCCTCAATAAAACCGGGATAAACCTTCCAGCCATCGGTGACATAGAAGTAGCAATGCCAGCAACAGACAATCTGCCACAAGGGTTTGAACGTCTCTGCGCTGTGATCTCCCACCACCCAAGCGAGAATGCCCGCCCGGAAATGGTTCACGGCTGTCCAGATCCAAATTTTGTTTTTTTTGACCCGACAAAGGTTTCTAGTTCGTCGAGTTCTCCCACCTCTGGAATCTCCGACTCCTGTGGGGCATCCGGCAGTTGCTGTCCGAGTTGCTTGACCCAATAAATCACCGTTGTGTGATGCACGCCAGTACAGCGCTCAATCGCGCGAAATCCCATGCCATTGACGTAACCATCGTCATAGATCAGCGTGCCATCTTCTACATAGTGAGTGGTGCGCTTGTAGTCGTCGTTATGTCCAAATTCATAGCCTGTGCCAATCAGTCGCATTCCCAAATCGTAGAAGGCGGGAACCACGTGACGGGGACGCAGACCTCCGACCATCAGCGCAACGGTTTTACCTTCCAAACGGGGGCGATATTTGGCGATTACTTCCTGAGTTTGGGCTTCGTACTTGGCAATGACGGCTTCTGCATTCGCTTGAATGGTTTCATCGAATTTAGCAGCGATCGTTCTCAAGGACTCCGCAATCTGAGTCGGGCCAAAGAAGTTGTACTCCAGCCAGGGAATGCCATAAGTCTCTTCCATGTGGCGGGAAATGTAGTTCATCGATCGATAGCAGTGAACCAGATTCAACTTCACCGAAGGCGTGTTGATCATTTCGTGCAGAGTGCCATCGCCTGACCATTGAGCGACGACGCGCAAGCCAATTTCTTCGAGTAAGATCCGGCTTGACCAGGCATCTCCCCCAATGTTGTAGTCTCCAATAATGGCAACATCATACTGAGTGCCATCAGGAATGTTTCTGGCTTTCTTTTCTTTGTCGTATTGCGGAAACACCCAATCGCGTACAGCATCATTAGCAATGTGGTGTCCGAGGGATTGCGACACGCCCCGGAAGCCTTCACACCGCACCGGAACGACTGTTTTGCCGATTTCTTTTGCCGCCTTTTTAGCGACCGCTTCAATGTCATCGCCGATTAGACCGATCAGGCACTCAGATTGAATCGAAACACCTCGGTTAAGCGGGAATAGCTCATCGAGTTCGGTAATCAATTTGGCAAGTTTTTTGTCACCGCCAAACACAATGTCTCGTTCCTGAAAGTCAGAGGTAAACTGCATCGTGCCAAACGAATCAATGCCCGTGGTGCCAATGTAGTAGTTGCGGCGACCTGACCAGGAGTAATAGCCGCAGCCGACTGGCCCGTGGCTGATGTGGATCATGTCCTTGATCGGCCCCCAAACTACTCCTTTTGAGCCAGCATAGGCACAGCCGCGAGTGGTCATTGAACCAGGCACCGACTTAATATTGGATTTAACACCGCAATCAGACTTGCCTTCTTCAAAGACATTCAGGTGCTTCTCCCGCTTCTTCTTAGCTTTGTCAGGATAGACTTCTAGAACTTCTTTGATCAACTCTTTTTTGTCGGCGGTTGTAAGTTCGGCTACTGCTTCGTTGTCTTCGAGAGCCGCTAATTCTGGGGGTGTCATATTTTGCCTCTCTAGATAAAGGATGAGTGGAGGAGTAGGGGAGTGATAGGTGAATGAGTCAGGGCGTGGATAAATAGCCCATTTCTAGCAATTCATCTACCACTCCTCCACTCATGGACTAGGCAATACCAGCGGGAGCTTTGGTGCCTTCTTTGATTGCCTTTTCGTACTCTTCTTCGCCGCCCAGGATGCCAAATTCGACTAACAGATCTTCCAGTTCATCCATGGTGATGGGGGTGGGAATGGTGAGATTTTTGTTGTCGATGATCTTGCTGGCGAGAGTGCGATACTCTGCGGCTTGTTGGCTGTCAGGTGCGTATTCAATGACCGTCATGCGGCGCAGTTCGGCGTGTTGAACAATGTTGTCGCGGGGGACAAAGTGCAGCATTTGAGTGTTGAGTCGTTTTGCCAGAGTTTCGATCAGTTCGAGTTCTCGATCGACCTTACGGCTATTGCAAATCAAGCCACCCAAGCGCACACCGCCAGAGTGAGCATACTTGAGAACACCTCTTGCAATGTTGTTGGCTGCATACATCGCCATCATTTCACCAGAGGTCACGATGTAGATTTCTTGAGCTTTACCTTCCCGGATGGGCATGGCAAAACCGCCACAAACTACGTCGCCCAATACGTCGTAAGAAACAAAGTCGAGGTCTTCATAAGCACCGTTTTCTTCCAAAAAGTTGATAGAAGTGATGATGCCTCGTCCCGCGCAGCCGACACCGGGTTCAGGCCCACCCGACTCCACACAACGGACATCGCGATACCCCGTCAGCAACACTTCTTCGAGTTCTACATCTTCAACCGCACCGCGCTCGGCTGCCAGGTGTAGGACGGTGGTTTGAGCTTTGCTGTGGAGCATCAAGCGAGTGGAGTCAGCTTTGGGGTCACAGCCCACGATCATGACGCGCTGACCGAGTTCGGCCATGCCCGCGATCGTGTTTTGCGAGGTCGTAGATTTGCCAATTCCACCTTTGCCATAGAAGGCTATCTGTCTAATGCTTTCGTCAGTCATGGAAGGATCTCCTGTAGAATTTGAGGGTTGTTGATCAGCGTTTGAGACGCTGCTGGGCTAGGGAGTTGGAACCAATCGCATCAGGGGGCGATCGCCCAACCGGAATCAGTAGAACGAGTTGAGGGTTCATGAAACTGCTTCAACGACTAAGTTGGGTAAGATACGTTCGCGTAACCGGACTTCGATCGCGTTTTTCAGCGTTGCAGTGCTGCTTTCACAGGTGCCACAAGCCCCTTTTAGCTGGACTTTGACAACATCGCCTTCCAGGTCATAGAGTTCGACATCACCACCATCCGCTAGCAGCACAGGCCGCACTTCTTGTAAAACGGTTTGAATCAAGCTGATTTTTTGTACGGTTGTTAGTACGCGATTTTGGGCTTGAGCCGTCGCAATCTCTGCGGCAACTCTGACAGCCGTAAGATCTTTCTCTTGTTGTACGGTGGCAATCAGATCTTCAATTTCTGCACCACAAGAACTACACCCACCGCCTGCTTTCACATAGCTAGTTACTTGTTCTACGGTGGTCAGATTGTTCTCAATCACCACGCGACGAATTCTGTTTTCGCTCACCCCAAAGCAACTACAAATCAGTTTGCCGTCGTCATCTTCATGCTGTTCGATTTCAATGCCCCGATACTTGTAGATGGCAGCTTCTAGGGCTTCCTGTCCCATGACAGAACAGTGCATTTTTCCTCTGGTAGCCCGCCTAAATACTCGGCAATATCCCGGTTACTGATGTTCAATGCTTGATCTAAGGTGATGCCTTTGATCAGTTCGGTGAGGGCTGAAGAAGAAGCGATCGCACTGGTACAACCAAAGGTCTGAAACCGAGCATCCAGAATTTTGTCTGCCTCAACTTCAATTTTGAGGTGTAGTCTGAGAGCATCACCACAGGCAATACTACCCACTTCGCCAAACACAACTGCAATACCGGATTCATCGGACTCTGCGATCGCTCCCTGGTTTTTAGGGTTGTAAAACAAATCTAATACTTTCTCGGTGTAGTCCCACATGGCGGTGTTTCCTGAAGAGTAAGGGATTGATGAGTTATCTAGCTCCGACGGTTGCCTCTTGGCGGTCTTGTAGCCACTCGGCTTGATCGTTGTTGAAGGGGGATAGATCGCGTAAGCGTTGAACAATGTTGGGCATGACTTCTAGAACACGATCGACTTCAGCATCGGTAGTATGTCGGGAAAGACTAAACCGGATGGAACCATGTAGCGTCGTGTAGGGTAAGCCCATTGCTCGTAAGACGTGAGACGGCTCTAAGGAACCAGACGTACAAGCAGAACCAGAGGAAGCACAGATGCCGTACTGGTCGAGAGAGAGCAAGATCGCTTCACCTTCGATATATTTGAAACCGATGTTGGTGGTGTTGGGTAGGCGATGTTTACGATCGCCATTAATTTCAGTGTGAGGAATTGCAAGCAATCCTTTTTCGAGGCGGTCACGCAGTTTCTTTTCCTGTGCAACCTCTGCTAAGTGTAATTGTGCTAGTTCTGCGGCTTTGCCTAATCCAACAATGCCAGCGACATTTTCTGTTCCGGCTCTGCGTCCCCGCTCCTGGTGTCCCCCAATCAACAAGGGACGAAAGCGAAATCCCCGTCGCACAAAGAGGGCACCAATCCCTTTGGGAGCGTGTAGTTTATGACCCGAAATCGTCATCAGATCAATGGTGCTGGTTTTCATATTCAAGGGCAATTTTCCGGCAACCTGAACCGCATCGACATGAAAAGCAGCTCCGTATTCTTTGGCGATCGCTCCAATTTGCTCGATTGGGAAGACTGTCCCCGTTTCGTTGTTGGCGTACATGGTCGAAATCAGCGCTGTGCTGCCCGTAATCGCCGCTTCTAGCTCCATCAGGTCTAGCTGACCCTTACGGTCTACTGAGAGGTAAGTTACGGTGTAGCCCTGCTTTTCTAGCTGTTTGAACAGATTTAACACACAGGCATGTTCGACTTGGGTGGTGATCAGGTGTTTGCGATCGGGTTGAGCAGCGATCGCGGCCCGAATTGCAGTATTGTTGCCTTCCGTTCCACAACTAGTAAAGATGATTTCAGACTCTTCAGCCCCTAATAGATCAGCAACCTGACCGCGTGCTTGCTTTAAGGCTTTGCCGACCTGTCCCCCAAAGCTGTGCATCGAGGAAGGATTGCCGTAATATTGAGTGAGATAGGGCAAAATTGCGGCGACCACTTCGGGATCAACCTGGGTTGTAGCGTTGTTATCGAGATAAATGACTGCACTCATGCGTTGACTCCCACTGAAGTAGCGGTTTTTAGTTGAGATAATGCTTGTGAATAGGTATCAAACCAGCGTTGCCAATAATCAGAGGGTTGGTTGGCTTTTAGCCTAGACACCAGACGGTTGTAAGTATCGAACCAGGTGCCCCAGTAGTCGTCAGATGGCTCTACAAAAAGCGAGGAGACTGCCAGTGGGAGACATCCTGCATTGGTGGGGCAAACTGCCCAGCACTGAGGTACAGAGTAATGACCCACACAATCGTTACAGCGTTCAGAATTGATTTGATACGGTTGCTCATTTTGGGTGATTGCCCCAGTCGGGCAAGTTGATTCACAACGATGACATTCAATACACTGACTGGTGATCATGTAGGTCATAGCAACCTCCTTAAGTTGGGGTTTCAGAGTCTGAGTGTTAAAGGTTAAGTTCAGGCTTCAAACTCAGAACTCTTGAATGTGCTGGTCGTAAAACTCTCTGGCCACCTTTTCAATCACGTCGTAGGCTTCTACTACTTGCAATCCTGATTCCCTCAGTTCTGCTTTCGGGCATTCACCCACTTTGGATACGAGAACTGCTTTGCAGTCAGCGATCGCTTTAATCACATGTTCCAGCGTGGCATCTTCGCCATAGCCGCCTTGACAGTATTGGTCGATTTTGCGGTGTCCGACAAACTTCGCTTCGTTGGCATCTACTTCAAAGATTTGGAATTCTTTAGCGTGACCAAAGTGCTGATTGACAATCCCGCCGCCCTTAGTTGCCACTGCCACTAAAATCTTGGGACTGTTTTTGACACGCTCACTGGGCGTGACTTTCGCTTTTGCCAGCTTGATGTCTTCCTTAAATTGCTCAATGCCCGCATGAACTTCCTGCCGCAGTGCCAGATCATACTGTTCCGGCATTTCCATAAACTTATCTTTGGTGAATTCCTGACTGCGATCTTCACCTAGTAAGCCGACTGCATCCGCCCGACACTGGCGGCAGTGACGCATCATCTTCATGTTGCTATCAGCGCACTCATCTTGCAGCTTTTTCAGTTCTTTGGGGTTGGGGCCGCGCTGTCCCGTTAAGCCAAAGTGAGTGCCATGTTCTGGTGCGGAAATCAGTGGCATGATGTTGTGCAGAAACGCACCCCGCTTGCGAATTTCTTGATCGACTTCGACCAGATGCTGATCATTTATCCCAGGAATCATCACCGAGTTGACTTTACAGAGAATGTCGGCTTCTTTGAGTGCCTGCAAGCCTTCCATTTGGCGCTCATGCAGAATGCGGGAGGCTTCCAGACCTTTGTAGCGTTTGCGACGATAGTGTACCCACGGGTAAATCTTTGTCCCGATTTCTGGGTCTACCATGTTAATCGTGATAGTGACGTGATCAACGTTGAGGGCTTTGATTCGATCGACATGATCCGGCAGCATCAAGCCATTAGTCGAGAGACATAGTTTAATATCTGGTGCTTTGTCCGCAATTAGCTCAAAGGTGCGAAACGTCTTTTCGGGGTTTGCCAGCGGATCGCCAGGGCCCGCAATGCCTAAGACAGTCATCTGTGGAATCTTGCCAGCAATGACCAGTACTTTATGGGCTGCTTCTTCAGGAGTCAGTAGCTCACTCACCACACCCGGACGGCTTTCGTTGGCGCAGTCATATTTGCGATTACAGTAGTTGCATTGAATATTGCAAGCAGGAGCAACGGCAACGTGCATCCGAGCATAGTGATGGTGGGCTTCTTCGCTGTAGCAGGGGTGTTTAGAGATGCGATCGAGCATTCGTTGATCGTGAGTCATTGCTGCACTGGAATTGCTGCTACACCCACAGCTATCACTCTTGGTCTGAGTCACTGTGTTTCTGGTGATGACAATATCCGTCGCGGGCTGTGTTTCTGGAGGAGAGAGTAGTCCTGGAGAAGGGGGGGTGTCATTGCATTTCGGCAGGGCTAGGTGGATAGGGCCACTGAGAAAGACCGTTGTTCCGTTTCTCTAAGAAATCGATTGAAGTTGCTGGGTACAGACAACCTACCAATGCAGGCTAGAAGCTTTGATTCGTTCACGTTGGAACCATGTGTCAATGCTGTAGCAAGCAACTTCATTTCGACGTTATTCCCAAAGTGTGGTGTAGCTGCATCTTCCTCTCACTGTGTCTCTTGCCGAGAAACCTAAACCTTGGTTTCGGGTTGAAAGAACCTGTGTTTCTGGTTGAGAGACTTGAGTGATTGGCGTTGTGAACGTTATAGCAACCACTCGAAAGCAGCCTGATTGAGTAGCCCCCGGTAAGATTTATTGAAATCATTAGTCTGTACTCAAGCGCTCAAATCCAGACCAAGCAAGCCCTCAAAGTTTTTTTAGGGTTGGGGTGCGAGTATTTTTTGGGGAGGGCACGAGTATTTTTTGAGGAGGGTAGTAGTATTTTTTGTACTCAGTTCAAACGCTAGGAAAATCAATGTTTGCAGGTCTTTTTGGGTCATTTTTTAGGCTGACCGACCTGTACTCAAAACCCTCCTCAAGATGGCTCAAAAGCTGAGTTGGAGGAGGAAGTCGATCGCTTTTTGATGCGCTTTTTAACTAAAAACTGAAAGCCGATTGTTGAGGATGGTCTTCAGCAAGATTCAAAATTTAAATCTGTATTTAAGTTAGCACTTTTCTCAAAACAAATAAAAAATAAAGGAATGTCTGCAATCATTTTTTAGCTTTGTTCAGTCTGGACAGAACTATACTATATAAAATGCATTTGCTACAAAACTGCTGATTTGAGTACAGAGCCAGGCGTGAGTGATTGGGGTTGTTAATTCTCTGCAACCCTGATGGGCGCTGAGTTTTGCTGTGAGTACTCAAATACTTGTTCCTGCTGCAATTAATACCAGTCCCCCATCTCAAAAATGCTAGTCCCTCAACCCCTAAAAAAAATAAAGTCTCGACTAGATTAGGGTTTGGGGATTGAGTACATTGCTAATTAATTCAATAACTCTGATTGGGGTTGCGGATTCTGCCCTACTTTTTTCTGCCTGATATAAGCAGGAGAACAGAACACCGTTTGCCCTCTGAAAGCAATGCAGCCTCTTTCTACCTCACGCTGTCTCCCCCTCCCTGAGCATTTCAGAACAAGCCCCAGTCAAGATGCTCTAGCCATTAAGAGTATTGCTACATCGATACCTTTCCCGATCGCAGTATGGCAAGCGCTACAAGAAGATTTTCGCATTATCTTCGATCGTGACCCAGCCGCTGGGCATTGGCTAGAAGTGCTGTGCTGTTACCCTGGGCTTCACGCGATTGTCCTCTATCGTCTCGCCCACTGGCTTTATCGTCGCCACGTCATGTTTATCCCTCGCTTCATTTCGCACCTGACCCGCTTTTTCACAGGGATTGAGATTCATCCGGGGGCGGCGATCGGCAAAGGGGTCTTTATCGACCACGGCATGGGAGTCGTGATTGGGGAAACCGCGATCGTGGGCGATTATTGCTTGATTTACCAGGGAGTGACGCTAGGCGGGACAGGCAAGGAAATAGGCAAACGCCATCCAACTCTGGGGCAGCATGTTGTTGTCGGGGCTGGAGCAAAGATCTTGGGCAATATTCCCATTGGAGACTACGCCCGGATTGGAGCCGGATCTATCGTACTGCGAGCCGTCCCTTCCCATTGCACTGCTGTAGGCGTTCCTGGACGCAATATTTGTCGCACCAATACTCAAACCTGTCCACTAGAACATGGGCAAGTCCCCGATGTTGAAGCAGATGCGATGAAGGCACTACGCGAGCCTTGAAATTTTAGAACAACATATTCAACTGTTGACTCAAAATCATTACACCCACTAACCCTATCGAGGTAACTTCAATGTCCTCCCTTTCTCCTACAAACCCTGGCACTAGACAGATTGATGACCCATCCAATCTCAATAGCTCTATGGCTCATGTGGTTGCGGTGTCTCGCATCGATCGCTGGCGGGTCTACCATCGCCTTCAGGAATTAATGATTCCTTGCTGGTGCCCAGAAGATGGTTCGCTGCGGGTCGAAGTCCACAACAGCACGGGCGCTCTGCTACTGCGAAGTGTGGTGCAGCAGTTTATGGCCTCTCGCCCAGAGATGGTGAGCTGGCTAGAGCGATGTTGGGAGACTGATTAAGTTTCACCTTTCCAAAACACAGTCTCCCAAAAAACGGTCTTTTTCACTTCAAACACTGAAAAAGCAATTCAAGTTCACTGCCAAACTCACACTTACTAACCTCAAGGAGTCTTTCAAATGACACAGGCACTCGTACAAGAATTTGGTCAAGTTCAAACCAACCCGATCGGCTTAGGGCAAGAAGTCACTGTTCCGGTTTGTGAAGGGTTAAACATTGCGCTTGCTAGTTTTCAGGCACTCTATCTGCAATATCAAAAACACCATTTTGTGGTGGAAGGTGCAGAATTTTACTCACTACATGAGTTCTTTTCTGAAAGCTACGAGCAAGTCCAGAACTATGTTCATCAAATTGGTGAGCGACTCAATGGACTAGGAGGCATCCCTGCTGCTAGCTTTGGCAAACTGGCCGAATTGTGCTGCTTCTCGCCGGAGCCAGATGGGTGTTTTGCGGCTCGGCAGATGGTAGAAAACAACCTGCAAGCGGAGCAAACCATGATTGATCTACTGCGGCGGCAGGCATCCCAGGCAGAAAGTGTGGGCGATCGTGCCACTCGCTATCTTTACGAGCAGTTTCTATTACAAACCGAAGATCGAGCCTTCCATCTGGCGCATTTTCTAGCAGAAGACAGTCTGACGTTTGCCTTTGTAAGCCGACTGTAGATTGAATGGTTGACTTTGGAGATTGGAGCCTGGAACGTGAACAGAGAAGCTGGTGAATGGAATTTGCGCCTATTAGAACGAAGTCTACCTTCGTAGACTAACCTACTCAGGATTCCATTGTCTGCGAAGGTGAATTTTGCTCTTGTAGTCTCAACGCCAGGAAATTTGTCATTTAACCAGGTCTCCAATTCTCAGTCTTTAGTCTACTGAATCCAATCTCCATCAAAAATTCACTGATTAGAGATCACAACTTACGATGAAAAATCATCTCATTCAGATTAACGACACAACCTTGCGAGACGGAGAACAAGCTGCTGGGATTGCCTTCAATATTGAAGAAAAAATCGCGATCGTCACCTTCCTTGATTCAATCGGGGTACAAGAACTAGAAGTCGGCATTCCTGCAATGGGACAAGAAGAAGCCGAAGCCATTCGAGCGATCGCACACTTGGGATTAAAGGCAAAACTCCTCGGCTGGAATCGGGCTAACCTATCGGATATTCAAGCCTCAATAAATTGCGGATTACAGCGGGTTCACATTTCTGTTCCAGTTTCAGCCATTCAAATTGCTGCAAAATTTCATGGACAGTGGCGGGTCATGCTCGATCGCCTGCGAGATGTGATTAACTTTGCCTGCGATCACGGTCTGGCAGTATCCGTTGGCGGTGAAGATGCTTCTAGGGCTGATGACTCCTTTCTGCTTGATGTTGCCCTGTTTGCTCAAGAGTGGGGCGCGTTCCGGTTTCGCTTTTGTGACACCGTTGGCATTCTTGATCCATTAACCACACACAACAAAGTTCGTCAGCTTGTTTCTCACCTGTCAATTCCAGTTGAAATGCACACGCATAACGATTTGGGACTGGCCAGCGCGAATGCATTAGCGGGGATACAAGCCGGAGCGCTATCCGTGAATACAACCGTCAATGGATTAGGCGAACGAGCAGGCAATGCTGCCCTGGAGGAAGTTGTGATGGCATTGAAGCGCATCTATGGCATCCAAACGGGAATTGATACCAAACGACTGCTAGAACTTTCTCGCCTAGTTGCTAGAGCTTCTAATTGTCCTGTGCCGCCCTGGAAAGCGATCGTTGGCGAAAATGCCTTTGCTCACGAGTCTGGAATTCACGCCCACGGCATTTTGCAAAATCCAGTCACTTATGAGCCGTTTGCCCCAGAAGATGTGGGATGGGAACGTCGCTTTGTCGTAGGTAAACATTCAGGTCGGCATTTAGTCTCAAGTGTGCTGCAACAACAGGGCATCCATCTCAACGCTGAAGAAGCTCAATCGCTACTAGAAGCTGCCCGACATCAAGCAATCAAAGTTAAGCGCAGCCTGACCGTTGAAGAGCTTTTAAGTTTAGTTCCCCCAATGAGGTCATATAGCCATGCAAACAGATGAAATTGAAATCGATAGCCCGCCCGTCTTTGAGATTGGTCAGAAGGTGCGATCGCGCAAACTGATTCGCAATGACGGCACGTTTCCCGGCAAAGATATTGGGGCAACCCTGGCCAAGAAAGGAGATGTCGGCTATGTCATCAGCATCGGTACCTTTCTACAAAGCTCCTACATCTACGCAGTACATTTCATGACAACGGGGCACATTGTTGGCTGTCGCAAAAAAGAACTTGAACTGGCTGAGGAAATCAAATGAAAGTCATGCTCCGTCGAAATGCTGCGGGACACCTGGTCGTCTATGTGACGAAAAAAGATTTGGAAGAAGAAGTGGTGAACGAAATAGAAGCAAACAGTGAAAAGATCTTCACCCTGGCAAATGGCTGGGAACTGGCGATCGCTGGGTTAGAAGATCCCATAAAACTGCCGAAAACTGTAGAAGCTAGACGTATCACTTAGGAACATCAGATCATGGTTGACTTTGATCACCAACACATGGAGTTTAAGTTCGAGGGCGAGTTTTTGGGCTTTGTCCAGCATGAGGGAAAGCTAAAGTATTTACGCCTTGGCGTGTTGTCCGAAGAGTTGCAGATCAAGCTTCCTAAGGCGGTGCGGATGGCAGTAGGAATGTCGCTTCAGCCCGGTGAATCTATTCAGGTTACAGGCATCGGCAAATTCGATCGCCCGGCTCACGATCTCAAACTAAAAGCAACTCAGATTACACCACTCAAAGCTTGTACTCCCGTCGTGCCTGCATCTTCCAGCCTAGTGTCTCCATCTGAGCCTAAAATCAACCCCAAGCCTAAAATCAAGGTACTAGTGTGCCAAAAATCAGGATGTTTGAAAAAAGGGGGGAAAGGACTCTGTGAGGCATTGGGTCAACTCCTTCGCGATCGCAATCTAGAACAGTTTGTCACGATCGAACGAACCGGATGTGTAAAACGCTGTTCTGCTGCCCCTAATCTGGTGGTTATGCCAGGAAATCAGCGTTACACAGAAGTTCGCGCCAAGACACTGCCGCAAGTCGCTGAAGCGATCGCCCAAAGCCTTACAGAGTTGTAGGTGTCTATTTGTAGCGACCCGCAATCATAAATCATCAAACCCGCAATCATAGCGATTTTGAACCCGAATTAACTGCAACTATCCGATAGCTCAAACCCGAATTAACTGCAACTGAATCCAGATTAATTGCAACTAACCCACAACCATCCGCTCAAACCCACATTAACTGCAACTATAAACTCACGGTTCGCCCATTTTTGAGCAAGGTCAGCAGATTGAGCTAAAGTTTGGC
>NZ_JBJPHT010000075.1:0-22491 GCF_052939475.1 Phormidesmis sp. 146-20
TAGTTCATTAGATCTCAACTTCTGACCTTTGACACAATTTATTTTACAATCCCCGGCTTTAATCGGTCTTAGCGCTTGAATCTCAGCAATCTCATCTTTTAACTCCGGTCTGACTTGAGCTATTCTCTCTAGCAGTTCAAACATCCTATCACTCTGCTTCTCACTAGCCTCTAGCTTTGCTTCTACTCGCATGATTAGGTCTGTCATCGCGGCATTGTCCTCTTGTAGTCGCTGGTTTTCAGATTCTAGTAGGTTTATCGTTTCACTCTCATATTCTTCCTCAGCCGCACACTTGAGACTGTAGGGTACCTGGCTAACTTTCCTCTGTAATTTGTCTGTTAGATAAACTGGACGATCGCGATTACCATACAGCCCTTGTTCATTCTGCCTAATCGCTTTTAGGTGTTGCACAATAGTTGTTTTGGAACCTGTACCAAGTACGCCTCTAACAGCCGCAGCGCTAGGGTTAATCCCATCTTTTCTGAGTTGATCGTAGACTTTCTTAACTTCTTCCTCTGTTATTCCTTTCATCGTTCAGTAGACCATTAGGTTTGTAACTGTACCATACCAGAAAAATCACGGTATGGTACAGTTCACGTTTGGCTAATCATCATGATTGTGATCAAGTGCGGTATGGTACACTCACCCCCGTACGGTACACATACCCATAAAAAGACCCCAACTCAATGTCAGGGTCAAACCTAATGGGTATCTGCTTATATCTCTCTCTGCTATCTACTAAACACTTCTCTATAAGGTGGTTGAAGCAGCCGTGTTTTAAGCGGCTTAATCGCTAGTCTAGTTCACCTTTCTCTCCGCTGTCAAGCGGCAACACCTATCCACACTCACAACCCTTTCTCTGACGCTCTCAGGATGCCCTGTAAGACACTCTACACTGATACCGAGACACACCTTAAACCTTCACTATTCGTTTGAGCGCTTTGTAGTGCATGTAATAACCTATGGGTCGTGAGTTTTCTATACTGACTGCGATCGCATGTCTCAGCCTGTCACTTTTGCCGATTCAACCTCCGTTCACCTATCCCTTCATAAATTTAGTAATACTAATTAGTATTACTAAAAAAAGATAGACTCACACCCATCCCTATTCCGTTTCATTCTCTCCAGTTCCAAACATGCGATCGCACCCGACTAATTCACCCTTACCTCTTGTCTCAGTCAGCTAAGAATGACCTACCAAGGAAACATTCATTCCTAAACTGTCATAACCTCTACTTTTTAAGTCAGGACACTCTCAACTCTGGTAGTCTGCTCTCTGCCAGTACTTGTTAGGACTGTTCGCTCTCTGATTCTCTAAACACAAACTGAGTACAACTAAAACCACAGAATACGAGTGCCTCAAAGCACTAAGTACCCCTAAAATCACTCATTTGAGTACATACTGAACACAAATCTTACAAACTTGGTTACCTCAATTTCTGAAACCTATACCTAGAAATCATTTCAGGCATTTCACAAGATCGATTCGTAATCGATAGGTCGCGAGTTCAAATCTCGCCATCGGCTTTCTAACAAAACTGTACGTTTGCTGTACATTCGCACGCTGCGCGATGTGCAACTTAAAATTCATGCGAATCCACGTCTTTTTGAGGGAGATAGGAGGATCTCACGTCAGACTGTTTGCGCGGTGATTCTCTCAACCCGTCTTAAAAAGGGGAACTTCAAAAAGTCGCGTATGGCGTTAGTTAAGATTCGGGCAGTTCACCAAAGCGATCGCGATAGCGAGCAAGTTCGGCGGCAAGATCTTCGGCGCGCTGGCGTTCTTGAGTGGCTTGGGTTTTTGCGGCTTCGAGAGCAGCGGCTAACTCATCGGGAATCAGCAGTTTTTCGCCCTTGTCTAAGCGGTAAAAGCCGATCAAGCTGCCTTCTAGGGTAAATCAAAGCTGTAAAGGCTGACTCTGGCCGTCAGTAATGAGTTCGTAAGTCTCTCTCCGTAGTCGATAGCCGCGCAGCTTTTCGGGAATCCATTCTCCTCTAGGGTCAAACTGCCAATATTCTTGAACCCCTAACTGCTCGTACAGTGTCTTCTTAAAGCCTTCATCTTGAGTTCTAGTTCCGGGTGATGTCATTTCAAAAATCACGGCCGGAACTTGCCCTTCTTCCCAGATTTTGTAGTTGTCGCGTCCGCCAGGTTCTACGTCAAAAATGACCATCACATCTGGAGCAGTCCGCAGTTTTGGAAAGCCTTATAGTGCGTGTGATCTAGTTTATCGTACGATCGCGCCTGAAGGGTTGACGGTCTGTGGTCGCCTACGGATAGGCTGGAATATGGTTCTCGACAGCGGCGACGCAATTGAAGATTCCTAGCGGTAATGCTTGAGGTTCCCTGTTTAACGATCGCCATAGCTAACCGGAATCGAGATAATAACCTCTGTGCCTTGACCCACCTCAGATTTAACCTTTAAGCAGCCATTGTGTTTCTCAACGATCGCATAGCAAACGGATAGCCCCAGTCCGGTGCCTTTGCCGACAGGCTTAGTTGTGAAAAAGGGATCAAACACACGCTGTTGCACTTTTTCTGACATACCGCTTCCGTTGTCCGCAATCCAAATCGTCACGGTAGAGTGCTCTGCTGCTGTGCGAATGCGAATCGTTGGAGGTGATTGAGACTTGATTGCCGACTGAGCACTATCGTATTGCCGCTTGTCTTCTAGTGCGTCGATCGCATTGCTGAGAATGTTCATGAACACCTGATTAACTTGGCTGGCATAGCAAGTCACTTCTGGCAATTGCCCATAGTCCTTGGTCACGATGATTTCCAAACGACTTGCCCTCACCTGCAATCGATGCTGCAACATCAAAAGCGTACTATCAATTCCCTCATGAAGATTGACAGGTTTCATCTCAGCTTCGTCCAGGCGCGAGAAGTTTCGTAGAGAAAGGACAATCTGACGAATCCGGTCAGATCCTAATCTAATCGAGCTAACCAGCTTGTGAACGTCCTTTTGTAGAAAATGCAGGTTTGTCTCTTCAAGTTTGTTTTGAATCTGAGGAACCGCTTGAGGATAGTAGGTTTGGTAGAGCGCAATCAGGTCAAACAACTCCTGGAAGTAGGTCTCAGCATAGATGATGTTGCCGTGGATAAAGCTAACTGGGTTATTGATTTCGTGAGCAACCCCCGCAACCATCTGCCCCAATGACGACATTTTCTCAGTTTGAATCAGTTGAGCCTGAGTCTGTTGTAGTTGTGCCAGCGCTTCTGAGAGATGTTGATTTTTTTCATGTAGCTCTTGAGTGCGCTGTTCTACTTTCTGCTCTAGGGTGTTGTAGAGCATTGAATTTTGCAACGAGATCGCACCCTGAGCTATCAAAAGCTGTAATACCTTGAGGCGATCGCGAGTAAACACCCCGGAAGTTAAATAATTCTCTAGATACAGCAGTCCGATCACCTCCCCTCGACTGTGAACAGGCGTACACAAAACACTTTTGGGCTGCTGTCCTAGAATATAAGGATCGGTTGAGAAGGGCAGCTCGGTGCGGGCATCATCGATCACGATCGTTTCGGAAGTACGAGCCACATAGTTCAAGATAGACTGTGGCATGACTTGGCTAGAGTCAAGTGGGACTGATTGCAGCGTTGGTTTAACCGCATCGCTAGACTGAGCCGCAACCACCCATCGCTGATCCTGCCGTAACAGCAACACACTCCTTTGGGCACCCGCATTCTCAATAACGACCTGCATTAAGCGATCGAGCATTTGGTCAAGTTGAATTTCGCTAGACAGGGCTTGAGACGCTTTGATCACCGCAGTCAAGTCTAGAACTTTGGAACCCTCCAAGCTACTGTTTAAGCTAGAACTAGCGGAAGTAGAGGAAATAGAGGAATTCACTCTTTGAGACAGCGATATCTCTTCGGATTGCAGCGTGAGTAAGGTTGGATAGTCTTGCTCTAGGCGGGTTACTTTTGCTTTTGCGCCCCAACGAATATAGGCATAGTAAGCATCCGTCAGGTAAACTTGAGCGATTTTAGGTTTGCCCCAACTTAGATAAAACTTGCCCGCGAGTTCACAAGCAAGAGCTTCTTCCTGCTGATATTGGTGGGTGATAGCTCCTGCGATCGCGTGATCGTAATGCTCGATGGCGCTGGCAGATTGTCCCAAAACACGACAGTGTTCTGCGGCGACTAGATGAAACTTGTGCAGAAAATTGGTAGGCGTGTCTGCCCATTGCTGCATTCTCTTTTGATTGTGCTGTACTTTCTCCAGGATTGTCGTTTGTTCTGTTTCTGAAGCGATCGCATACAGTGCCAATCTTGCTAGTGAATCATAGAAGTAAAATACTGGAATAAAATATAAGCCTGAAACTCCATCAATGTACTGCTCTGCCAGGTTTGCGGAGTCAACGGCTTGCTGTAGGTCGCCAAATAGATAGCTGAGAATTAGTTTGTTAAGATAGACCTGATAGAGCGCATACCGATCGTCTGCTTGTCGATGTAGTGGCAGTAGTCTCTCTTCGTCATACGCCGCACCAGACAGCACGATCGGGTTCTCAGTAGACCCTAATAGATTTAAGACGGTTTGCTGATAAATCTGGTGATAGGTCAGTGAGTTAATCTGATTGATTTGAGTCAGGGCATCCTGATAGATAGTAAACTGTTCTGCGAGTTGGTTTAGCTCCCATCCGCTAAAGTAGGCGTACTCATTGCGGTGCAGAATGCAGTAGGAGGCATATTCCAAATCTCCTGTCTCTAAGCCACTGTGATAGCCTTCTTTAAGCGGTTGTAGTGATGCAGTTAAGGGCTGTTGCCAGTGGGTCGTCATGCTGTAGACGATCGTAAAGATTTTTGCCTTCAGGCTTTTAGCGTCAAGCTGCTCTAGTAGACGAATCGCTAACTGTCCAAAGTGGTAGCCTGTTTTAGGATTGCCAGTGGTGGATAGTAGAAGCCCATAGTTGGCGTAAGCAAACGCAGACCAGGATGAATTTCCGTACTTCAAAGAGAGATTGACTTGCTCACAGATCACCAAAGGCAGCAGCATTGGAGCACAGACAAACGTAATAGAAATCAGGGTAGACAGAATTCGCATTGCTGCCAATTTTTCGGGTAGTTGCACCAATGGGAGATGAATCAGGTCATCAACGGCTCGATCGACAAGCCGAGTTTGAATCTGTTGCAGGGCGAAGTCAATATCCGATGAGGTTGGAGTCTTAGGAAGATCAATATCTAGCAGGCTCAGAACTGATAAAGCGAGTTTTAGTGCTTCTGACAATCGGTTTTGAGCAATGTTTGCTTGAATCTTGACTTCATAGACTTGAATGCGATCGCACAGGGTTTTAGCGTGTTGTAGTACCTGTTCTGTGAGGTAGTCCATTTGTTTGAGATCGCCATTGAGATAGGCAGACTCGACTGCTTGTGAGTACAGCATCAAGGTGAGATCGTAGTCTTGCTCCCAGGTGTCGATCGACAATAAGGCTCTTCCAGCCTCAAAGTAGCTAAAGGCAGCACTGTACGCTGCGGATGCAACTGCTTTTCGCCCTGCTTGTAGGTTGAGTTGTGCTAAGTTTTTGCGCTCGATCGCGTCACCCAGCAAAGTAGCTCCTAAGTTAAGCTGATTGACAATCTCAAACAGTTTTTCGTCGCGGTTTCCTTCGGTAAGCAACCGTTGACCAATCCGCAGGTGAGTAGCTTGTTTTTGATCGTCAGGAATCAGTAAGTAGGCGGCCTGTTGAACGCGATCGTGGAAGAATTTGTAGCTCGGTGACGGACAGGGTGCCTGATCACTCAACTGCCACAAGGCATCATCGCCCGCTTGAAATAGCTTATACTCCTCTCCAGTGGGTACGAGCAATCCTTCTTGTAGGGAAGCCCAGAGATCAGTTGTTGTTTCATTGAGCGATCGCTCATACACGACAGCTAACGTCGCTAGATCAAACTGGTTGCCAATACAGGCCGCGAGCTTGAGAACGGCTTGAGTGGACTCAGGTAGCTTTTGTAGCTGGAGCCGCATAAACTCAATGACATCTTTGTCTAATGACAGGATTTGGATTTGCCCCAGATCGGACTGCCACCTGCCAAGCTGAGGGTCAAATGTGAGCCATCCATCCTCCTGCAAAGACTTGAAAAACTGAGTGCTAAAGAAAGGATTGCCATTTGTGCGGCGATAGATCAAGTCGCTTAAAGGCTGGGCTTCTGGTAGTGAGTCATTGAGGGTGTCTGCAACAAGGTGATTGAGGTCGATCGGGCTGAGGGGAAATAGCTCGATCGTCTGGACAGTTGCCCCCGCCGTTTGAATCTCCTCGATCGTCACAGTAAGCGGATGACTAGGAGAAACTTCGCTATCTCGATAAGCGCCAATCACTAACAAATCGTGACTATCTGGGTCGCTCATCAATCGCTGCATTAGCTTTAATGAGGCGCTATCTGCCCACTGCAAGTCATCCAAAAAGATTACTAAGGGATGTTCTGGCTTTGTAAAAATCTGAATAAAGTTCTTAAATAGAAGATTGAAGCGGTTTTGTACAGCACTTCCTGTTAGTTCTGGTGCAGCAAGTTGCTCACCTGTAATGTAGGCTAGTTCGGGAATGACCTCAATCATCACTTGAGCATTTTCGCCCAGTGCTCGCAAAATTTTGAGTTTCCAGCGTTCTATCTGAGTGTCGCTTTCGGTGAGACACTGCCCGGTCAAGTCGCGAAAGGCTTGCACAAAGGCAGAAAGGGGAATGTTGCGCTGAAATTGATCAAACTTGCCTCTGATAAAATATCCTCGCTGCCGCAGAATTGGTTTGTGAATTTCGTTGATCACAGCCGTTTTGCCAATTCCAGAAGCCCCTGTTACCAGGATGAGTTCGCTTTTTGAGGCGGTCAGGCGTGTAGAAGACGGTTCTAATGGTTGACGCTGGGCGACTCGTTCAAATGCGGATAATAGCTGGGCGACTTCTTGAGATCGACCATACAGCTTTTCAGGAATGATGAAGTGATGGGAGTAGTCTTGTTGTCCTAGTTCAAACGTAGCAATGTTGCCGCGCTGTTTCCAGTCGTGTAAGCAGACCTCTAAATCATGCTTTAGCCCCAAAGCACTTTGATAGCGATCTTCTGCATTTTTGGCCATCAGCTTGCTCACAATGGCTGAAACCATGAATGGAACAGTGGAATTGAGGTGATGAACGGCGGGCGGCTGTTTGGCGATGTGGCAGTAGACTAGCTCGATCAGGTCGTCTGTACTAAACGGTAGCTGTCCTGTGAGCAGTTCAAATAGCGTAATGCCTAGTGAGTAGAAATCTGTGCGGTAGTCAATGCCGCGATTCATGCGTCCGGTTTGTTCGGGGGAGAGATAGGCGAGGGTGCCTTCTAAAACGTTGGGGTTAGTCAGGGTTGGCGTTTCGCGGGGCAACTGGGAGGCAATGCTAAAGTCAATTAGCTTAACTTGTCTGGTGAGCGGATTGATCAGAATATTGGCAGGCTTGATGTCTTTGTGAATGATGCGATCACAGGACAGACCATCGAGAATCTGGGAGAGCGCGATCGCAATGTGTAGAAACTCTACCAAAAACTCTGAGGTTTCTAGTTCACGACCGTCCCAATTTCTCATTGCACCATACTCTTTGAGCGAAATGCCGCCAAAGTCTTCCATGACGAGCACAAACCCATTCTGGTAAGGCTCCAGGCTATAGGGTCGAATGACTCCCGGCAGATTAAGCTGTCGCATCAGGCTGTACTGATTTTTGAACTGCACGAGTTCGACAAAGCTGGGATAGGGGTTTTTGAGGAGTTTGAGGACAACGGGCTGTTGAGTCGATTCTTGGCGACCCCGATAAACTAGCGTTCTAGACCCTTCGTAAATGAGATGTTGAACCTGATATCCCGCTAACTGAATTTGTTTTGCCATCGTCTCCTAACCGTTGATGAGTTATACCGAGTCATCTGTGCTAGTTATTCCCCACTGAGGCGCGCTTTTCACCGAAGTTTAGTTGTTTTCTGGTGGCTAGTTGAGAGTTTCGATCGCTCATCCATCAAAAACTGGATTGAGAAGAATTGCTTTTTCTAAAAAAATATTGAGAAACAAGCGTTAACTTTACAGTTCCTCTTTGACTCAAGCCGCAAATATACTGAGGTAGATTAAAGAAATAAACTTATGAATTATAATTTTTCAGTATATACACTGAAGCAATGAACATTTAGATATTTCTGAACAATGAAGTTAGGTCTTGGTTGGCGATCGAATAACGCTCTAAGTATTTTATATTACAGGGCGTAAATTACCTCGCACTCAATACATCAATCTTCGGTCTGATTTTTGGCTGATCTAGAAAAAATTTCGCTCCTGCCAACCGTACTGAGACGAGGTTTCTTTTAAGATTTATTGTGTTAATCAATACTTAGAAATGTTTTGAAAATATCCGTAACTGATCCAAATACTTCTATTTCCTGCTCAAAAGTCAATTTGATTTTTCTTGAGTTCTCCGTAAATTCACTTGAATTTCGCTCTACGGGAAATCTCGCTATCGGCTAACGCAGAGGGCAGGCTATCTTATCGAACAACTCAGTGTTTTCACGCTGACCTTACTCAAATTTCATCAACTATCTGCAAACAACCTGCATAGCACCCTTGCTCAGGTCAGTTTCCAGAACTGCACTTTAGAACTGGTTTTTGCAGAATCAAAACATCTCAACGCATCTAACAAGGCGCGTGACAGTGTTGTATTTAGAATTCGCGAATCAGTTGCTGAGGTGCCTCAGATTGCACTTAACAGGTAACAATGCATATGGTACTGTCTAACAAAACCGTTCATTCTTCCTACCTTGTCGATCGTCTCTTGTCAGGAAAGGATGAAAATCTGTTCAACTCGGTCAAGTTTCGGTTGATTGCTCAAGCATTGAGAAAGTCTAATCTCAAACAACTTCGCATCCTTGATCTCGGCTGTGCAGATAAGGTTGCATTCCGCTATCTCTCTAATTTGGGCGTTGAGTTTGACTATTGTGGTGTGGATTATGAATCCCCTTTTTCACCTGATATTTTGTCGGATATTCGAGACTCCAATCAAATCATCTCAAAGCTTCCGTGGCAGCCAAATGTCATCTTTTTACTAGATGTGTTGGAGCATCTGGAGGGACTCGAAGTAGACATTTTGCAAGTGCTGCAAGCTTGTTGCTCGATTTTGCCGCCTGGGGGTTTGGTGGTTGTGACGATTCCACAGATGTATCGGCTCGATCGCTTCAAGTTCAAGCATCTCCACTACAAAGAACATAAGATTCGGCTACGTCAAAACGAATGGTATAACCTTCTCAGCCATGAACTCAAGGTTTGCAACAGTCAGGGCGTTGGCTTTATTTCGGTTCTTCCCTACTTAGTTATGTTTCACCCCCGCTATGAAAAGACTCCTTTCCTGATGCGTCTATTCAAGCAACTGCGCGAGAAAACTCTGGAAAAGCCATTTCTACGCAAGTTAGACTGGCATCTGAGTCGGTTGCTCGGTGGTGTGCCCTTTTTCCGCAAGTGGACGAATGATGTCTTGTTTGTCTGCGAAGTGCCGCGCGCTAAGTTCTAATAGAGCGATCGTCAATCTTGCACCATCCTGGTTTAATGAAAGTTGGAGGAGGGAGGTTTAATAGACTTCCTGCATGGATACCTGGCCATTGATGTTAGCTTCGCAAGAGCCTTCGGAGGGCATCTACGATTCGTGCAGGAGTCTAATGTTAAATTTCCTCCCTCGTTTCAGTGTGGTTTGCTCACCAGAATCAACTGTGAAACAGGGAGACACTTAATGAATCGTTTTCATCCAGATTTTTTGGGTGAGGTTGCTCGTCGAGTCGGCATCAAACCTCATTCTGGATACCGTCAATTTGTCGTACAACATCTCTATGAAGATACGCTGCGGCTACTTCTGACTTCTCATCAGTTTTTTGCGATCGAGGTTGTAATTGGCATTGGCTACTCTGGCAAAGACCACGTTGTAGAAGCCTTGCAGCGTCAGGGCATTCGGGTACTCACTCCAGGGTTTGACGAATTAGAAGAAACTATCCAGGTTGAGTTAAAAAATAGCCTCGAACAGTGTCGTCAAGCAGGTCATCAACTCCTTTTGCATGAAGTAGGTGGGTATGCAATCACTTGCTTTCACAAATACTACCGAGACTATCAAAACTATGTGCGCGGCGGTGTTGAGATTACTAAGCAGGGGGTCTGGGCGGCGCAGCGTATTGAAGATCTTTTGATTCCTCAGTTAAATTGCGCTGAGACTCGTCTCAAGGAAATTGAGGGGGATTATGTCGGAGATGCGGTGGTGTCGTCTCTGGATACGATTTTGCGGGAGATAGGCTATGCGATCGCAGGTCGTCTCGCCCTCGTCAATGGCTATGGTTGGGTGGGTCGCGGGGTCTGCCGCAGTCTACGAGCCAAGAATCTTGTGGTTGCGGGACAGGATCTTGATGTGATTAAGAAGGTTGCGCTCAAGCTAGACGGCTTTTTGTTGCGAGATGAGTTGGATAGCCTGGATCGAGTCTCGATCGTGATTGGTGCGTCGGGTGGCTGCTCGATTACTCCGGAGTTGATTGATCGATTGAGCGATCGCACTATTCTAGTCAGTGCTAGTTCTAAGAAGGTTGAGATTGATTTGGACTACTTAGATCGACAGGCAAAATCGATTGAGTTGATTCATCCCCATGTGGAGGCTTATCACCTTCCAGATAGAACGCTTTATCTCGTCAATCGAGGTTATCCGGTTAACTTTGTGGGTAGTAGTGTTCCGGATGAGATTGTTGAGTTTCTATTTGCAGAAGCGCTTATCTTGTTGGAGCAGTTAGTTTCTAATGATTTTCCACCGGGGACGTTCCCGCTTGCTCCTGAGCTAGAAGAGATTCCAGCACAGGTTTGGCTAGATTTACGTTAAGGTTCTTTCACTTCGTATATTGGCGGTTTTGCCCCCCAACTCCCTAATTTTGGGTGACTTTAGCATACTTGGTGGGACTGTAGACGGGGTTTTGTGGACGGTAGATGCATCCTGGTTGAGCGATAGACCTACGCTCACGTACAAAGAACATGGGCTTAACTAATAGTTTCCATTCAATAAAATAGACACTGCCCTTCATTGTCAAAGTGCCTGCCGTAAGAAACCCAGGTTGTTTGATAGCTGGAGAGATCGGTCTGTTTGCGCCGCCGCCAATATATTCAACTTCAACTCCAAACAAGTCATAGACTCTAGCTTTCCAAAAACTGAAAGTCAAAGGAGAGCCAGAATCTTTGTTTTCCTGCACCGATCTGCCGCTTGAAATTCCAGTGTTTAAAGTGGTTTGATTTAGCTGAAATTTAAGATCATGCCCGACGCGAGGGTATGACTCGACAAAAGTGTAGTTTGCCCTGGCGAAAAACATGGCGTTCCGAGGAGATCTCGTGGGATTAGGGCTGTAGAAATCTTTGGAACAGGTCAAAGTTCCTTGCCCGTAAAGATTGCCTGAGTAATCACTCAAAACGAAAGGTGCAGCGATCGCCCTTTGGGTCGTCAACGAAAAGACGGCGATCGCTACGGATGCCAGCGCAAATATTCTCTTGATAAAATCACGGGTAGCTTTTGGAGTCATCATGAAAATTGCACTGTTGACACTGTTGATGGTTGTCGGAATTGAGAGGGCGGCGATCGCTAATGAAGCTCAGGATTCAAGAATAATGTACCTGACAGATATGTACCCTATCTGTGAAGGAGATCTATATAAAATATGTCAGTCAGTTGCTCCCTCAGAAGCACCTTCCCCAGCTATCAAAAGAGTGTTTGTATTACCTCCCACGCTAGTTATTGAAGAAGGTTCTCAGGGCACCTTACTTGAGCTGAGTGGACTTTCATTGATTCCATTTTCTAGCTCAAACGAAAGCTCCCCATTGTAGAGGAATTGCCCATTTTTAACCGACACAGGGCTGTTCAAGGTGCATCGAAGAAGACTAGCGTTAAAGAACGATCTATCAACAGGGTCTGACGAAACTATCTTCGTCATTAAATCTGCGAATGTCCAATCCAGATGTTTTGAAGTTAGCGATGTACAGGTACTAGGAAAATTGGATATCGGAGAACAATCGGAAGACGGCTGCTTAATTCCTAATTAGTCCACCATCAAGATCAGTCGATCGAGCCTCGCATACCAGGGGAACGGTTGGTCTTTGAGAACAGTCCACTTTTCTTTGAAGATCTCTGCTTGCACATGATAGTCCTGCGAGTCAGTAGCCACCGATTTGAACTTGAGAAAAAGGGTCATTCGGTGCGGCGTTTCACTAGTTGCGGCTAACCAACAGGGATAAGTGTAGTCGTCAGGATCAGTGGTAAGGCTAATCTGATGGGCACGAATGCCAACGTCGGTGAGGCGATCGGGAATTGCTTCGAGAACCTGCAACGTCAGACCCCAATCGGTTGCTTCAACTAAGTTAGTTCCGACTACAACTGCACGAGAGAAGTTCTTACAACCTGTGAGTTGAGCAATGCGAACAGTTTGGGGATGCTCAAAAATCTGATGTTTGGAATCATAAGCGATCGGCTTTCCACTAGACATCACCATCAGCGTCTCACAAACTCGAAAGGCTTCCTCCAGGTTATGGGTGACAAACAACGTCACTCCGCGATAGGTAGACAAAATTTTGATGAGTTGTCGCTCTAGTTGGCTGCGGAGGTAGGTATCAAGCGCCGAAAAAGGCTCGTCTAACAGCAGGACTTCCGGTTCGGTTGCTAATGCTCTTGCTAGGGCGACTCGTTGTTGTTGTCCCCCCGAAAGCTGGTGAGGATAGCGTGCAGCAAAGCTGACTCCTCCGGACGTGTCTAATTCCTGCAATTGTACTAGGGCAAGCTGTTGTCTGATTCGCTGAAGGCGCTTGGGTTTGGACAGATGATGTAGCCCAAATCCTACATTTTGAGCAACCGTCATGTGGGGAAACAAAGCATAGTTTTGAAACACTAAACTAACGTTGCGTTTGGAACTAGGCAGGTTAATTTGCTTGTCGGCATCAAATAGGGTTTGTCCATTCAAAACAATGCGCCCTTTGGTTGGGGTTTCTACTCCAGCAATACAGCGGAGCGTCATACTTTTTCCTGACCCTGACCCGCCGAGAATGCCTAAAGTTTCTTGCTGTGCCGTGAGTGTGGTGCCGAGTGTGAAAGTAGATAGCTGTTTTTCAATGTCAACAAATAGTCCTTGTCCTGTGTCAGATTGAGGTTGTGTCCAATGGTGTGCTTGATGCTCTGAGGGAGTCGATCGCGTCCACTTTCCCCCTCGATTTACGGGTTCATCGGCTTCGATCGTGCCTGATTGTGGTCGATACAGTGTCTGCTCATATTGCTTTTGCCACAGGTTAACCATAATCAGACCCGACAGTGAGAGCGCCATGATCACACTTGCCCACAACCAGGCTTGACCCAGATCTCCGGCTTCGACTGCGAAGTAGATAGCCATTGGCATGGTTTGAGTTTCCCCAGGAATGTTGCCCGCCAGCATCAGGGTGGCTCCAAATTCTCCTAATGCCCGCGCAAAGGCGAGTGTGCTTCCGGCTAATAGTCCAGGCACTGATAACGGTAAGAGAATCTGTCTAAAAATTCGTAGTTCTGAGGCTCCTAATGTTCTGGCTACTTGGAGTAGGCTAGAGTCGATTTGCTCAAATGCCCCCAATGCTGTTTTGTACATCAGAGGAAACGAGACGACGATCGCCGCCACAACTGCCGCATACCAGGTAAAGATGATTGTAAAGTCAAACTGCTCCATCAGGTTGCCAAGCGGCCCATTTCTACCAAACAGCAATAGCAGAAGGAACCCAACTACAGTCGGCGGTAAAATCAATGGAGCAATGAGAATGCCTTCGATAATCGCTTTCCAGCGACCGCGATAGCCCAACATCCAGTAAGCGGCGGCCGTACCAAGCAAGAAGGTGACGATCGTTGCCAAGCCAGCCGTTTTGAGGGAAATCCAGAAGGGGGAAAGATCTAGTTCCATAGGTTCAGGCTATTAGCTCGTGACTGGTGAATCAAGGAAGTTTTGTGACTTGAAGAACTTTAACGACAGGCTTTAACTACCCCAGAATTCTCGACTAGGACACGTTAAAACCGTACTTCTGAAACACTTGTTTTGCTTGATTGCCAAACAAAAAATCGACAAAGCTTTTGGAAGCAGTTTGATCACGACTATTTTTTAGCACTGCGATCGGGTAGACGATCGGCGAATGTAAGCTGGCTGGAATCGTTTGGGCAATTTTAACTTTGTTCGTGGTTCTCGCATCGGTCAGGTAGACTAATCCAGCGTCGGCATTTCCGGCTTCGACAAACTGCAACACCTGGCGGACATTGTTTGCCAGAACGTACTTCGATTTTAGTTGATTCCAAATACCCGCTTTAGTCAAGGCTTCTTGGGCATACTGTCCAGCCGGAACACTACGCGGGTCACCGATTGCAATCCGTTTGACTCGGACATGGGTTAAACTCTTTAAGTCTGTCACGCTAGACCGATTACTAGGAACAACCAACACAAGCCGATTAGTCAACAGATTACGCCGAGTGTTTGAGGTGAGAAGGTTTTTCTGTTGTAGGGCATCCATCTGTCTCACGGCGGCTGAGATAAAAACATCAGCAGGGGCACCATTTTCAATCTGCTGTTGTAGTGCGCCGGAGCTACCGAAGTTGTAGCGCACCCCGACATTAGAGCGAGATTGTTGATAGATTGGGTCTAGCTCTTTTAGGGCATCAGCCAGGCTGGCAGCAGCAGAAACAATGAGTTGAGTATTTACCTGAATGATCGCCACGGGTGTATTGAGCAGCCGAATCCCAAAAGATACACCAAAGGCTAGAACTACAAGAGTGACGAACACCAGAATGCGTTGCTTTTTCATACAAACCTCTAAAGGACGCTGACAACAAATCCGGAGGTAGCTGTCACCAGAGCTTTGAGTTTTATATCATGGTTGTAAAACCTATAGCAAAGCGCTAAGTGCTGAGGTTGAGAAGCCGTTACGTCTGTCTTTTAGTTTCTTACAAAGTCGTTGAGTTGCTTGGATCAGGCTTTTTTTGAGCAACGATGTGAAAGATGTGCCAATGTTTTTCTTCACCGATCGCCGTGATTCCATCTCGTTCTTCTTCCTCAAACCACTCAATCTCAAAGGGTTGTAAAAGCACTTCAACTTGTGGGCGCGTGTGATGCGATCGATGAGGATAAACCGCCCAGGAATCACGATCGCCAAACAACTGCCCACAAAAGCGTCCTTGTGGTTTGAGCGAGGTCACGATCGTTTGCCACAAGTCTGAGAAATTGGCAGGTGGACAAAAGGGAAGACAAAAGCTGGCATTAATCAAATCAACCCCAGCAGGCAAAGTCAAGGCTTCAAAACGCATCAGTTGAGTTTGAAGGTGGTCTTGTTGAATCGGGCGATTGAGGAGACGATCGAAGGCGGCTTGTTCTGCGTCGATCGCCAATACCTGCCAGCCGCGATGCAGCAGTTCGACAGTATCTCGCCCATCCCCACAGCCTAAATCAACTGCTTGGAGCATGGGACAATCTAACAATCTCTCTGTGTCAAACCTCGCTAATGCTTTCAACAATGTTTCTCGCGGTGAGCCACCTTCTACGGCTTGATAGTAGAGTGTCCAGTCGGGGTTATTAGCAGGAATAGATGGATTCATTAGTGACGCTCATTGAATGCAGGTTTAATACCAACATTCTGTTTAATTGTATTTTGCAGATCAGAGATACATTTGCTAGCAGCGATCGGCTCATTGTGTAATTGAAAAACTAGCGCGATTGTTTGCTCAATTATATAGATATTGCTCAGTTACTCTTCCAAAGAATTTAGCAAAACTTTAATCCCACGGGGATGATCTGATCGAAACATTTGATCTGTCACACAATAACGATCTAGAGTAATCTTATCTGCGAAAGATCTGCTTGAACGATTGGGGCAAGACGTGTCTCGGTGGCAATAAACCAAATTATGAAGTGTATTACCACTTGTATTACAACCACAAAAAATATCTTCTGAGACACCTGGATGAGCTAGAGCAGTTCTCCTTCTAACAAGGGTTGAATCTCATTTGGTGTATTGATGACAAGTACCAACCTTTTTACTCTGTGCACTCAACAGTACAAAAAACCCCCAACTCCAAATTTGGAATTGAGGGCGATGAATCAAATTAGTGCTTGAGACTAGCGTTCCCACTTTTGGGCTACGACTTCGGCTAGGTCAACCACGCGCTGACTGTAGCCCCACTCGTTGTCATACCACGCAACGACCTTCACCATGTCGCCACCCATCACCATCGTCAACGCCGAATCCACGATCGACGACTCATCCGTCCCCGCGTGGTCACTCGACACCAAAGGCAAATCGCAATATTTGATAATGCCCTTCATCGATCCTTCAGAGGCATCTTTGAGAACTTGATTGACCTGCTCGGCGATCGTCGCCTTTTCAACGTTGACGACCAGATCGACCACAGACACATTGGGAGTCGGCACCCGCATCGCGATTCCGTTCAGCTTACCGCTCAGTTCAGGAAGCACCAGAGCGACTGCCTTGGCCGCCCCCGTCGAGGTCGGGACAATGTTCATCGCCGCAGCCCGTGCCCGACGCAAGTCTCGGTGGCTGGCATCCAACAAACGCTGATCGCCTGTATAGCTATGAGTCGTCGTCATCGTGCCTTTGATGATGCCAAAATTATCATTGATCACCTTGGCGATCGGGGCAAGACAGTTGGTGGTGCAGCTTGCGTTACTGATGACATTGTGTTTGTGGTGATCGTACTTCTCATGATTCACGCCAACGACAAATGTCCCATCTTCATTTTTGCCAGGAGCCGTAATCAAAACCTTTTTGGCACCTGCATTGATGTGTTTTGTGGCACCTTCTTTGCTGATGAAGACCCCCGTCGATTCGATGATCAGATCGATGTCCCAATCTTTCCAGGGCAAGTTCTCAGGATTGCGATCGGACGTACATTTCACCACTTTGCCGTTGACGGTAATGGTGTTTTCGTCAGCATCGATATCTGCGTTAAACCTGCCCAACATGGTGTCGTACTTGAGCAGGTGAGCATTGGTTCTAGGGTCAGACGTGTCATTGATGGCGACGACTTCTATCTGACTGTTTTCCCTGCCTGCCCAACACCGCATGAAGTTGCGTCCGATGCGTCCAAAGCCATTGATCGCTACTCTAATCACTGCGTCTTGCCCTCTGTAGATAAATACCTATTAATGAGAGTCATCATATCGTAAAAGGTTGATCGATTCTTAAGGAAAAATGTAGAAAAGTGAGGAGGGAGGAGGGAGGAGGGAGGAGTCGCTCAAAGCCTATGATTGGTATAGTTTGTGGGCTTCGATATAGGCTTCTACAGACTCTGGGATCAGGTGACAAAGGGGTTCCTGCAAGGTTGCGCTGCCTCGACAGTACTGACGAATCAGACTAGACGAAAGCGCGATCGGCTCCATCTCAATCCACTGCGATCGCACCCCTCGCTCGTTCTGAGTTTTGAATCCTAAATTCTGACTTAATTTCTCCTCACCCCTGACCCCTGACCCCTCTCTCCTCCCTCCTCTCTCCTCTCTCCTCCCTCCTCCCTCCTCCCTCGATCGCGGAGCCACCAGCCAAATACAGGCTTGCCGCAATTCCTCACTGCCTCGCCACCGGGCCAAATTCTCAAACGCATCAGCACCAATGATCCAGAACCACTGGGTGTCGGGATAAACCACTTGCAGATCGTGAAAGGTATCGATCGCCCAGGAAACGCCTTCTCGCCGAGCTTCGATGTCTGAGGTGGTGAAATGAGGATGAGGGGCGATCGCCAACCGCACCATTTCTAAGCGATCCTCAAACTTGGCGAGGTCTCGTTTGTGCGGCGGTAGACGACTCGGAACCCAGAGTACGCTGTCCAGAGCAAACTGCTCAAAAGCCGCCTCCGCGATGTGCAGGTGCCCCCGATGCACCGGGTTAAACGTGCCGCCAAAGATGGCTAACTTTTTCATGAAAAAACAGAATCAAACCGCGACGTGCGACTTCTTTGAGTTTTCTATTTTAAGGAGTTAGAGAATTATTCTGTAGATGACCTCACGTTGAGATCTCTTTAGCTCGTTCAAAAAGGGGAGACATCAATTTAAGGTTGCACATCGCGTGACAAACTCCATTTTTCCTGGTTAAGTCAAGCAGCAGCATCAATTTTCTTTATGGTTGTGCTGTTTTAAATGATCCAGGGTATCGTAAATGGCAAATCAAATTTAACTAGAAAAATTACTGAACTGACTCTGTATTTTTATCAGGAAATCGTCGAGTTGGTGGCGTAGTTAACCAGTTAGGATGATCCACAAAACGCAGATGTATCAAAACCGCTAGACAAAATCCGATTTTTCACTTAATTAATAGGAATGCTTTGTCACTTGTCTAGAGGAAAAGACCGCAAATTCCAATTAATCTATACCGTGAAAAAGCAATCCTTGATATGATAGCGCGTGTTATTGGTGTGGTGTGTAAGGAGCTAAGATGCTGAATTCCGTTGATTTCAGCGGCAGACCATTTCATTTTATTGGAATCGGTGGAATTGGAATGTCAGCCCTCGCTTATGTCTTAACAAAGCGTCGGTTGCCTGTGTCCGGTTCTGATGTTCGCTTGAGCCATATTACGGCGCGTTTGCAAGAATTAGGTGCCCACATCTTTTCGAGTCAAAACGCCTCAAACCTTGAGTTTTTTAAGTCCCATCTAGAGCAGCCTGCCCCTGCGATCGTCGGGGTCGGTTCGGTTGCTGCTAGAGCGTCTCAAAAAAGCTATTTTAGTCAAAGTGATTTGGCGCAGCTTCCCCAGGTCATTTGCTCGACGGCTATTAATCCGGCCAATCCAGAATATCGAGCGGCGATCGAGCTAGGCTGTCCTATTTTTCACCGATCAGATCTTTTGGCAGCGCTGATTCAAGATTACCAAAGTATTGCTGTCGCGGGCACTCATGGTAAGACCACGACCAGTAGTTTGATTAGCTACCTGCTGTTAAAGGCGGGGGTCGATCCGACCATCATCGTCGGCGGTGAGGTAAACGCCTGGGAAGGCAATGCCCGTGTCGGTAGTGGAAAATACTTAGTCGCCGAAGCAGACGAATCAGACGGTTCGCTGGTCAAGTTTTCTCCGGCGATCGGCATCATCACCAATATCGAACTCGATCACCCCGATCACTACAGCAGTCTAGAACAGGTCGTCGAAACCTTCCAGACGTTTGCGAGTCATTGTCACACGTTAATTGGCAGCATTGATTGTGAAACGGTGCGCGATCGCATTCAGCCGACCATCACCTATAGTTTGCACCGAGCCTCTGGCGCAGATTACAGCGTTGATCAGGTAGACTATCGCTCAGATGGGACAGTTGCACGAGTTTGGGAACGCGGAAAAGTTCTTGGACAGCTAAAAATTGCGCTTCTGGGCACTCATAATTTGAGTAACGCTCTAGCAGGCATCGCGACCGGACGGCTGTTGGGACTGAAGTTTGAAGTGATTGCTGAGGCGATCGCGCTATTCGAGGGTGCCCGCCGCCGATTTGAGAAGCGGGGTCAGTTTAACGACATTCTCTTTATCGATGACTACGCCCATCACCCCAGCGAGATCCAGGTGACGTTGGCGGCCGCAAAATTACAGGCAAGTCAGACCGTCCCACCTCAGCGCGTGGTGGCCGTCTTTCAACCGCATCGCTACAGTCGAACGCTAACATTTTTACCGGAGTTTGCCGCCTCTTTTGCGAACGCCGACCTGGTGATTGTCAGTGATATCTACAGCGCAGGCGAGCCTGATTTAAACCAGATCACTGGACAGCAGGTGACCAGCTTGATTGCTCACCACAACCCTAATGTGCTCTACCAGCCGACCCTTCAGGCGATCACTCACTTCTTGAACGACACCTTAGTTCCGGGAGACCTGGCGATTTTCTTGGGTGCGGGAAACCTGAATCAAGTGATCCCAGATGTGATGGCGCATCAGTCCGGGGTTGCTCAAGAACGTATCTCCAGGACGGTGTAACCGCTCCAATTTTTGTGGCAAAAATTTAGCAACTGCCCATCCGACCCGTGAGGGGTTTCGGTTGGAGTATTCAAGCAACTAAAAACCATGACTCTCTCCAGTGATCCCCGGACTTCGATTAGCGCTCTCAAATCAAGTTTTTCAACTAAAATCAATTCGTCTCGATCGCTGCCTCCTCAGCCGAATGAGATATTGTCGATCGCGCTCCCTGGTACTGACTGTTTGCTAAAAGCCAAAGTTCCACTCTCTACACTGACATCGTTTCGGGTCGGAGGCCCGGCAGAGTGGTATGTTGCACCCCGTCGATTAGAAGATCTGCAAGCGAGTTTTGAGTGGGCAACGGCTCAAGGCTTGCCGATTACAATGCTCGGTGCAGGGTCAAATTTGTTGATTAGCGATCGTGGGCTTCCGGGGCTGGTGGTTTCGACTCGTCATTTTCGCCATATAGCCTTTGATGCAGACTTGGGACAGGTGACGGTGGGCGCTGGAGAGCCGCTTCCGAGACTTGCGTGGCAACTAGCCGATCGCGGCTGGCAGGGCTTTGAGTGGGCAGTTGGGATTCCGGGGACGGTCGGCGGAGCGGTGGTCATGAATGCGGGCGCTCATGGGGGATGCGTCGCTGATTCTCTGGTCAAGGCTCACGTTTTGTTGCCCAATGGGTCGATCGAGATTCTCACCCCTGCGGACTTAGATTATCGATATCGAACGTCGGCCTTGCAGGGCGATCGTCGTTTGGTGACGCAAGCCACGTTTCAACTCAATCCTGGTGCCGACCCCACGCAAGTTTTAGAAGAAACCAGCAACCATAAGCATCACCGTCTCAAAACTCAACCCTACGATTTGCCCAGTTGTGGGAGCGTTTTTCGCAATCCACGCGACTATAAGGCGGGCTGGCTGATCGAGCAGTCTGGGCTAAAGGGGCATCAGATTGGCGGCGCTCAGATTGCTCAACGTCACGCCAATTTTATTCTCAACTGCGGCGGCGCGACTGCAACCGACATTTTTGCCCTAATTCAGCATGTTCAGCAGCAGGTTCAGCAACAGTGGTCTCTTTGGTTAGAGCCAGAAGTCAAAATGTTGGGCGAGTTTCAACCGATTTAGGTGCGTTGCTGAAGACATTTGCGAAGCTAACAGCATCTGCCAACTTTGATTACTATTTGATCACCCACAGATTAAGAGTTCAGGACTTTTGTCAGTTAACCGGGTAAGCGACCTCTAGCAGCTTCCCTTTTTACTTTTTGGACTCAGTGAACTGTCTGAGTCAGGCGATGTCATAATGAAGCTTGCTTGTTTGACTGTTGCTTGATAAAAATTGGGCAAAGAGTCGATCGCATCTGCGAAAATTCTGATCTACATTCCACTCACACCCCCGTAGGAAGTTATGTCACAAGGACAGGGATTTGGCTTTGGTCTTGGCAAAATGAAAGAGCTAAAAGATGCCTTTCAAAAAGCGCAACAGGTTCAAGAAGGAGCAAAACGTCTCCAAGAAGAACTCGAACAGATGGAAATCGAAGGCGAAGCGGGCGGTGGGCTTGTCAAAGTCGTGGTGAGTGGAAACCAAGAGCCGCTAAAGGTCACGATCGCCCCCGAAGCGCTGCAAGAATCTGCGGATGTTGTGTCTGATTTAGTGTTAGCTGCCACCAAGGATGCTTACAATAAATCCACCGCTACGATGCGCGAACGGATGGAAGAACTCACAGGCGGTCTCAATCTCCCTGGCTTGGGCTAAGTTCAGTTTGGATTTTAGATTTTGGATGAACGTTGTTGTGAATTTGACTCCTCAGTGATTGAATAATCAGTGATTGAATAAAAGGTTGTTGAATAAAAGTTCCGCTATCCAGTCCAGAATCTAAAATCCCGATGCCTTACAAACTGCTTTTTGTCTGTCTGGGTAATATTTGCCGCTCTCCGTCTGCTGAGAACATTATGAATCACCTGATCCAGCAGGCAGGTCTCTCAGATCAAATTATTTGTGACTCAGCGGGGACTTCGAGCTATCACATTGGCAGTCCGCCCGATCGCCGCATGACTGCTGCTGCCAAACTGCAAGGCATTGAGCTAGTGGGTCGCGCCCGTCAGTTTACAAAATCCGACTTAGAAGACTTTGATCTGATTTTGGCGATGGATCGCGACAACTATGAAGGGATTTGCGCCCTCGATCGCGCTGGGAAGTACAGTTACAAAGTCCGCTTGATGTGTGATTTTTGCACTCGTCACACGCTCAGAGAAGTGCCCGACCCCTACTACGGCGGCGAACAAGGGTTTAATCAAGTCATCGATCTGCTAATGGATGCCTGCGAAGGGCTGTTGACTCAAGTGAAGCGAGAACTCGTTGAGCGTTGAGAGTCGGACAAGTCTCAAAGACCGCAAATTTGTCAATTCTGCCCATTCAGACCTATTGGACGCCGGTTCTAATCTGACGTGAATTCGATGAAATTCCTCGCTGTAGCGATCACTCCAGGCAGCCCCTTGTATCTTAAGAGAGTGGCAGACCGACCCCCCTAAGATTCACGAAATCGGGATTTAGCTAGGGTCGCCA
>NZ_JBJPHT010000076.1:0-21506 GCF_052939475.1 Phormidesmis sp. 146-20
TGGCATCACGAACTTGGTCAAGCAGTTTTTTAGGGGCGCGGTTCCATAAAGGAGTCCCGGAGAAGTTAGATAGTATTAACGTACTAAATATCACCGTGCCAACTACAAAGATTTCTTGAAGTTATCGAATTATTTCCTAGCCCGAAGATATTATGTTGAGGCAAGCGTAATTCTGCCTAACTTCCCAATTTCGGGGTGTTATACAGAATCTTGTCTGTCCTAATCTCAGATTTGAGGAGTTATCCGAAAGTTTTTCAGCCTAATCGCCCCCTTGGGAGGGTTAGCCAGACAATTTTCAGTCTAATCACCCGAATCAGGGAGGTTAAATCGATCAGATCAGTCTAAACACAAGTTATCCCGCCGCTCGCGGGGGTGCGCTAAGTGTTTCGTTTCTTTCGGCGATCGCATGTGTTTCATCGTTTCGCGTTCTGTTTGCACTAGTTCAAGTCTCGCGTTTGATGGGCTGCGTTGCGATCGTTGGGTGCGACGGCGCATTGAGTCATCTCATCAAGCGCGAAGAAGCAGGCTAACAAGCCAGTGGAGCGGTCGTTCCGGGTCTGCTCGTCTGCGTTTCGGTTCAATTGGTCGCCGCTCACTTGTGTCGTTATCCCGCCGCTCGCGGGGGTGCGCTAAGTGTTTCGTTTCTTTCGGCGATCGCATGTGTTTCATCGTTTCGCGTTCTGTTTGCACTAGTTCAAGTCTCGCGTTTGATGGGCTGCGTTGCGATCGTTGGGTGCGACGGCGCATTGAGTCATCTCATCAAGCGCGAAGAAGCAGGCTAACAAGCCAGTGGAGCGGTCGTTCCGGGTCTGCTCGTCTGCGTTTCGGTTCAATTGGTCGCCGCTCACTTGTGTCGTTGGGCAGCCTCTCGCCGTGAGCGCAAAGATGCAGGTTTCTCTCGTTCAACTCGTTGGTTCGAGAGTTTCGCGTTTGGTTTGCTAGGTTGTTAGTGGGTTCGTCGATCGTGTTATCGCCAACATTCTTCGTCGTATTGCGCGAAAGATTTCTGGTTCAGCGCGAAGAAGCTCCCCAACAAGTCATTGGAGCGGTCGAGTGGGGCGGGTTCGTCTAGCGTTTGGGTCATGTCGTGCGCCGCTCAATTTGGTCGTTAGCCTGCTGGGTTCCTGGAGTCCAAAACCGCCAACTGGTCTATGAGTAGTCAAGGTTGAATGAAGCATATTAATAGGGGTGCCTTAAGATAAGACAATATATGAGTACAACACAAAGTAAGGAGCTTTATGGGGTTAATCAAGCTGAGTGATGCGATCGAGAACCTCCGGGAAGAACTCAGACTCGCCCAGGAAAAAGGCAAAAATCAAAGTCTGCAATTTGACCTTCAATCAATTGAACTCGAATTGGAAGTAATTGCAGAAGGTGAATCGGGTGTTTCTGGAAAAATTAACTGGTATATCTTTGGCGGTGGTGTGGATTCTAAAGTCAAAGATGCTACTAAGCATAAGCTCAAACTCACATTGAAAGCTGTTGATGCAAGCGGTCAACCAATTCGAGTCTCCAGTTCTGAGCTAGATAGACCTGACTAGCTGCTTAAGAAGTTTTTTATAGCCCTCATTTAAATTTTATGAATGTACAACTATGGACGAGCGACGAGTTGCAGAATTACATAACCAGAAGCAAAAATCAGGTGGAACTGGCTATTTAATTACAGAAGATCTTATTCTGACAGCCCACCACATCATTGCTCCAATCAATGAAAATGGGGTTCTCCAAACGGATTATGATATCCGTTTTATTGGAGATTACGAACAGGGAAAAGTAAAGTGGATTGAGAAGGGATGTTATTTATGTTGGGATAGTAAAGAACTAGATCTTGCTCTTCTCAAGCTAGTAAAGGGGAAACCAGCTTTCTTATCATCCCAAGATTCTCCTGCTACTCGCTTTGGTAAATTACCTCTCGAAACTTTAATCGCAAAAGGAACTGGCTTTCCTGTTGTTCAGAAGATTGAAAACCGTAATAATCCTGAACCACTTAGAGGAAATTTGAGTCGGCTTGCCGCAATGAAAGAGGGGCAACTTCGACTGCAAGTTACATCCCCGATACCAAAGCAAGCCGATGAATGGAAAGGAATTAGCGGAACTGCCTTATTTGTTGATAATTTTCTAGTCGGTGTCATTGTTGAAACTAACAAGTCTTTTGCTGAGCAGGCTTTATGGGCGACACCCATTTCAGTCATAGCTGAAGATCCAAACTTTTGTGAGTTGGTACTTGGAGATCGAAACCTTTCGCTGCCGCTTGAGAGTATCGATGATATTAACAAAGTAAACTCCATTATTGTAAATCCCATCATTGATGAAACTCTTCCACCACCAATTGGAAGTTGGCAAAATCGCTCTCAAGAAAATAAAATCCTTCAGTGGCTATCAGATAAGCAAGTAAGGTTAGTTGGTGTGGTTGCAGCCGGGGGATACGGCAAATCTTCGCTGGTTGCTCATCTGTTTGAGCAAGTAAAAGGATTACAGGATAAACTTTGGGCTAATTTTCAGGAACCTTATAGTTTTAATACATTTGGACTATGGTTGCTGCGAAAAATAGCAAGAGACGAAATATATCAAAGCAATACAGATGAAGAACTAGCAACTGAACTAGTAAATCGACTAGCGAAGGGGCAATATTTGCTGGTTATGGATAATCTAGAAACCCTAGTAGGAACTTCATTGTGGCAGCCATACCAGAGTTTTTTTCAAAAGTGGTTGGCAAAAGGGCGAAATAGCACAATTTTAATTACCAGCCGGGAACGCATAGAATTACAGTTTGAACACAGATGTCATTGGCTAGAGCTTCCAGGCTTACCGATTGAGTCAGGCATTACACTTCTGGAGAGTTTAGGAATTCGGGGCGAAGAAACTCAACTCAAGAGGTTTGTTGAGACAGCCGAAGGGCATCCATTATTGCTCACTCTTACTGCTCAGTGGATTAAAAGTTTGGAGGCAGATGGGAAGAAGATTGAAATTCACACCTTGAATGAAAATCAAGTAACGCTATTTGAAAAGATTGTTGGTTCCCATCGCGGCGATCCTCAAGCGAGCGTAGGCAAAGTCTTATCAGAAAGTTTTCGTCACTTAAGTCAACCAATGCAAGCATTACTGATGAATCTTAGTGTTTATCGTCGCCCATTCAGCACCAAGATGGCAAAGGTAATGGCATCTCATGATATTAAAGAAAGTATGATAAAAAGTGAGTTTGTTCAACGCTCTCTTTTAATACAACAAAAAAGCGATGGAAAGTCTCTGTTTAAATTTCAGCCACTTATTCAGCGATATATAAAACTTCTTTTAGAGCAAGAAGGAGATATTATTGAAGCTCATGAACGAGCGATTGAATATTATGATAATGAATCTAAAAGAAGGAAGCATCTTAAAGAGGAAGAAGCTCTAGAATTATTTGAAATTCTTTATCATGGTTGTAAAGCTGGGCAGGCTGAACATGCGGCAAGAATGTTAAATAAGAATTTTGACTGGCTAAAGTCTCGCGGATATTTTGATGTTGTACGGGAGTATTACGAAATAATCATGGAGGATTTAGAGTCTCAACCTATTAGTGATCCATTACTACTTGCAGGATGTTGCTCCAATTTGAGTGCAGCCTATCTTGTACAAGGAAAATATCAGCAAGCGTTGGATGCGGCTGAAAAAGCATTAGAGCTTTCACAGGAAGGCGATTATGACTTAGGTAAAGCTTCTACTCTGGATAGAATCAGTGCGATTCACACTATGCAAGGAAAGCCTCGATTAGCAATTGGCTTCTCAAAACAAGCATTGGAAATTGCTAGACAATCTAGTGACTTACACTTTTTAAGTAATGTCCTTGGAAATTTAGCCCTTGCTTATGATCATTCAAAGCAGTATAGATTAGCAATTGAAGCTTATGAAGAAGCATTGAAAATTTGTAGGCAGACCAAAGATATTGAAGGTGAATCACGTCTCTTGAAAAGTTTAGGTAATATTTATTATCGTCCTGACAATCCTCAAAAAGATTTTACGAAGGCTGTTCATCAATATGAACAGGCATTAAGTATTGCTGAAAAATTTAGCCTTCGACATATCAAGGCTACTGCTTTATGTGATTTGGGAATCATTTACTTCAAGCAACGTGACTTTCTAAAAGCGTTGAATAACCTTCAAGCGGCACGAGATGTTTTTGAGCAAATTGGAGATCGCCGAAATGAAGCAATTTGTTTAAGATTCTTGGGAGCAGCAAAAGCTGTACATAATTGGAAAACCGGCAACTGGAATTGGAGTATCGAAAGTATCGAGGGGTTACTTGCAGCAAAGAAAATTGAACTTGAATTGGGAGTCCCTATCGATGTATGGAACCCTAATATAGATAAAATTTTCAAGGGCTTTTATAGCTTATTAGACTCCGAGCCGATTAGGAGATTATTAAATCGAAGCAAATAAAAAACCTAGATTTTGAATCAACTTTAAGATGATTAGAATTGTACTGATAAAGGCGCAGGCTAACAATTCAAATGCAGCGGACGGTCGAAAGCCGCTGGTGGTGAATTCAAGTTTGTCTGCCGCCGCTGACCTTTGCCGTTAGCCCCTAAGTTCTCTGTGGGAGCAACTAATGAATTATTTGTTGACGTTCGTAACAGAAGCAACCGTGGTGGAGGGAATCATCTATGCAGAAGTTAGTCACGATTTATCTAGACCGAGAAGGCTATCGGATACCAGGGAAGCGTTCACCGGAGCAAAGCCACGGTACTGTACAGGAACATTTAGAGGACTATCTTGCTGCTGGTTGGGAAATTAAATCAATCACAGGTGCAGGAGGTGGAGGTGCTGGTGATTCTGTCAATCCACATGGTTCTGGTTGGATTGCTGTCCTTCTAGAAAAACTTTAATTGTGCTTACTTGTAGGTTAAGAGAAAAAGTTTTGAATGATTTGGACAAAGTTACACTTGGTTGATTCAAGTCAATATTGGCGGGAGGAACTTGTCTAGTGTAGAAGTTTTGCGCCCCGATGAAGTCTTGTCCGTTTGCCCATTAGCAGAAGCAGGTTAATTTTTACTCCAGCAGGCTTTGTAACTGTTGGTTACATTGGGCTAACAACTCTATTAAAGTGGACTGAATAGAAATCTTGGTTGCATTGCAAAGGCTGCTGACAGTCGCTCAATAGGAACGTTAGCTTATCACTCATAATTGTGCGTATTGCTTTGACCTATGACTCAACAGCGATCGCTCAAGTCAAAATTAAGCCCAACTTAATGATTATGGATAGTCAAAATTTAGAAAATAAAATTAATCAAATCACGAATGATTACGCGAGCAAAAGAGAAAAGGTTGCTTTAACAATTGGAGTAATTCAGCAAGGGCATCATTATACAAAAGGATTGGGTCAAGTTAGTGATCACAGTTGTTCCCTTCCTAATGATCAAACAATTTATGAAATCGGCTCCGTCACCAAGGTTTTTACAGGGACAGTTCTCGCTGCATTGGTGCATGGGGGAACGGTTGCTTTAGACGATCTCATTCAGCTTTATCTTCCCGAAGAGGTCGTTAGCCAGTTGCCTACTTCTGTTCAATCCATTACATTGCGCCACTTAGCAACTCATACCTCTGGACTACCCAAACTACCCGACAGTTTCCTGACCAATATAAAAGATCCAACCAATCCTTATCTCGGCTACGCAGCGTCGGAGATGTATGCAGCATTGGTCGGTTTGACGCTGCTCAGTGAACCCGGTCAACGCTATGAATACTCCAACTTTGGCATGGGCTTATTAGGACATTTATTGAGTCTAAAAACATCTCAACCTTACGAGGATTTGGTGAAAGGAATTATTTGTCAACCGCTTGGCATGACTAATACGACAATTCATCTCACACCAGAACAGCAGTCACGCTTTACATCAGGTCATTCCCCCGATGGAACGCTAACCTCAAACTGGGGTTTTGATGTGATGGCTCCTGCGGGAGCATTTCGCTCAACCGCTGAAGATTTGGTGATGTTCTTGCAAGCTCATCTTTGTGAGTCCGATCCTCAAAGAGCAGCTATTTTAGCGCGATCGCAAGAACGCTACTTTGAAATGGGTAATACTCTTAGTATCGGTTTGGCTTGGCATATTTTGACTCTACCCAATGGGCAAGTGGTACATTGGCATAATGGTGGTACAGGCGGTTACGTTAGCTTCATTGGTTTTGACAGAGCAAAGCAAACCGGAATCGTGATTCTCTCAAACTATGGGGATGCCTTTGCAAATGATAGTTCCGTCGATGAAATGGCAATTAGAATATTAATAGAACTATCTTTGCAGTAGCGCCAGCTAACAACACCAATACACACTGATCGCGAGGTGCCCCGTTTGCAGTTGAGGTTGTCTGCGTCGGGTGATTGGGAATGTTAGGCTGCTTCGATGGTTACTTGTGACAGGTTATTTGGAGATTGGGTTTTACAAACTCAACTTATGGAAGATAGGCGATCGCACTTTTCCATTAATTAAGAAAAGCCATAACGCAATTACGCATATCATCAAATGGATTAACGATGTTCCCCATAAGAGTTATTTGAATGTCCAGATCCGCATACATTCCTGAATAAAAAGAGACTCCAGGGTCACCACCGAACATATGATAAGACAACACATCTTCTTGCTTCGCTATCCATATGCCATATCCGTAGTAAAAATTTGCTTCACTGCTACTTTGCTCTCCGGTTGGAATGTGCGGAGTTAGCATTTGCTTGAGTATCGCTTCAGATAAAAGTTGATGGGTCATCAACACCTGCCAAAATTTCTCCATATCTCCAACCGTTGTGAAGGCTCCACCATCTGAGCCACCGATAACAGGCAGAGCATAGATATTAGTTCGCCATTCTTGATCAGACTTTTGGATATAACCATAGGCAGTGCAGGGTGGCAGACAATCCATTGAGAAAAAACCGCTATCTGTCATATTGCAAATAGCAAATATATTAGCTTCGACGTACTCCTGGAAACTCAATTTGCTAACCTGTTCAATAATTAACCCTAATAGGATGTATCCCGCATTGTTGTAAGAGAATCTTTCTCCTGGGGCAAATACCATCGCCTGATCTTGAAACATTGGCAAAAAGTCTTTCAAAGTACAAACACTGTACATCGGTCGCTCTTTCCACAGATCCTCATAGTCGTCCATCACTGCCTCATCAAAGTAGTCTGGAATACCTGAGCTATGGGTTAGCAAATGATGAACTGAAATCGCTGGGTCGAAGGTGGGAAAGGGAATATTCAAACAATCTTTGAGAAGGGTATCAAATGTGAGTAGATTTTTCTCGACCAGTTGGCATATCGCGGCACTGGTAAATGTTTTGGTGCCAGAGGCTGTGGCAAACCGGGTATTAAGGGTGTTGGGTATCGCTTCAGCGCGATTTGCGAAGCCATAACTTTTAGAAAAAACAATTTTGCTTTTCTCTTTGACCCAAATTACACCAGAGAACGGTGATTTTTCATGCTGTTTGGCGATCGCGCGCTCAAGTTCTACGATGTGAATTACCATAAGGACGAGCCTCATCGGTAGAGTTTTTTCTCTATTGATTGTAGTTCAATACATGTTAATCTGCCTATTATTGCCCCAACTCTAGCGGACTTCTGCTGATTAAGCACTCAAATATGATCTGGCAAGAAAAGCTCTAGAACTAAAGAACCACAACATTCTCATTCTGTTCTTGCTGCTTGCCCTGTATTTCAACAGTAAATCTCAAACGGGTTCTATATTTAGATTTGTTTTTCGTACAGGCCGTTACCCGTACTATCTTTCTGTCTACACCAAGAACAAGTTATCTGTGATTGTAGTTTTGAGTGACTGGTGCAAACTTGCTTTCCACTCTGGTGAAATTTCCGCCCAAATTGCCTGAAGCACCTTAGCACTGATAAAAGCAGTCCCAATCGGTGGAAATAGGAGAAGAATTGGAGTAATGACTGCTGCGGTAAAAGCTTGGTGACCAACTTGCTCGATCGCATCTTGCAAAGTCAGTTCATTCCGCAACACTTGGATAGCGACTGGAATAGCAGTGCTGCCAACCGTGAATCCCAATGATGCAAAAGCCTTACTTTTCGTAACTCGTTGAAGAATCTTAATCGCAACTCCTCTGATAAAGCCATCTTTCAGGCTTTCAGTTGCGATCTTGGCAATTTTATAGGCTTCTTCCTGAGCGAGTGCTTGCTCACCTCGACAATAGGCACCCACAACTTTAATAGACTGTAATAAAACTTCTATTTCAGTTTGGACGACTGCGCCTTCGACTCCAGAAAGTACAATCTCACCTGTTGTTGCAGATGCATAAATCAAGCTGGCAGCAAAGTAGGGATTTTCAGCAACCCATTCTGCAAATCCTCGACTGACTGGAATGCTCTCAACTCCATCAACCCGAAGTCGATCGGTTGTCCCTACGATTCCTGCATTTTCAGTATTCGTCAGAATTTCTCCAGCGTAGTGTCCAAGGTTAGCGTGTTGCTGAACATAGCTTCTAGATCCAGCCTTTGCTTGAATTTCAGCAACGACCTTTCCTGTCAGTTCAATATAAAGATCAGGGCTAAACTTTGTACTCCCATCAGCAGGAATTTGATAAGCACGAGCAGCAGATTGCCTCAGTGCAGCATTGATATTAAACCCGATCGCTTGAAGATGCTCAAATGCAAAACCGAATGCTTGAGGGTTTCGACTGATATCACCTGCTTTGGTCACTAACCCTGCACCTTGGCTCAACATTGTTTGGGCACCATCTCGTGCAGATTGAGCAGCGATTGAAACATTTTGAGTCAATGACGGAATCAGACTGTTGAGAACCACATCTATTAGTTTTTGCTTAAACATCTACGGATGGAGTGTTGGGTTGCTCTTTCTACCGTAGACGCAAAATATAGAATCCCTATGGGTAAAAACCGACACCTTCGAGGTACGGTCACCATTGCCAATAGGTCGTCAGGGAGAGAGTTGCTTTGGGTTACTTCGGGTCAGGCGATCGGCAATAGTTTTACGATCGCTTCTCAATTCCTTCAAATGGCTCGGTGCCAAGCGGACTGGGAACCCAACCGTTAATCGTTTTGCGCTGCACTAACAATGGTTTTGAATGCACGATCGGTAACCTCAAAACTTCTCGATGCAGAATGCGATCGACTTCGGCATAGATTTTCGATCGGGCGGTTTGATCGGCAGTGGCTCTGCCTTGATCGAGGAGTTGTTGAAGTTTGTCGTTTTTCCAGTTGCCCAGATCTTTTGTGCTGCCTGCGCCAAACAGCGGATAGTAGAAGGTGTCTGGGTCGCCGTAGTCGCCCGTCCAGCCCAGCATAAAGGACTGAAATCCGGGGGGCTTGAGGCGATCGGCAAGATAAGCAGTCCAATCTTTGGTCTTGAGCGAGACGCGAATGCCCACAGCGCTGAGATCTGCGGAAAAAGCTTCGGCGATCGGTTTGGGAGTCGGAAAGTAGGGACGCGAAACGGGCATATACCAAAGCTCTAAGTCAAAACCGTTGGGAAAGCCCGCCTGAGTCAACAATTCCTTGGCTTTTTGGGGACTAAACTCGTAAGGCTTGAGGTCAGGTGCCTGTGCCCAGGACAGCGTAGACGGAATGAAATTGGGACTATTTTCGGCAAGGTCGCCCCAAAACGCTTTGACGATCGCCTGTTGGTTAATCGCATGAGCGATCGCCTGCCGAACTCGCACATCAGACAAAGGTTTATAGCTGGGATTTAACGCCAAATATCCCACATTAAACGAAGGGCGCGACGTGGCGGTGATGTTGGAATCGCGATCGACTTCTGCCTTTTGATCGGGTGCCAGATCGACGGTGAAATCAAGCTGTCCGGCGCGTAGCTGGGCCAATCGGGCGGCCGGATCGGTGACAAATCGCATTACCAATTGATTGCTTTTGGGCAGATCTGGCTTCCAGTAATTGGGATTTTTTTCGAGAACAATGCGATCGCCCGATCGCCATTCCTTAAACACAAAGGCTCCGGTGCCCACTGCTCCACCCGCAGGCGTTCCATAATTTGCAGCCGCTTTCTTGATTGCAGTTGGGCTAGCAATGCCAAAAAACCCAGAGGCGATCGCGCTCGGAAAGGCCGCAAACGGTTGCTTTAACCCAAACTGAATCGTGGATTTGTCGGGCACCGTAATAGATTGCAGCAAAGATGCCGACTCGCCTTTTGAGCCACCAAAGGTTTGATCCCAAATCTCATAGGTTTTGCCTGCATTGCGATAGCCAAATGGATCGTTTTTGTCCCACCAGCGATCGACGTTAAATTTAACCGCACTTGCATCAAACTCAGTGCCATCATGAAACTTAACGCCCGATCGCAGCTTGAATGTCCAGGTTTTACCATCCGCTGAAACTGTCCAGGAGGTCGCTAAACTGGGTTCCAGATCGGTGCTTCCCGGTTTAAAGCCGATCAAACGGTTATAAATTTGATTTTGCACCACCACCGAATTGCCGTCTGTAATGTTGCCTGATTCTAAATTGACAGGCTGCCCCACCGAACCATAAACCAACACGCCAGCTTGAGAAGGGGAGCTAGTTCCAGCGGTCGTCGAACTATTTTGATTAGACGCATTGCTGCAATTAGAGAGCGTAAACGCGATCGCAAACAACGCCGCCAAAAATCCAATTCTCCAAGTATTTCGTTTTTGTGCAAAAATTCGTTTTACAGAGTGTTGCTTCTCCATGGCCTCTCGTCCTTCAAAACTCATGAAAATAGTATGTCGGTAAACGTTGACTTTGAGTGGCGGACTCTGTAAGTAGCTTGAAGAGATCATCCGTTATTCCACAAAACGATCGCCCGTTTCTACAATGAAACAGATGCTTTGATCTTTGCTAGTTTGAGCATTTTTCACCCCATTTTGCAGCGCTATGAAAAAGATTTTGTTTATTTTGGGGGTGTTAACGGATGCTGATGTAGATTGGCTGCTTTATGTCGGCCGTCGAGAAGAATTAGCAGCGGGAACCGTCCTGATTCAAGAAGGGAAGTCAGTAGACGCGGTGTATATTGTTTTAACCGGATCACTCACGGTGTCGATCGAAGCCCTTGCGGGTAAAAAAATCGCCCATCTCACCAGTGGCGAAGTGGTTGGCGAAATCTCATTTGTCGATACTCGGCCGCCGTCGGCCACTGTCACCGCGACTGAGGAAACGCTGGTCTTATCGGTGCCCCGTCAGCGATTGATGAATAAATTAACAGACGATACGGGGTTTGCTTCCCGATTTTATCGAGCGATCGCCTTGTCGCTGTCCGATCGCCTCCGCAATACGGTGGGTTTGTTAGGCTATGGCAAAGAGCTTCCCACTGAGGTGGTAGAGAGTCTCGTCAATGATCTCAGCCCCTCCGTTGTCGAACATCTCCCCCTCGCCCGCAGCCGATTTGAATTTCTCCTCAGACGCTTGCGAGGCTACTAGTGAATGTAGTATAGTTGTAGTATACGTAATGTAACGTCGATTCGATGAAATTTTTCGCGACGTTGCTTGGTGCTTCTGACCCCCAACTTCCCATCCTGGGAGACTTTCAGAGAAGAATTACGGTTCAAAGTCCTTGATTGATAGGGAATTTAGGAGGCACCCTGAATCTGCAACCACAGCGAAGGCATTCATCAAATTTACGCTAATGTATTGTGCATGACTGGTGTGCATGACTGGAACCGGATGAAGTAACTGATCAATACTTTCATCCCTCCTCCCTCCTCCCTCCTCCCTACTTCTCATGACTCAACCTGACTTTTTCAACTTCGGCAATGACCAAAACAAGCTCAAAGGGCAAGGGCTACTTGCGTCGGGTTGGCGGCCGTTGTATCGCGAGTTTGACTGGAGCCACATCACGCAGCTACTCGCCAACGACACGTCAGAATTGAATCGTCGGATCATGGGAATTGTCAGCAACGCCGCCGATACGCTGGGACGCACCAACTATGCCTGGTGGGCCAATCTGACGAGCTTATTCTCTCAAAACAATCGCTATGATCTAGACGAATTTTGGAACTACATTACGCCCGATCCGCCTGCGCCTGATTACCGCTACTCCGATGCGCTGACGGTTGAAATGCCCGTGCGTCAGGTTGTGAGCCGCAATAGTATCCCGATCGACTTCGTTCTCAATCGTCTTCAAGAAACCACCATTCGCCAAATTCTCGAATTTCTGGGTCGTCCCGATCTGGTGACGCAATATTATCTCGATCGCTACTTTTATCTTCCGCCCGATCGGTTTGTCAGTTGGGAGCGGCTAGATGTGATTACCAGTGCCTATTCTTACTGGGCAGCACATGAAGTTTGGTTGCAGATTGACTATCTCGATCGGGGTCGTCGCTTCTACACGCTAATGGCTAAGGATTTAACCCCTCTAATCAGCAAAGCCACCTACGGATTAGCCGTCATGTTGAGTGGGTATCAAAGCCGTGTCGGAAAAATTCACGCTCAGTATCCGATTCGCAGCTTTCCGGCAGAAGTGCAGAGCTTTACGGATGCCGTTCAGCAGGCGGTGATTGAGCAGGGACGCTTGGCCGTTGTGGTGCATGGCGATCCAGGAACGGGAAAAACTGCGTGGACGCAGGCGATCGCCAAAGAAGTTCTCGTGCCATTAGGCTATGTGATTTTCATTCTCGATCACGATGCGGTAGAAAATTTTGTGCCCCCGTCTTATCTCGAACGGATCTGTCTGATTATCAATGAAGCGGATAATCTGGCGCACGATCGTTCTACCGAAATCGCCCAAAGCAGCAGCAAAACCGAACACATTCTGAGTTTATTAGATGGCACGTTATATCAAAGTGTGATTAGTGTCGGCTCCAATCTGCATTCTGAACTAGAACAGAAGTTAGTCGTTTTGATGACCTGCAATACTACTGAACGTCTCGATTCCGCAGTCTTACGCAAAGGTCGAGTCGATCTGATTTGCGAGTTTATTCACCGCTTTGTCTAAGAAATCTAGTCGAACCGATGCTAGAAGGATTGTTCTACCAGTAATTAATGAGGGCACAATTGGGATGTAATTTATTTGTGAACATAGATGCGGGTTAATCAATTAATTTGAATCAAAATGTGAGACAAGTAATTTTGTACAGAGACGCAGATGGAATTTGGATTGTAGAATGTCCAAGCTTGAAAGGATGTATCAGCCAGGGAAAAAGAAGAAGCGCTATTCAATATTAGAGAAGCGATCGTAGGTTATATTGCTGCCTTAGAGGATGGTTTGTCCATACCAGAAGACAAGTTTAAAGCGTTCGACGATACAGCTTCAATTATTAGTGGAGACACGATCGCAAATTCATCTATTAATATTTCAATGTTCAAACTGTAGTTGTTAGTGGAACGCTAGTTTTGAGTTTTCGAGAAATTGAGGTCGATCGCTTGGTGACGATCGTACCTTTCTTGACATGTTAGATTGATGGCATGGAGGACTAAAGGATATCTGGCGAATTATGAGCTTTAGCGCCGTGGTGGAAGCAATCAAAGTCCTCTCATTTGAAGAAAAACAAGAGATTCAAACTCTCTTAGCTCAATATCTGAGAGAAGAGCGACGGGAAGAATTACACCAAAACTACCAGACGACCATAGTCGAACAGAATGGTGAATTGAAGTTTTCCTCAAACATTAATGAATTAAAGCAACTGATAGAAGATTAGAGATGCAAGTCAGTTTTAGCCGTGACATTCATTTTGCTTACCCCAATTGCATCACGGGTTGATTGATCCGAGGTTTGCCAAATCGCTCCCAGGCGTTGCCGCCGCGCAAAAATAGCTCCATCCAGCGCACTTCTTGACCGTCCACCGTCCAACCAGAACTGCCCGGAGAGAAGGCCAGCGTTCCTTCGGGGACTCGAAAACTGCCGTCTGAATAAATCGCATCGCTGACCACATCCCCAATCCGAATCACCACTTTTGCCTCTGGTGCAAGCTTGACCGTGTGAGAGGGAATCGTCGTTTTGATATTGCCATAGCCATCGATCCAGGCGACCCGATCGCTCGGTGCATCTGCAATCTGATCCAAATTCAACAACTCGCCCAATAAGCTGAAATCATTGTTTGCGATCGCCGCCGCCGCCGGGGGAAAGACATCTCGCGATCGAAACTGCGAACCGCCCCGCGACACATTAATCATCTGCAACTGTTTGGCGTAGGGCTTGATAAACGAAAGCGTATAGCCTGCATTCACGCCGACCACCTTCACGCCATTGGGCAGCAACGCATAAGTCAAGCCTTCTCCTTCGTTGTTTTGGCGAGCTTCCAGGTCATCTTTGCGAGGCGCACAATTGTGGTAGACCAAGCGATCGGCGGGCCCTGGATTCAACCCCAACTGCGCGATCCAAAATCCGGTAGCCAAAGTGCTAAACGGCGGCACTGAGAGAAGCTGAATTTGTGCGTTGGGAATGCCCATCAACAGGCGCTGAGTCACTTCAGAAAAAGCCGGATCGCCCGTCCCGTAGTCTGCAATCAGAGAGATAAACATGTGCTGCTCCAAAACCTCAGGCCCAATATACTCGGACTTTTATCGAAAGGAAGTCTGCCCTGAATGGTAGAATTCGCTACGCGATGAGAGGATTTAGCAATGCAGCGAGAAAAAGTTTTGTGGTTGGTGAAAGGGGTGAGTGGATTGTTGGCGATCGGCGCTGGTTTGAGTGTGTTTGGTGAGGCGCTGATTCATAAAATCAACGGTGACGGCTGGTTTTGGATTGGCACCTTAAGTTTAGTGTTAGTGAATTTTGGGCTTTGTCTGATGTTTGACAGCCACAATCATCAACTTAGATTGGCAAATTCAAAAGATCAAATTACCTCAGATTCTTGAATCTTCAGCTTTTTGAAAAAACTGTTTGAGAATGGCTTGTGGCGATCGATCCCATTGATCCAGGTGACTGTAAATCAACCCTTCTGGCGTGAGTCTGTAGGTTGAAGTGCCGTTAAAAAAGACGTGTCCTTTCCAGGGAACTCTCAACGTTCCGCGCACCGTCCACTCTGCCAAAATCGTCAATTCATCAATTTGAGAAACCTTGTGCAGGTCAAAGAAAAGCTGTGTAAAAAACAGCCGACCGTGGAATCGCAGCGTCCAGAAAATGATTCGGTAATTAAACTTTCCCTTAAAGGTATTTACCGGATCTTTGAAGAAGATATCTTGAGTGTAAATGTCGTACCGAATGTCTTTCTCAAACAAGGTTGGCAAGTCTTGTTCAAGTGTTTGAATAATTTGATTCATTCCTCATCCCTCATCCCTCATCCTTCATCCCTTATCCCTCATCCCTCATCCCTTCTTTAATCCCATTCCCCACTGTCAACATTTAACCCCATCCAGGCAAGACATTTTTGCATTTCCTGGTGCATTGTTTTTGCGTCAGCCTGATATCGTCGCCCGTGACCGGGAAGCACCCATTCAAACGAGTAATGAGAGAGAGCTTGCATCGATCGCTTCAACTCATCCCAAGAGTACCAACAGGCTTCTCGAAAGCCAATCAATTGCTTTAGTCGATCAGACCACGCAAGATGATCTCCGGTAAACAGAAATCGATTTTGATACAGTAAAACAGTGTGACCTTTCGTATGTCCTGGAACGGGAATAATCAACAGTTCTGAATCTAATTGAAAGGGATCAGATCCGGTCAGTTTGATTTCTACGCTTTCAGTACTGCGATTAATTTCATCAGCGTGGAGAAGACGATCGCACCCAAAATGATCGTGAAACTTTTGGTGATCAGCCACATCATCTCGATGGGTCAAATACAGATAACGAATACCGCCCATTTCTTCAATTTGCTTTACCAATGGGGGAGAAAAACGCGGTGAATCTATTAGGATATTGCCGTCCGATCGCTGGATCAAGTAACTCGCAGCCCCAAAAGAATTCTCAGCATGATAGCCGCAGTGAAAAACATTTTCAGCAATCAAAATCGGAAAACTTTGCTGGGCGAATTTGATATCTTTGGGTTTTTCAACGGTACCGATCGAAGCCGTCGGACAGGACAATAACGCCTGCATTGCACGAAGCCGTTCGGTCTCGTTTTGGGGCTGATGATAAACGGCAGACATGCTCGACTCGCGGCTAAAAATTTCGGGAGCCATCCAGCGGCAAGTGTCACAGTCGATGCAGGTGCGATCGACGTAAAAATCACCGTCTACATTTTCGGGTCGGCGTTGGGTGAGGTGAGCCATTGGGGGAAGTGGGGGGTGAGGAGTGAGAGGAAAGAAGGGAGGAGGGAGGAGGGAGGAAGGAGGAAACTGATCTAGATCATAGTCATAACGAGTATGGTTTGTGGAAAAGTTTCTGTTGAGAGTTGTGAATTTGGGAGAATGGGAGCAGGAAATTTTCGTCAGGTGTGGATGATGTTTGCAGGGCGGATGGCAGTTTTGGCGACGATGCATCACAAGGAATGGGCGATCGCTCCCATTCTAGAACCGGGGTTGGGGATACAAATCGTCGTGCCGCAAACGTTTGATACTGATGTGTTTGGGACGTTTACTCGTGAGGTGAAACGGGTGGGCGATCAGCGAGAAGCGGCTAGACAAAAAGCGATCGCGGCAATGGAATTGATGAAAATGGACTTGGCAATCGCCAGCGAAGGCAGTTTTGCGCCTCATCCTGCGGTGCCGATTTTGCCCTGCGATCGAGAATTGGTGATGCTGATTGATCGCGCCAATGATTTAGAAATTGTGGGGGAAGCGATTTCGATGGAGACAAATTTTAGTCAACGATCGGTGACCTGTTTCGACGAAGCCAAAGAATTTGCACTCAAAATTGGCTTTCCTGAACATGGACTGATTGCTAAAGTGAATGCTAATTCGACTCAAATGATCAAGGGAATTACAACGCTGGAGAAGTTAGAGGAAGCGATCGCTAAATTCTCAACGTTAACCACGAACACAATTCATCTTGAAACGGATATGAGAGCGATGTACAATCCAACTCGAATGAAAGTGATCACACAAGCTACACAAGATTTATTACAGAAGATTAATCATGCTTGCACACGCTGTTTGACTCCTGGGTTTGAATTAATAGAACACAAATCAGGATTACCCTGTGACTGGTGCGGATCGCCTACAAATCAAACGTTGTCTCATCTTTATCGTTGTCAGAAATGTGGTTTTCAAGAAGAAATTCTGTTTCCTCAAGGGGTGCGATCGGCTGACCCTGCCCAATGTCCCTTTTGCAATCCTTAAATTTGGGACAGTTTGGTGAGAAATCCCAAAATGCGCTTTGAGTTGGGCGTTAACAAAGTACGACGGTAGGCATCGGCTGCTTTTTTGATCGCTTCTGCCTGCGTAGGATAAGGATGAATCACGCCAGACAAAGTATTTAAACCGCGCTTACCGACGATCGCCAGTGTCACCTCACTGATCAAATCACCCGCATGACGAGCCACGATCGTAGCTCCCAAAATTTGATCGGAGCCTTTTTTGTGCAGAATTTTGACAAAGCCATCGGTTTCGCCGTCTGCGATCGCGCGATCGACCTTCTCAAACGGAATTTTAATCGTGTCAAACTCTAATCCTTTAGCGCGGATCTCTTGCTCATACATGCCTACATGCGCGACTTCTGGATCGGTGTAAGTTGCCCAAGGCATGACCAGACTACTTAATTTAGAACGCCCCAAACCAAAGGGTGAAAAGAGCGTGTTTTTGATTACAATTCGGGCGGCTGCGTCGGCGGCGTGAGTAAACTTCCAATTCATGCAGATGTCTCCCGCAGCGTAGATTTTGGGATTCGTCGTCTGTAGATAATCGTTGACTTTCACGCCTTGTTTGTCGTACTCAACGCCGATCTCTTCCAGATTTAATTTTTCGACATTGGGCGATCGCCCGACTCCAATTAGAATTTCATCGACGGTGACGCTATCATTTCCACTCGCGTTCCTAAAGTGAATCACTTTGCCTTCGGAGGTTTTCTCAACTCGTTCCACGGTGCATTGTAAAAACAGCTTTACGCCTTCTTCAATGAATGTTCGTTGAATGATCTCGGCTGCGTCATCATCTTCGCGATCGAGAATGTGATCATTCTTATGTAACAAAACCACTTCACAGCCGAGTCGTTGGAATGTTTGGGCAAACTCACAGCCGATCGCACCGCCGCCAATAATTCCCAACCGTCGAGGCCGCTCTGTGAGCGAAAAAACTGTTTCATTGGTCAGGTATCCCGCCTCTGCAAGCCCCGGAATGTCTGGTTGGGACGCTCTTGCCCCGGTTGCAATCACTGCCTTTTTGAAGCGAAGCGATTTGTCTGCAACGGCGATCGTTTGACCATCCACAAACTGCGCCTCACCCAAAAACACATCGACCCCCAATTTTTGAAATCGTTGGGCAGAATCAACGTCACTAATCCCGGCTCGAATCCGTCTAACCCGCTCCATCACAGCCGCAAAATCAACCTCAACATCTGATGAATGAATGCCAAACGGGTGAGAATTTCGCATCTCAGCGGCAATTCTAGAAGAGCGAATCATCGTTTTGGACGGCACACAGCCCACATTCAAACAATCACCGCCCATCAAATGCTTTTCAACGATCGCCACCTTCAGCCCTAATCCTAATCCGGCGGCTCCAGCAGCGACGACTAATCCGGCAGTTCCCGCACCGATGACAACCAGATCGTAGCGATCGACGGGTTCAGGATTGATCCAATCATTGGGGTGAACCTGCGAAATCAAAAGCTGATTATGCACATCCATTGGGGCGATTGTCACTGGATTAACCATCGGATTCTCCTGATGAAACACTGTCGTTGAGGGCTTTTTGGGCGATTCGGGTAATGTAAACTGTTACGGCGATCGTGGCAATCAACCCGACGATTCTAAAGATCCATTGTGCCGTTTGAGCTGTCTGATTGGGGGTGCCCAGGGTGGCTAAATTTGCAGCTAAAGACCCGATGTAAACATATAAAACAGTCGCGGGAATCATGCCGATCGACCCCAGCACGAAATCCTTAAGTGAAACCTGTGTCACCCCTAATGCATAATTGAGCAAAACAAACGGAAAGATCGGAGATAGGCGAGTTAACAACACAATTTTGAAGCCGGATTGCGCCACGGATTGGTCGATCGCTCTAAATTTAGAATTGTCTGCAATCTTGTGAGAAACCCAGCCCCGCGCTAGATATCGTCCGATCAAAAACGCCGCTGTTCCTCCTAGAGTGGCCCCAATGAATACATAAATTGATCCGAATACAACACCAAAGACAACGCCTGCGCCTAAAGTGAGAATCGTTCCGGGAATGAATAGAACAGTTGCTAGAATGTACAGCCCGATGAATACAACTGCACCCACAGCGCCCAAACTTTGAATCCAGGTTAATGATTCTTGCAGCCCCTCTTGAATATTCAACGCAGCAATCACTGAAACAAAGTCTAGAGTAAACATTAAAAATATGCCGTTCTAACTTGGCTGGATTTACATTAGCTTGAATGATTCTTCAGCCGCAATTCACCCTTCAAAAAATTATTCTTAACAGTAGACTTTTCTCATGATCCCTTCTACGAGCGGCGCAACCCTCATCTTTACTCAGCGAATTCATCATCATGGCGCAGTGCAACACCGACTTTCTCTAACGGCTGAAGAACGATCGCGATCGCGCCACCTATTTCAAACTGACGCAGGTCAAGCGGTGTATCTCAATCTGCCCAGAGGCACGACGTTGAGAAATGGCGATCGTCTGCAATCTGAGTCCGGTGAGATCGCTGAAATTTGTGCCAAACCTGAACCAGTGATCACGGTAGCGGCAAGCAATCCGATCGATCTGCTACAAGCGGCTTATCATTTGGGCAATCGACATGTGGCGATCGAGATTACCGAAACCTATTTGCGACTTTCTCCAGACTCGGTTTTACAGGATCTACTTCATCATCGCGGGCTGCAAGTCGTTGAGGAAATCGCCCCCTTTCAGCCAGAAACAGGTGCTTACGGGTCACACAGCCATCACTAATTTAACGTGAATTCGATGAGAGTTTTTTCGCTTCGTTGTTCACGGCTTCTGCCCCCCAACCCCCCAATTTTGGGGGACTTTAAGAGAGGAGTTCTGGTTCAAAGTCCCTCACTCGTGGGGGATTTAGGGGGCGTTCCTGGATCTAAAAGCGAAGCGAAGCGTTCATCGAACTGACGTTAATTTATTTGAGGCGCTTTTCGGCAGCTTTCATCAAGTTTTGGGCCTCGGCGTAGACGGTAGTTCCCTGCTTTACCTTTTGAAGTTCGTCAACGATTTCTTGGAGAGAACGGGCCGCACGACCGCGATCGAGTCCATTCGGATCGTTCATCGTAATCGCAAGTAAAGTCTGCCTCAGCCGCTGGGCTTCTTGAAACGCCTGTACAGACTCTCTCTCCGCCTGCATCTGAATTTCAACCGCGCTGAGAGATTGTTTGTAGGCAACCAGTTGCTTTTGGGCTTCTCTAAAATCGGGATCGTCTACGGTGATTTTTTCGAGGCGATCGATGGCTTCTTCCCACAATCCTTTCGTTTCCTGCAACTCGGTCAAATTTTTGGGTGATTTCCCTTGACTGGCGGCCTGAGCGAATTCTTTTGCGGCTTGCATCCAGTTGCCTGTGCGCGTGTTGTCTGCGGTGAATCCGACAACTTGCTGAAAATCACGATCGACCGCCTGAATCGTTTCCTGTGACATCCGACCTGCCAAAGTTTGCGTAGGAATTTTTTTGAGCGCATCGATCGCCGTTTGCCATTGAGCGATCGCTTTCTGACGACCCAAATTATCTTTTGCCTGACTGTAAGCCTGTTTCGCTTCGTCAAGAGCCTGCTCTTTTTCTTCGAGTTGCGTACGGGCGTTGCCTTCTTGAAACAATTTCGCCTCCATGCGAGCCACATTCTCTCTGGCAGACCGAAACTCATCCAGCGTAAACCGCCAACGGCACTGCACAAAACTGCAATATTGACGCGGATAATAGCCGACAAACCAGACGGGTAACGCCTCCAAATGCTGTTGTGCTTCCTTTACTTTGGTGCTGCCCAACTCAAAATCTTCGGGAGCGGTCGCCTGATTGATCAATTGGTCAGCCTGCTCAACGGCGTTGATCGCGCCTCGATAGTGGCTGTCCATACTCATAAAGCTGGGAATTAAGAGAATGGGCATCGATCGCGCCACAGACCACCGCAGCGCCGGGATCGGGAGATTGGCCACATAAATTCCGCCAGCCATCAGCAGCAGGGCAACTGACGACAGCTTAATCGCGCCCCACGGAATTGAGAAGGACTTTGACGAAGGTTTTGCTGACGGTTTTGTAGTTTTAGGTGAACCATTGGCTTTGGCGGCCGCTTTCAGAACTTTTTCGGGGAAATCGGGTAAAAGGTCTACGATCGCCCCTCGAATTTCGTCACAACTGAGCGGCGATCCTTCCTGCGTCCGAAATCTTTCGAGCCGTCTCAGGGTTAATTCTCGCTGGACTTGTAGAGCCGAATCGCTAAAAGAGTTCTGAATTTCGACTTGCAAAAGGCTAAAGGCTCGATCGTTCAGACGCGGCATAGGTTCAGATGTTAAAAGAACGTCGGTTCGATGAGAGTGACTCGCTTCGTTTCAATCGGCTTCAGCCCCCTAAATCCCCC
>NZ_JBJPHT010000077.1:0-21328 GCF_052939475.1 Phormidesmis sp. 146-20
TTGTTTGTAAACCTGGTTCTACCCTCAATTAGAAAAGATTTGTCAGGCAGTCAGGGTAGCGACTATGGAGCACAGGTTTTCGATCAGATTGGAGTAGGACGAGAGCGTGAGTCCGTTGCCCAAGTCTAGGGTGGGGCTAATGGATTTCAAGCTAGACAAGCGTTGTTCTGCTTTTTCAAGAACGCGAGAGATTTTTTTGCGTCGTGGCATGGTGAATGCAATTCCTTGTGTAGCTTCTACATAACAGTTGCAATTTAGCTAGTGAGGAAGTTTGTCGCCTTGGGAGAAACTGAGCAAAGTAAAGAAATTTTCAGGTAGACAGGTGCAAAATTTTTGGTGATCTCCCCTACATGCTCATCGCTTCTTCATTCCTGCATCTGATTTTGTAAAGCCAATGTTAAGTCTGCGGCGATCGCTCTCAAACTTTTTTAGACTCCTTCTGAATGAGATTTAGCATCTTCCTTTAAAGCATATAGAAACAGTTATGTGTCTCTTAGAGTTGCTTAATTTTTTCTTATTGTTAGAAGAGCCACTGCAAGTAGAAATGGAATCCACTTGACTATGGTTTCTCTAGCAGTTAAGAACGATCAATTCACGCTTAACTCAACTGTTCCTGCAATCAGTCTTGATGCGCTTGCCCTTAATGAACATCGAACCCACTCAAGTGCAGTTTTTCGCGTAGCGACAGAGAAAAGTGTTGTTGTAAAGACAGCTTCTTGTGAACTTAGAAACAATCAAACCACCCTAAATCTAGCTTCTCGCTCACTGATGGCAATAGCTACTGAGCAAAGGGGCTATCGAGTTTTCCTAAGTGCGGCTCTCTTAAGTTTTCATGAGATTTGGTCCACAAGAACGTTCAGCTTTGGCTTATTAACGACCCCGCCGTAGAGCGATTCTCACACTCGGCTTTGCCAGAAAGTAGATCAAACCAACTGAAGTAATCAAGCTCACGAGTTGAATCAGCCCCACGAAGGATAAACCCAGCAGGCTGGCAAGGAGAATCATGATTTGCACAATCAGACTGCCAAGCCAACTCCAACGCCTAAACTTCAGCATTCCAAACCCTGTCACAACTTGTACAAAGCTCAACAAAGGAAGCATCAAAAATTCACCAATTCCCGCGATAAACAGAGTGAATGCTTGAGGTTGACCCTGGAGATTTGAGGATACGTGGATGACGATCGGAGCAGTGTATAAGAGTCCTAATATTCCAACCGACATCTGGACAAGGGCTGCAACTCGAATACCTTTGGGACGATCGTGAGCGTGAGACATGGCGATGATCTGATGACGGCACAGAATTCATGAAGTCAACTTTAGCCTCAGTTTCTTTTGCTGATTCACCTTCTGTTCTGCCAATTTGAGCGACAATTGACTAGCAAGTAGAGTGGCGGGGAACGTGCGGTGAATTTTCAGACGGTGATTGCGACGCTACATCAGTTTTGGAGCGATCGCGGGTGCTTGATCGTTCAGCCCTACGACACTGAGAAGGGAGCGGGAACTAAAAGTCCGCATACGTTTTTGAGAGCGATCGGCCCAGAACCCTGGTCAGTAGCTTATGTAGAACCGTGTCGTCGTCCAGGAGATGGGCGGTATGGAGAAAATCCAAATCGAGTGCAGCACTATTATCAGTACCAAGTGCTAGTCAAACCGTCGCCAGATAATATTCAAGAGATTTATCTAGATTCGCTGAAGGCGTTAGGCATTCGCCCGGAGGATCACGATATTCGATTTGTCGAGGATAACTGGGAAGACGCAGCGGTCGGGGCGTGGGGAGTTGGTTGGGAAGTCTGGCTTGATGGAATGGAGGTAACCCAGTTCACGTATTTTCAGCAGTGCGGGGGGATTGATTGCCGCCCAGTGTCGATCGAAATCACCTATGGGCTGGAGCGGTTGACCATGTATTTGCAAAATGTGAACTCTATTTTTGAGATTCAGTGGAACGATCGTCTCACGTATGGAGATGTCCACTTGCAAGGAGAAATCGAAAGCTCGACTTACAATTTTGAAGCTTCTAATCCAGATTTGCTGTTTACGCTGTTTAAACTCTATGAGCAAGAAGCAGAACAGTTGATGCAGAAAAAATTGGTGCTGCCTGCGTTCGATCAGGTGCTGAAATGTTCTCACACGTTTAACCTGTTGGATGCGCGAGGAGTCATATCGGTAACGGAGCGGGCGCGATATATCGGCAGGATTCGAGGATTGGCGCGGCAGGTCGCACAACTCTATCTAAAGCAACGTGAAGCGCTTGAGTTTCCTTTGCTGAAGCGTTAGAAAGTCATGCAGTCGCGCGATCGACATAGAACCGACTGAACTCTGAACCAGAACGACCCATTAAAGGAACGTCGGTAACTTGTTCAAGTTGAGCGGTTCTGAATTGCCATGAAAACTGGTGCTGTAGGCAAGAAGATGAGTACGATCGCCGCCGTGTGCCTTGTAATGTGCTTTGTGATGTAACTGTCGGCTAGATTGCAGCAGAGCGGACTTCATCAATTTTGATCGTCGTCCCTGAGATGAATTTCGCATCGTCAGAGATGAGAAATGCGACAATTTTAGCGAATTCAGCGTAGGTCGCCGGACGACCCCACATTAAGTCAGACGGAACGTTCCAGCCTGCTAACTCATCCATTGAATCGGCTACAAAAAAAGGCGCAACGGAGATCATACGAATACGATCGCGGCGATACCGCATTGCGTACATTTTAGTGAATCCCTCCATCGCCGCCCTCAGCGTTCCACTAAATGGAGTAGCCAGGTTTGGTTCTTGAGAATCGCAGGCAGAGATGTTGACAATCACACCACCTCCAATTTGTTGCATCGGTTCTGTCACCAATCTTGCCAACCGCACCACGCTAAGAAACAACATCTCAAAATTTTCGAGCCACAGTTCATCCGAAATCGAGAGCAAGTCAGGTCGAGACGGATCGCCAAAACTGTTGACAACGGCATCAATTCGACCAAACTGAGTCAACGTTGATTTTACCAATCGCTGCAAATCTTCAAGGTTAGCAATCGATCCCTGAGTCCCCACTCCGCCCAACTCCTCGGCCAAGTCGAGAACGCCTATTGATCGGGCCATTAGCGAAACTCGATAGCCTTGCTTTGCCAACTCCCGCGCACATCCTGCCCCAATCCCACGACTGCTGCCCGTCACGATCGCCACCTTCTGATCCATCACACTTTAGAAATACAATCCCTTAACTGTACTCATAACGAATATGATCTGATGAATTTGATAGCTTACGATCGCGCTTTACGCATCCCCCGATGTGACAGTGTTGATGAAGATGACTAAGATAGATTGAGATCAGCTAATCATCTCGATTCAAACTTTTCTGCCTCCTAGTGCGAATTGCGTCATGACATTCACTCCTTCGTCCTCTATTGACTATCCTCAAAGCACGCTTGACCGTGCCGATCGTGCCGTCCGATGTGCCCCATTTCGGCTCAAATTGTACGCTTCGATGATGACCCACAGCATTTCACTGCCCACGATCGCAGGCACGAGCGGACTACAACAGCAATACACCAAACGCCCCCTCACCGAACTGATCGCCGAAAGCGAGCTTCTTTGGCTGATTCAGGTGGGTCTGCTACGAAGAGAGGTAGACGGTCAGGGCTTAACCGATAGTTTTCGGCTGACTCCCCTCGGTCGGCAACTCGTCAACCACTGGCAAACCGCTGGCGGCGCAAATCTTCAGCCCAGTTTGAGCGATCGCTTCTACAATGCAGTCAGTCGTTGGCTCCGCGTACCCTTTTAACTAGGGATGAGGGATGAAATGTTTTTGTAGTCTCTGATGTTGAGATTCGAGTCAAGCAATCTGAACTCCAACTAATCCTTCCCCTTTCCTCCCTCATCCCTCATCCCTCATCCCTCATCCCTTCTCTCCCCCCGTCTCAGAGGTTCTCAATGAAATCAATTATGGTCGTCGGGACAACTTCCCACGCAGGAAAGTCGATGATTACGGCGGCGCTTTGTCGAATTTTGGCACGGCGCGGATGGCGAGTGACTCCCTTTAAAGGGCAAAATATGGCACTCAATTCCTACGTGACGGCGAATGGGGGCGAGATTGGCTATGCACAAGCAGTGCAGGCGTGGGCCGCGGGCGTAGTGCCCTGGGTTGAGATGAATCCAATTTTGCTCAAGCCCCAAGGAGACATGACTTCGCAGGTGATTTTGAAGGGCAGGGTCATTGGTAAAGTGGGAGCGGCTGAATATTACGAACAGTTTTTTGAGGCGGGATGGCAGGCGATCGAAGAATCCCTCCGGCGACTGGGCGAAGAATTTGATTTAGTGATTTGCGAAGGGGCAGGCAGTCCGGCAGAAATCAATCTCAAGCATCGCGATCTAACTAATATGCGGGTCGCTAAACACTTGAACGCGCCAACGTTGTTGGTCGTAGACATCGATCGCGGTGGGGCTTTCGCACACGTCGTCGGCACTTTAGAATTGCTTGATCCGGACGAACGATCGCTAATCAAAGGCATCGTGATCAATAAGTTTCGGGGACAGCGATCGCTGCTTCAGTCTGGAATTGATTGGCTCCAAGAACGCACGGGTATTCCGGTCGTGGGTGTGATTCCCTGGCTCGAAAATGCGTTTCCGGCAGAAGATTCACTGAGCTTGCTTGATCGTCAAGCCAACACCAAAGGAGAAATTACGATCGGGGTGATTCGGCTGCCGCGCATCTCTAACTTTACTGACTTTGATCCGCTCGAAGCTGAACCGACCGTTAATGTGAAATATATTCACCCCAAGCAAGGGCTGGGTCACCCAGACGCGGTGATTATTCCAGGCTCAAAGACGACGATCGCGGATCTGATTGCACTACACAAAGCAGGCATGACCGAAGAAATCCAAAACTACGTCGCCGCCGGAGGAACCATTCTCGGCATCTGTGGCGGCTATCAAATGATGGGTAAAATTCTCGCCGACCCTGAAGGCATTGAAGGGCAAGAAGGTCGTTATCGAGGATTGGGGCTATTGCCGCTCAAGACCGTAATTGCAGGTCAAAAAGTCGCCCGTCAGCGCAATGTCACTTCTAACTTTCCGCAGGAAGGGCTACCCGTTTCGGGCTACGAAATTCACCAGGGACGGACGCGGCTAATCGAGCCAGAAGGGACTCAGTTTCTCTTTGACGATCAGAATTTGGGTCTGGTAGATGAATCGCAATCAGTTTGGGGCACCTACCTGCACGGCATTTTCGACAACGGGCCGTGGCGACGTGCCTGGCTCAATCGGCTTCGTCAACAACGCGGATTAGGCTCACTGCCGACAGGAGTCGCCAACTATCGAGAACAAAGAGAACTCATGCTAGATCAACTTGCAGATGCGATCGAGCCTCATCTCGACTTAAAGCCAGTGTTATCGTAGAAGACTGGACGTTAGACATTGGGCGTTAAACCAATTCTCTCTAGAGTTTCACGTCTTTTGATCTCCCTACCCCCCCTTAAAAAGAGTAGAAAATAAAAGAGGCCGGTTCCTTCTTCTTGAGGGACAGGGGGATCTCATCTATGCAACTTCACAAAGGATCGGTGTTAGATAGTGGACGTTAGGACGTTAAACAGTAGACTTCTTAATTGAGTCCGACAATTAAAATCTTCTCTTATCCAAAAAACAAGCGCAACCCCAACTCAGTGAAGTGCGCTCTAGTCCCTAACCCTTTCGGTGCAACGTACCCGTTTGTCCTTGTCTTATACACTAAGGGCTGATCCTCAAAAAACTTAACTTCGTTTAGATATTTTTTAGATTTTGCCATGAGCGTTAGCATCCGATTTTTACCTGATGATGTGACGATCGCCGCCGAGCCGGGTGAACCTTTGCTCAAAGTGGCCGAACGGGCTGGCATTTCAATTCCGACGGGGTGCTTGATGGGGTCTTGTCATGCCTGTGAAGTCGAGATCGATGACGAAGAAACCGTTTGTAGCTGTATCTCATCAGTGCCTCCCGGACGATCGAGCCTCACCATCAATTTATTCTCAGACCCGACCTGGTAATGTGAGTTAGACGATGGATGTTTGGGGTGCGATCGCCTGAGTGTTATTTAAGTCGTCCTTGAGGCAGCAGTGACATCATTTTTTGGCGACCACGCAGCGTTTCGAGACGGGCAAAATCAAAAACCTGACCCCGTTTGACAAATCCACAAAACCCATCTTTTTGAGCGTTAGGCAGTTTGCCACGCTGATAATGATAGAGCCACATTTTGTTTTTAATCGCTGTTGGCAAAGTAACCAAATCTTCGTAATGGGCGTGAACGGTACTCTTGAAGGGAGACGTTTCGCAATCGTGAAAGATGATGTCAGCTTGATCAAGATAATCACCAATCACATCAGGACAAAACTGAGAATCTGTAGTCAGAAAAACTTTAGTGCGATCGACTTCAAAAAACAAACCATAGCTAGGAACGATCGTCTTTTTGCCTCGAATATGAATCGTTGGCACCAGATCAAAGCGCGTTTTCTCCCAAAAGAAATAGCTGCTCGACTGCACTTTCTGCACATCAAAATAAGTGTCCAACGTCGCCGTATCTCCTTGAATCGATCGCATTCCTCCTGATAATGTGTGTTCCCAGAGATCATCAGCCAGTTCTTCGCTGAGATAAAGTCTAGGCGTGGGACACCGCGCATCAAATTTGGTACTAAAGCCGACGTACTCTAATCCGCCAACATGATCGCCGTGCAAATGACTAATATAAATGTCTGTAATATCTTGATGAGAATAGGCTAAAGCATGAAGAGAAAATCGAATATCTGAACCACAATCGATTAAAAGTTTGTTGTTGCGCTCATCTACCAGGAGCATGTTTGACTGATAGTTGTCTGCTCCAATGGTGAAGGCAGACCCTGATCCGAGAAAGATTAGCTTCATTGCTTACAAGGTTTTTGGGACGGCTGGCGCTAGAGAGAGGTGAGCCTGGTTTGACCGGGGTTGGCAAAAAGGCTGGTAGATGAATGAGACCCTTGATCAGACTACAACGGCACCCCCATAAAATTCCCTATCGTTCTTTTCAAATAACAGACTGAAATGAATGACTCACTTGTGACTGACTTTTGAGAAAACGATCTCTTTGAGCTAACCGCAAGGGGGCGCTGCCCATTCTAGGTCGCTCTGTTGTTATCATGCTTTCGATCGACCCTGAATAAATTTTATGAGTAATTTTTCTAGTGTAATTCACAGCCTGGGCGGATTAGTGATTTCTTGTCAGGCTCCAGCAGACTCGCCGATGCATGAACCGATCGTGATTGCAGCAATGGCGCAAGCTTCGGTTAATCAAGGAGCGGCTGGGGTGCGAATCGATACTCCGGCTCACGTTGCAGCAGTCAGGCAGCGTGTCTCCCGTCCGATTATTGGATTGTGGAAGCAGGTAATTCCAGGATTTGAAGTTTATATCACGCCTCAGTTTGACCATGCCCAGGCGATCGCTCAAGCGGGTGCCGATGTGATCGCGATCGATGCCACGCTGCGCGATCGTCCAGATGGTGAAACCGTTACAGAACTGATTCAACGCATTCACAGCGAATTAGAGAAACCCGTGATGGCGGATGTGGATAGTCTGGAGGCGGCGATCGCTGCCGTCAAAGCAGGTGCCGATATGGTGGGGACGACGCTCTATGGCTACACCTCCCAGACGAAAGATCTAACGCCTCCAGGGTTTGATTTATTGGAGCAGATGGTTAAAGAGTTAGACGTTCCGATTATCTGTGAGGGGGGGATTGCGTCGGCTGAGATGGCCAGGAAAGCGATCGGGCTAGGAGCATTTTCGGTGGTTGTCGGAACGGCGATTACAGGGATCGATTTGCAGGTGAAGGCGTATCGATCAAAGGTGTTTCATATCAGTGAACGGCTCAGTTAAGTTACCGAAGAAGGGAGAATCTGGATACAGCGTTTTAGCTTGTGCAGATTTTGTTCCCATAGCTGCGAATTAATTCACCCAGTTTATTAAATCCATGAGCCTTAGCAGCCTTCCAGGTACTGGCTGTCGAGTAGATAGGTGCCTCTAGCAAACCGCACCGCCCAATAGTTACCAGGACGACGATCGACTACAATTCCTTCTTCACCTAAAGCAATCACATTTGGAGGACGCAGCATCGGCATCGGGTCGGCTGTTTTTACAAAAGGCGGCAAGATCAGGACGCGAACTTTGTCACCGACGGTAAATTCTTTGGACATATAAACCTAAAGGAGGGATGAGGGATGAGGGAGGAGGGAGGAGGGATGAAAAAAATACTTCTATTGGTTTTGGGGTGTTGACATCTTTCACTTTGTTCTGGACGAACTGCTGTAATCTGATCGTGGCAAAATTAGCGGCGTTCTGCACGTTCTGTGACCTATCGATTTAGACGAGGGACGATCGCGCTTCTCCAAAATTCTCTAGCGTTCGATCGTAAGTCCTGCCCATAGTATCAGACTTGAAACTTTCGTAGTCGGAAATACAAACCTCTCGCTTCATCAGCGCGTACTCTGGCAGCACCGATATCCAAATTTGCCCATGAAAACGCACTATTCTGTACTGGTTGTCGGCGGGGGGCAGGCAGGATTGTCAATGAGCTATTGCCTAAAGGAGCGAGGCGTTGATCATCTTGTCTTTGAGAAAAATCAGATTGGACATGAGTGGCGATCGCGCCGTTGGGATGCGTTTTGTCTCGTGACTCCCAATTGGCAATGCAAGCTTCCGGGCTATCCTTACGCAGGCGACGATCCCTATGGGTTTATGCAAAAGGATCAGATTGTTCAATATCTAGAAAGTTATGCGGCATTCTTTAATCCCCCTGTTAAAGAGGGCGTGATGGTCTCCAAAATTTGGCAAAGCGACGCTCATTTTGAATTGACGACGACGATCGGAGACTTTACCGCAGATCAAGTGGTTATTGCAGCAGGCAGCTACCATATTCCTAAAGTGCCAAAAATTGCCGAACGGCTGCCTCAAGACATTGTACAAATTCATTCATCTACTTACAAAAATCCGGAGTCTTTACCTGACAAAGCTATTCTCATCGTGGGCACCGGACAGTCAGGCTGTCAAATTGCTGAAGACTTGCATTTAGCAGGTAAACAAGTGCATTTATGTGTCGGAGGTGCGCCCCGATCGCCGCGTCGATATCGAGGAAAAGATGTGGTCGAATGGCTAGATGCGATGGGCTACTATGACTTGTCGATCGCTGACCATCCTCAAAAAGAAAAGGTGAGAACAAAAGCCAACCACTATGTCACCGGGCGCGATGGTGGACGTGAAATTGATCTTAGACAGTTTGCTTTAGAAGGAATGCAGCTACATGGACGGTTAAAAACAATTCATCAAGGACAACTAGAGTTTTGGTCTGACTTACAACACAATTTAGATCAAGCTGATGCAGTTGCAGAAAGCATTAAACAATCAATTGATGGCTTTATTGAAAAGCAGCAAATTCAGGCACCTATAGATCCTCCTTACACACCCGTTTGGCAGCCTCAAATAGAAGATTTAACCCTCAATTGCAAACAAGCTAATATTGGAGCGGTGGTCTGGTGTACAGGCTATCAAACAGACTTTAGCTGGATTGAAGTTCCGGTCTTTGATGGCAAGGGCTATCCAGGACACGAGCGAGGCGTGACTAGCATTCGAGGACTGTATTTTTTGGGGTTGCCGTGGCTGTATACCTGGGGTTCGGCTCGATTTTCGGGCATCGATCGAGACGCTAACTATCTCGCCGATCGCATTGTCACTAGACAGAGAGTTTCCGATCCGAGTACGTGGAGTGTCGTGAACGAATTTCTGATCGGTTCGTAGTCGTGATGACTGAATGGCAGATCACCTATTGATTTAGACAGGTTATCTGAGAAGGATTGCGATCGTTCTGACGATTATTCTTTCCATTCCTGGTCATATTGTTAGACCTAATTTTTTCGTATTCCCAGATACAAAGTTTTGTTTGAATCAGCCATTAATCTTGCATCACAATCAGTTTGTTAGAGATGAGGGAATATGCCTGAAGTAACGACTCCTGCCCATCAAACGGGTGATTTCTTTGTCGATTACGAGGAGAAAGTCTTTCCAGATGTCAAAGCAGAACCGGGCGAGAAGGCGTTAGTGACCTTTCACACAGTGGCATTTGAGGGGTCGATCGGATTTGTCAATCTGCTGCAAGCGACTCGTCTACTGCGTAAAGGGTTTGAAACGTCGATTTTGCTATACGGTCCGGGGGTGACTTTGGGCGTACAGCGTGGCTTTCCCAAGATTGGCGACGAAGCGTTTCCGGGACACCAAAACTTCAACAATCAACTCAGCAAATTCATGTCTGAAGGTGGCAAAGTCTACGCCTGTCGCTTTGCTTTGCAAGCACTTTATGGTCACGGTGAACCTTCATTGATTGAGGGGATTCGTCCAATTAGTCCGCTTGATGTCTTGGATCTGGTGTTGTTGCATCGCAAAGATGGCGCGTTTATTTTGGACACCTGGACACTGTAAAAACCTCAAGCTTGGTCGAAAATCTCCACCGAAAATCTTCACTTGGTTTCAGATTCGGGTGCCCCCTAAATTTCTCACGAGTAGAGGACTTTGAATCTAGTTCCTGCTGACCACTTTGAACCAAAATTCTTGTCTTAAAGTCGCCCAATAAGGGGGGTTGGGGGGCAGAAGCGCCAGACGACACGAGAAACCCGATCGAGACGTTAATGAGGCGTGAATATGTTACCCATTGTCCGAGCGGCAGCGGTGCAGATCAGTCCTGTGTTGTTTAGTCGAGAAGGAACGATCGAGAAGGTATTGAATGCGATCGACGATGCCGCCAAACAGGGCGTACAGTTGATTGTTTTTCCCGAAACGGTTGTTCCTTACTATCCTTACTTTTCCTTCGTTCAGCCTCCGGTTTTGATGGGCAAAGAACACATGCGGCTTTATCAAGAAGCGGTAGAAGTTCCGAGTGTGACAACGGAGGCGGTAAGTCGGGCGGCGCGATCGCATCAGATGGTTGTCGTTTTGGGTGTAACTGAACGAGATAACGGATCGCTCTACAACACACAATTGATTTTTGATGCGGATGGTTCTTTGTTGCTCAAACGCCGCAAAATTACGCCCACCTATCACGAGCGGATGGTCTGGGGGCAGGGAGACGGATCAGGGCTAAAAGTGGTGCAAAGTGCGATCGGTAAACTCGGTGCCCTGGCCTGCTGGGAACATTACAATCCGCTGGCTCGATTTGCGCTGATGGCTCAACATGAACAAATTCATTGCGCTCAGTTTCCAGGGTCAATGGTGGGGCAGATTTTTGCAGACCAGATTGAGGTGACGATTCGCCATCATGCGTTAGAAGCGGGGTGTTTTGTAATCAACTCGACAGGCTGGCTGTCTCCAGAGCAAATCGCCCAAATTACCCCAGATGAAAAGCTGCAAAAAGCGCTGAGTGGGGGCTGCAATACAGCAATCATTAGCCCTGAAGGGGTGCATCTTTGTCCGCCGATCGTGGAGGGAGAAGGCATGGCGATCGCCGACCTCGATTTTTCTCTCATCACAAAACGCAAACGCATGATGGATTCGGTGGGTCACTATGCGCGTCCTGACCTACTTCAACTACAAGTCAACACAGAATTAAGAACGTCGGTTGAAATAGATTCTAGAACAGATTTTCGCGTAAATTCTGATTTCAATCTAACCGGATTAGAAATGCTAGAAGAGCGTCTGAACTCTGATCATTCCATCATTCTTGATCAATAAAGTGAATGGATAAACAACAGCTAATTACCAATCTTCAATCACAGGGATTAAACCTGATCGAGCATGGAATGGGAGCGTCTGGACGCAAAGGCGGCGCAGGGCCCTCGGATCACAAAGCGATCGCGATCGACAATACAACCGTGATGGTTCCCGTCTTCACCAGTGCGGCGGCTCAATCACCCTACAGCGCACGATTTGATGCGTCCACCAAGCAAACCATATTGGAATTGGACGGAGCCGCGATCGCAGCGATTAATTTTCCTTCTCAGCCCAAGTTTTATAGCTTGACAACCGCAGATGGCATTCCCTACTGGAAGATCGCGTTGCTGCACAGCCGAGACGTATTGGCAACCACCGTTTTGCAAACCTGTATACGCTATGGCGATGTCGCCACTTCCTGTCAGTTTTGCGCCATTGGTCAATCGTTGTCAGCCGATCGCACGATCGCTCGCAAATCTCCCGCTCAACTCGCAGAAGTCGCAGAAGCCGCCGTTCGACTTGATGGCATTCAACACATGGTGATGACCACAGGAACGCCTAACACGAGCGATCGGGGAGCCGCCTACCTAACTGAATGTGCCAGAGCGATCAAAAATCGGGTTCATTTACCCATGCAGGCTCAGTGTGAACCTCCGGATGATTTTGTCTGGTTTGAGCGACTGAGGGACGCAGGCGTAGACAGTTTGGGAATGCATTTGGAGGCAGTCGGTGCAGAGGTACGATCGCGGATTATGCCTGGTAAAGCAACGGTGCCGATTGATTACTACTTTGAGGCATTTGAGGCGGCCGTTCGCGTTTTTGGTTGGGGACAGGTCAGCACTTATTTGTTAGCAGGTTTGGGGGACGATTTGCCGACGCTTTTACAGGCTTGCGATCGACTGATTGCGATCGGTGTTTATCCCTTTGTGGTGCCGTTTGTGCCAATTAGCGGAACGCCTCTCGCGACTCATGCGCCTCCTAGCAGTGAGTTTATGTACAGTCTCTATCAGCAAGTTGGTGGAATGCTCGATCGGGCTGGAATGTCCTCAAAATCAATTAAAGCAGGCTGTGGAAAATGTGGGGCCTGTTCTGCCTTATCGGTTTTTGAATCTTAATTCCAGCAGTTTTTCTAGCAATGTCTTATTTATTCAAACTCGCAATCACACCGTCTGAAGTTTCTGCTTATTTTGCCTTGCGTCATGCAATCTTCGTAGCGGAGCAATCCTTATTCTCTGAAAGTGACGTGGATGAGATTGATACGATCGCTCACCCTATCATTGCGCTATCTCAAAGCTCTACATCGTCCATTCTCGGTATCGTTCGTATTTACGAGCCAGAACCTCGACTCTGGTATGGCGGTCGGTTAGGCGTTCATCCAGATCATCGGCGCGTTGGTCGGATTGGTAAAGGCTTGATCCACAAAGCGGTGACAACGGCCAACACCTGGGGCTGTGAGAAATTTTTGGCAACGGTACAGCTACAAAACGTGCGATTTTTTCAACGACTGCACTGGAATTCTCTAGAAGAAATCACCGTCTGCGGACTGCCGCATCACCTGATGGAAGCTGATTTGAGCTACTACCCGCCCACTTCTGATCTACGTCCCGCCCTGTCTCAGGAAGCGTCGTAATGTTAATCGATCTGGTCAAACGGTTACAGAAGTCGATCGGCATTCTACACAAGCAGGACATTCAAGCCGTTTCTTGCCAACTCGCTCACGCCCAATCCTCCTCAAAAGTGCTGTTGGGAGATGACTGTGCCGCCATCTTGGATGGGACAAGCTACCTACTGCTGGCGGCTGAGGGAATCTTACCGTCCCTCGTCGAAACCGAACCCTGGTTTGCAGGCTGGAGTGCTGTGATGGTGAATGTAAGCGACATTTACGCAATGGGAGGACGACCGATCGCCATTGTTGATGCAATTTGGAGCCAGTCTACCGCGCTAAGTGTGCCTTTAATTGAGGGAATGAAGGCCGCGTCTCAGGCGTACAGTGTGCCGATCGTCGGCGGACACACCAATGCTCACAGTCCTTATGATGCGTTGTCTGTGGCGATTGTGGGGCGAGCGAATCAGTTGATCACGAGTTTTGGGGCGCGATCGGGCGATCGGCTGTTAATGGCGACTAATTTTCGGGGTCAGTCTCATGCTCGATATCCCTTTTGGAATGCGGCAACTAAAGCTGATCCAATGCAGTTGCGGCGAGAGTATGAAATTTTGCCGTTTTTGGCAGAGTCAGATCTGTGTGATGCCGGAAAAGACATTAGCATGGGCGGTATTGTTGGCACGCTGTTAATGCTGCTAGAAACGTCGGGCTGTGGGGCGGTGCTCGATTTGGATGCGATTCCCCATCCGGCTGAGTTGTCGCTAGAAGATTGGCTGGTTTGTTTTCCGAGCTATGGGTTTTTGTTGAGTGTTCGACCAGAGAACGTGGAGGCAGTGCAGGCGCAGTTTCGTCAGCAAGATTTGGTCTGTGAAGTGATCGGAGAAATCGAGCCGACTCATCATTTAGTGTTGCGATCGAGTAATCAATCCGTTCTGTTTTGGGACTTAGCTAAAGAAAGCCTGACTGGATTCTCTACAAGACAATAAAAGTGAACAGAGATAAGAGGTTGTCATGACTCAGAAATTGCGAATTGCGTTACTCACCTATTCGACAAAGCCACGAGGTAGCGTCATTCATACGTTGGAGCTGGCAGAAGCGCTGCATTCACAGGGACATTACGTTTGTGTGTATGCATTGGATAAGGATGGGTTGGGATTCGATCGCTCCCTCGCCTGTGAGGTTAAATTAGTTCCTGCTCAACCTGCTCCTGACAACATTGATGATTTGATTCATCAGCGCATTCAAGAATTTGTAAATTATCTATTCGCTTCAGATCAAGTTTACGATTTTTACCATGCTCAAGATTGTATTAGTGCGAATGCGTTATCAATTTTAAGATCGCTCGGAAAGATCCCTCATTTTATTCGTACTGTTCATCATATTGAGGATTACGAAAGTGCCTATCTACAGCGTTGTCAAGATCGATCGATTCGCGATGCTGATCTGTGTTTTTGTGTCAGTCATCGCTGGCAAATTGCACTTGAGCAAACCTACCAAATTAAGGCGCTTAGAGTAATGAATGGAGTTGATCAAAATCGTTTCTCTCCCATTCCCAATCGTACTGATTTTGCATTAAGACAGCGATTAAACTTACGAGGCAATCCTATTTATCTAACCGTTGGCGGCATCGAACCTCGCAAAAACTCGATCGCTCTTCTCAACGCATTCATCGAAGTCTTGGCTTCTCATCCCAACGCTCAATTAATTGTGGCAGGGGGAGCCACGCTATTTGATTATCAAGACTATCGCGACGAGTTCTTTGAGCTGGCAGAATTGGCAAATGTGACTGACGCACTGATCTTCCCCGGCGTAATTTCAGACGTAGAATTACCGGCCCTGTATCGACTGGCTGACGCTTTTGTGTTTCCGTCGGTCAAAGAAGGTTGGGGATTGGTAGTCATGGAAGCGATCGCCTCTGGCATCCCGATCATCACGGCCAATCAGCCTCCATTTACCGAATTTCTCTCCTGCGATCAGGCAATCTTAATCGATCCCCATTCCTCTACAGCGATCGCGCAAGCCATGAAAACAGTGATCCACCCCGAAATCTCAAAGTCATTAGTACAACAAAGTCGAACGGTCTGCGATCGCTACACCTGGGAAGCTTCTGCAAAACAACATGTTGCCCACTACAATCAGTCACTACAGCTTTGTTCTCCTCAACCGACGGTTTGTTAACCATGCCAGAAATCCGCTTTCAAATCGAACTGCCCGACGGCTCCCAAGAAACCTGCTATTCGCCCTCGCTGATCGTCAAAGAATACTTCACCCCCGGCAGCGAATATGACTTAGAAGATTTCATCACGCGATCGCGCACTGCTTTGAGAATTGCTAGCGATCGTGTCGAAGCAAAATACGGCCGACCCTGTGGTTTAGCCCTGGGACAACTCCAAGAAATCGAAGCAATGGCAGCCCAATTTCAGCACTTACCCCAACCCAAAGTTAAACTAATCGGCTTTGTTGAATAGCAGGTATAAGGGGTGAAGATAGGGGTTCAGTTTGGTTGTTTAAGCGCGATCGAGCTAAGTGAATTGGCAGACAAACCTTTAATGAAGTGAGATTCAAAACTCAATATCAATTCATCAGGTTCAAGAGCGAGTCTAAGACACTAAAAATTTTGTCCAATTCCCCAGAATCGGCAGGGGGAGCACAAGGGCGGAACAGCGAAGCCAAAAAACTTACTCGAATTCACATTAAATTCAAAACCGAGCCTCACGCAATCTGTAACGTTGCTTCTGAAATAACAACGCGATCGCGCCCCTGTCTCTTGGCTTGATATAGCGCTCTGTCTGCCACCTCGATCAAAGTTGTCGGCATGGTTTGAGCGGTAGGAATCATTGTCGCAACGCCCAAGCTAACGGTCACATAAGGACAAACCTGAGACGCTTGATGCAAAATCTTCAGCGCTTTGATTTGAGAGCAAATGTGGTTAGCAAGATCGGTGACTCCGCTGATTGGCGTGTTAGCCAGCACGATCGCAAACTCTTCTCCTCCATAGCGAGCCATCAGATCGGTAGAGCGCTTTCCTGCCGATCGCAAAACCTGAGCCACTTGCCGCAAACAGCGATCGCCCGCTTGATGCCCATAGGTGTCGTTAAACGCCTTAAAGTAATCGACATCCAACAAAATCAGAGAGAGCGGAAACGGTTCTCGTGTCGATCGCTTCCATTCCTGCTTGAGATGAAGATCAAAGCATCGACGGTTCGCTAATTGGGTCAGATCGTCACGCCAGACAAGATCCTGTAACACTCGATTGGTGGCTTCTAGCTGTTGATGCAGACGGGTTTGCTGAGTTAAGCATCGTAACCGCTGCCGCAAGACTGCCCAATGAATTGGCTTTGTCACATAGTCGTTGGCCCCTACCTCAAAAGCGCGATCGACTGAGATCTGATCGTCTAATCCAGTGATCATCAAAATTGGCGCACGATGGTCTAAAGCGTGAAGTTTGGCACAGCAGGTAAAGCCATCCATCTCACTCATCAGCGCGTCTAGCAAGACTAGATCGGGTTTGAGTTGGCGATAGAGATGAAGACCTTGTTGCCCACTGTCTGCTTCTACAACTTGATAATTCTCCTGCTCAAGCAACTTTCGTAACTGAAGTCGTGTAAAAAGATCGTCATCAATCACCAAAACTAGAAGGGGGTCACCGTTAGAAAAAGACATAGCGGGCACTCAAAAATAATAAGTCAACCAGATAAAAAAACTCGCCTCAGTTAGAGTTAAGCGTATCAAAAAAGCACAGTAAAACTACGCTAATTTGACGTAACAATTCATGCTGTAAGAAGAAAAACACCTGCCTAAAGTTGTAAATTATAGTCTTACACAATATATTTCCCTTTAAAGATTTGATAAAGTTAATTTATGAAAATTCTTCTGGTAGAAGACGATCGACTCCTGTGCGATCGCCTCAAAGCTTCTCTAATTGAGCAGCACTATAGTGTGGATGTGGCTGCCGATGGTGAGCAGGGTTGGGCGTTTGTCGAATCGCTTGACTATGATTTGATTGTCCTGGATGTGCAGTTGCCTAACCTGGATGGCCTTAGTTTTTGTCGTCGGCTCAGAGCGAAGGGCAATCAGGTTTTAGTATTATTGTTGACTGCAAAAGGGACAAGTACTGACAAAATTTTGGGATTGGATGCCGGAGCAGATGATTATGTCGTCAAGCCCGTCGTTTTGCAGGAGTTAGAAGCGCGAATTCGAGCCTTGTTGAGACGAAGCACTACGATCGCGTCTCCGCTGTTGGAGTGGGGACAGTTGTGTTTAAATCCAATCAATTGTGAAGTCACCTATGCTGGGGCACCACTTACTCTTTCGCGTAAAGAATATGCACTTTTAGAGTTATTTTTACGCAATCAGCAGCGCGTTTTTAGTCACAGCGCGATTCTCAATCAGCTTTGGTCGATCGCTGATGACATGCCCGGAGAAGAAACCGTCAGAGCACATATCAAACGACTCCGACAAAAGCTAAAAGCAGCAGGCGCAGCGGACTTGATTGAAACAGTTTATGGGCTGGGCTATCGGCTCAATGCGGCATTTGCGAAAGTATCGGGCGATGCCAAAGATTCACAAGCAGCCAATCAACCCGTCGATCACGTTGCAGAGTCTCTAATCGAAACAGATCAGTGGCAGAGCGATCGACTTCAACTCATAGATCGCATGATTGTATTAGAACAAGCTGCCCAAAATTTATTACAACATTCTCTAGAATCAGAGCTACAACAAACAGCAGAACAGGAATGTCATCGCTTGATTGGCGCTCTGGGAATGCTGGGCTTATCACAAGAAGCCGCGATCGCTCAACAACTTGAACAACAGTTTCGGCAAAAGTCTTTGAGCCAAATCCAAGCTTATACCGTCTGGGAAAAAGTATTTGCGTTACGTCAAGCAATCGAGCGCGCTCATTCTCCAATCTCTACAAAAACGAAGGGAGCGAAAAAATCAGAACCGCTGCGATCGCTCTTGGTGAGTGATGATCAGGCGTTTCTCAATCGACTTGTTACTGAAATTCCGGCGCACCATTTGCAGACGATCGTATCTGATCATTCCTCTACAAAAGATGCCATTCGGCGGGTCTGTCCAGATCTGGTGCTATTGGATTTATCAAACGAGCAAGCGGCATTAGATTTACTCAAAGATCTGTCGCAAATGCCTCCTTTACCTGTGCTGGTGTTTGTGGGTGACGCGGCGGTGGATCGAGGCACGATCGCTCGCTATGGGGGACAGGAATTTTTGTCAAAACAGATTTCACCTAATTTGTTGCTGGAAGCGATCGATCAAAGCGTGGCGCGATCCTCCGAAGCCAAAATTTTGATTGTGGATGACGACCCCCTTTTCTTGCGCTTGCTGCGGGCCCTTTTAGAACCGTGGGGCTTGCAGGTGACGACGCTGAATGATTCGCTTAAATTTTGGGACGAGTTACAGACCATGCAACCTGATCTTCTAATATTAGATGTGCAAATGCCCGGTATGAACGGAATTGAATTGTGTCAGCAGTTGCGAAATGATCCGCTTTGGGATTGGTTGCCAATTCTATTTCTCACGGGACAAAAAGATCCAACAACCATTCAACAGGTGTTTGCAGTCGGGGCAGACGACTATATTGGTAAGCCTGTCGTTGCGCCAGAGTTAATGACGCGCATTCTCAATCGACTCGAACGAACTCGCCTACTCCGCAAACAAACCGACCTCGATGCGCTCACTGGGCTGTCTAATCGCTGGCGATCGACTCAGGAAATCCATCACTTACTCAATCGATGCGATCGGTTTCAGCAGCCCTTCTGTTTTGGGATATTAGAACTCAATGATTTGAAGTTTATTCATCAACAGTATGGACATGCACTGGGCGATCGACTTCTTTCTCAGATCGCTCGTTTATTACAACAAACGTTTCGTCATCAAGAAGTTGTCTCTCGCTGGGATGGCGCAGAATTCATTATTGGCATCTATGGCATTACTCACAGCGATGGGGTGAAATGGTTAAAGGATATGGTGCGATCGCTTCAACAACTAGAAAATGCAAGTCTCGATAGCAATTTATTTAATATTACTTACAGCATTGGTGTCGCTGAATATCCCCAAGATGGAACAACGCTAGAGGCTCTCTACAAAACAGCGAGTCTAAACTTATCGAAAGAATAACTGTCAATTCAACACGCCGATTTTGTTTGATTCACCATTTTTGAACAGAGGTTGAAACGGTTACTTGCTACAAATTCTCGCCCCCTACATTCCCCAATTCTGAGGGACTTTGACTCAGCCTGCTTGGTTGATCTGTTACAGCTTATTTTCAATTTGGTATTAGATTCACAAAAATCTCTCTCAAGTTAGGGCTAAAAGACTATCCCTATCGAGCAATTTGCTTTAGGATTTGGGATAAGAAATTTTTATCCCCCGTGTAACAAAATGACTTCTTCCCCAGAACCGCCCCCCTCTCGTAGAAGACTCGAACCTGACGAATTGATTGCCATTCTGGTTGCCTTTGGTAGCATTGGGGCGATTTTTTTCTGGGCGATCGGTCAACCTGATTCAGGCTTTGATCTATCTTCTCTCCTCAGCAGTCCTGCTCCTGTTGCGAGTCCGGTTCCCAGTGTGGCAGCGTCTCCCGTAGAGCGCGAGGGAATTCAGCCGTCTGTGGTTGCGCCTGCGAGTCCGATGCCTGGTGTGCCCACGGTTGATCCTCCCAATCAAAACTTTACGATCGCGCCTGTCCCGATTCCTCAGACTGGTTCTGCTGTGACTCCTGCATCTCCGGTGCCTGCGTCTCCCCCACCGCCTCGCGTGACGGGGTTTTCGGATGTGCCAGCGACTTATTGGGCGAATCCTTATATTGCAGAACTGACTCAGCGTGGCATTTTGCAAGGCTTTCCTGATGGCACGTTTCAGCCTGACAAGCCAGTGACACGGGCAGAATTTGCAGGAATTGTCAGTAAGGCGTTTGAGAGAGCCAAATCGGAGCAGCCTTTAGCCTTTCAAGATTTGCCTGCGGACTATTGGGCGAAGGGCGCGATCGACGAGTCGATTCAAACAGGCTTTATGAATGGCTATCCGGGGGGCATTTTTCGTCCTGATCAGCCGATTCCGCTCTCACAGCTACAGGTGGCGCTGGTGACGGGGCTAAATCTCAAACCCAAGTCTGACCCGGTGCAGGTTCTCAGTAGGTATCAAGATGCTCAAGAGGTGCCAAAGTGGGCAGTCAGCAAAGTGGCGGCGGCGGTTGAGTCGGGTCTGGTGGTGGACTACCCGGATGGAAATAAATTGACTCCCGATCGGGGGGCGACCCGTGCGGATGCGGCTGCTTTGATCTATCAAGCGCTGGTCACTGAAGGTAAGGTGAAAAAGATTCAGCGATAACAAGTCTGAATTAACGTTAGTCCGACAATGTTTTTTCGCTGCGATGTTTTGCGCTTCTGCCCCCCAAGCTGCCAGTTCTGGGGGAATTTTAGACATTGAATTTTCGATCTCAAGGTGAAGTAAAGGGACGTGAATTCGATGAGAGTTTTTCGCTTCGTTGTTCACAGCCTCTGCCCCCCAACCCCCCAATTTTGGGGAACTTTAAGAGAAGAATGCTGCTTCAAAGTCCCCTACTCGTGGGGGATTTAGGGGGCTGCCCGGATTAATCAACCGTAGCGAAAGATTGCATCGAACTGACGTTAAAGGGAGCCGTGACCAAGTGGACATAACTCCCTAATCTCCTACAGTTGAATTGTCTTTTTGTTGTGCAATTCCTCCAAATGTATGAGTGAACCAGCCCCCATGACAATATCGAACTTCATTAAAGACCGTTGAATTTGATAGCCCGCTAACACGCGAATCACTTGATATTCAGTGGTCAAATCGCTTGTGCCATCCCATTTGAGATAGGCTAATTGATTTGAGGCAACTTCACTCAACTGTTCAACGAATTCGTCAATACAATTCCTGACATCCGAGAGAATGCCAGAGGGTACAAAAATCAAACGGTCTTGCAAATCCAAGGTAACGGTGACTTGGTATCGCCTAACTGATGAGCATTGCAACTCAAAGCTAAACGAAACCGAGTCAGGAAGGTGTCTCCTAA
>NZ_JBJPHT010000078.1:0-20645 GCF_052939475.1 Phormidesmis sp. 146-20
CAGATTAAATCCCATCCCAACGACCAGACCCTACGCTCTTACGGCATGATCGCTGCTTGATTTTGTCCGAACCATTGAAAGATCACCCCTTGACACACGCGAGAGACATGAGGAAATAAACGATGTTCAATGGGATTGTACTTGGACGTATAAGGGGGATAGTGAGCGATACGAATTTCGATGCCTAACTCGTTGACCAACGCTTGTAAGTCCTGCTTGAAGATGTAATAGCGTGAGCGATTGCTGCCTCCCCCGTCACATAACAGTAGAATCGAGTCTGCCAGGGGATAGCGAGCTTTGCCATAGGTGTTCCACCAATCGCGAATCGAGTCGCAGGCAAACTCGCTAGTATCATGGCTCGTACCAATCTGGATGTAGCCGACATTATCGTTCATGTCATATAGCCCGTGGGGAATCGCCACCCCAGTTGCAAGCGTTGCCCAATCATGGTCAAACACCTCAATCGGCTCTTGAGTGTAGAGTTCTCCATCTCGGTACAACTGACCAATCAGTTCTCTTTTTTTGTGTCCATACTCATAACCGGATTGCCACAGGCTTGATAGGTTTGCTTGAGTCGCTCAATCGTCTCAAATTGCTCGTTGCGATGGTCACTTCCTCCAGTTGCCAACTGCTTGAGCGCTCTGCGTTTGCGAAAGTTGTGTTTCTCTAACAACTGGTCTACCACCGTCACGCTCACCTCAATGCCCTCCTCTTTCAGCAGGGCAGCAATCTCGTGCCGCTTGAGATTAGTCCATTTCACCGTTTCATCCATCGGTGAACCCGCTGTATGCCGCTCTAACACTCGCCAAAATGCTTCGTCTCATCCAGCAATCGTCTCAAACGCTGATTTGCGTCCTCCTCCACTTTGGCGAATCCTCTCCTGTTCCAGTGCGGTTGCGTCTTCCAGTTCCGCAAGTCCCAACGCCAGGGTTTCGCGATGACATCCGAACAGTCGTCGGATGTATACCTGCCCTCCATATCCTAATTTCACAGCTTCAATGGCTGCATAGCGACGACGAACACGTTCCGTGCAGCGAAGCTCTCCTTCTCCGACAACGATTGATAGTATCGTTTCATCTGGGCTTCTATTGGGGCAGGGTAGGATTGCATCATTTCACTCGTGATTCATCGATCTCTCTATCTTACAGATACAGATAGTAGAATTACACCTTATTTAATTCACGATCCTAAAGGCAAAATTCAGAAATACGAAATGCCGATCGACAACGGGGCGCGGGCTTATCTACCTGCCGTACCAGAAGAAATCCGGCAGTTAATCAGCCGTCGGTATGAAGTAGACGTACCGAGTTTTGGGTCTTTCTGGGATTGGCTAGAGACCCATCCCGAAATTCCAATGGTGCCTACCGAAGGCGGCAAGAAGGCCCTTGCCCTCCTCAGCCAAGGATTTGTTCCTCTGGCTTTTTATGGCATGAACGGAGGGTATCAAAAGCGACTTGACGACGCTCGACGGCTGATTCCGGATGCAGCAAGATTTGCAACCAGCGGTCGGCAATTTATTCTGGCCTTTGATCAGGATGAAAAGGGCACCACTCAACAGCGCGTGGCGATCGTACTAGGCCGGTTGGGGAAGCTGCTCAATCAAGCCGGATGTCCTGTTAGCGTCGCAATTTGGAAAGCCCAGCAGGGGAAGGGCGTGGACGATTTAATAGTTCAAAGCGGCGTGGCGGCGTGGCAGATCGCTTATGATCAGGCACTCTCACTACAACACTGGATGATCTGGCAGCGTCTGGAAAAGCGGCTGACCTATCCGGCCGCCGTTCAGGTGACGACCGCTGACCTGTCCACATTGGCGATCGCCGACCTATCACGGAGCATTCTAGCGATCGAGAGTGCAAAGGGAACCGGGAAAACCAAGCAAATTCAGGCTCTGGTCAAGGATTCTGAAAAGGCATTAGCGGGAGGGCACCGGATCGCGTTGATGCGAAACCTTTCCGCTCGACTGGGGCTGGACTACAGAGGAGATCTCGATAAAGTCAATGGAGCGTTTATTAATGGGTCGGGATATACCGTTCGCGTTGGGCTATGTGTAGACTCTCTACTCAGTATTGACCCCGGCAAGTTTAGTGGCTGTGACTTGATCCTGGATGAAGTCGTGCAGGTGATTCGACATCTACTAACCAGCCCGACCTGTGCCCGTGACGGTAAGCGTCCGGTGCTGCTATCTCAGTTGCGCGAACTGATTCGGGTTGCCCGGCGCGTGATTGTTGCCGATGCCGATCTGGACAACGCAACTCTGCATTACCTCAAGGAGCTGCGGGGAGACGAAACCCCGATCTTCTTAATCCGAAACGCTTATCAAGCTGCGGGTTACCCAGTAAGGTTCATTCAATCCCCGGATCGCACGATCGTAACTGAAACCCTGCTCACCGAGATTCAAACGTTGGCACCCGGTCAGGTTCTGTTTATTGCCACCGATAGCAAAGGAACAAGTAAGGCGATCGCCCACCTCATTGCTAAAAATGCTCCTGAAAAGCGCGTGCTGTTGATTAATTCTGAAACCAGCGGCGGGGAATGCGAACGAGCGTTTATTCAAGCCCCCGATGAAGTGCTGCAACGAAATGCATACGATCTGATTATCTGTTCTCCCTCGGTTGCCACCGGAGTCAGCCTCGAAACACCCGGAACGATCGCCAAGGTCTACGGCATTTTTACGGGAGCTTCCAGCACTGATGCAGACATGACGCAGGCATTGGGGAGAGGGCGCGAACCCGTCGAACGAGTCGTCTGGTGTGCCAAACGGGGCAGCAACTTCTCGAAGGTCAGTCACTCGACCAGTGCTTTGGAATTAAAGGATCATCTCCGACAGCGAACAACCGCCACGATTCAACTAATTCGCTCTAACTTAAAAGAAGAGATTGCCGGAGAAATGAACTACTATGACTGGCAGAGCAATCCGCACCTCGGCTTGTTTTGTCACATTGCCGCCGAGCAAAACTTTGCGATGTATAACCTGCGAGAGGCTCTTCTCGTTCGGCTCATGTTTGAAGGCAACCAGGTCAGGGTCGAAGACCACAAGACCAACCCCACCCTAAAATCATTGCTGATGGTCGCTCGTCAGGAACAGCAGGAAATGGATGCAATTGCTTTAGTGAGCGCTCAAGAGTTAACGTTCACAGAACTTCTTGCGCTGGAACAGCAGGAAGGGTTGGGGCGAGAAGCCTCGTTAGCGATCGCCAAGTTTTACTTTAAGGAGTTTTACTGCCTGAACCGTCTCACGCTGGAAGATGTGCGATGGGATAACGGAGGGAGACAACGCGGCGAACTGCTCAACCTGGAAGGGCAGCTCTTTCCCAATGTTGCCCTTGATCGCGCCGCCAGAGCCTTAGAAAAACAAGCTACCTGGAACCAGGGATATTGCCCCTGGGATATCTCCGGTTCAGAGCTGCGCCGCTGGCTCCGCACGCAAATCGGCCTTGATGAACTGATTGCCAAGCTTCGTGCTGGCTGGCACTGGTGCCAATATGACTTGAAACCCTACGCCGACCGCGCCCGCGAACTCACCCAGCCCATTAAAGTAGCGCTCCACTACACGATTACTCATGACATGAGCGATACCCAGATTATTCATCAGCTTCTATCACAGCTAGGGATCAAACTAACCCTGCGATGGTCGCGATCGCATCCAGGCTATGAAGGGGAGAAGCTCAGGGTTTATTGTTTGGATAGCGTTCACTGGCAACAAGTCTGGGCAATTCTACAGCGGCGACAGATGAAGCGGCAGCAGATTCAACAACACCCTTCAGCAGAAGAGCCGGGAACTGGATCACCTGCCCAATTTGAGAGTGAAGCCGCAACGGGTGATCCAAAAAAAGTGCCCGCTTCGACAAGTGACCCTGGGCTGACCCAAACGGCTTTGTGCGACATTCAGAACTGGACTGAAGTGGCTGAAGAAAACCCTGAAATGCTTGCCGAAATTCATCGGGTCGTTCTCATTCACGTTCTCCAGAATTCGCAGATTGTGAGGCATTCATCCGGTTGAGAATTGGGACAGGCAAAACACAACGCGGGACTGAACGGTGTCCGAAGTCCTGCAACCCCCGCTCTGTCTTGTAGAAGTGCCAAAGGTGCTTTAGATTTGCTTGCAAAGGAGCGCTTTCAACCGATCGAGTCGTGCGATCGCTCCAAAAGTATCGCAGCCTGAAATTTCGCCGAAGCAGATTTGGTCAAGGGGAAATTTTAGAAGTTTCAAAAAAAGAGTCACGGTTTGAAAATTCTTCTTCCACAAAGTTTGAATGATCGAGTAGACTCCTAAGAAGCCCAAAGCCTTGTCAGGATTGAAGTCATGAGCCTTTATAAAAAACACTTTTCTGTGTGCCAATCACCTTTAGATTCGCTAAACCATCTGCAAACAGTGATTTCTATCTCTTCCGCCTCATGATCCACGTCCTGACCCAAATCAGAAAAATCCTTTTATATGTTTACTTCTAGGGGTTGATCATTGTCTTATGGCAAAGCCAAAGCTAAAAACCGTCAAGATTGAAGTCCCGATCGAGGTTGGGGACAAAGAGGCTTTTGAGGCATGGTGTACGAAAAATCAAACCGCCATGAGTGAGGAAGTTCGCAGAAGGATTTCTCGCTGCATTCGAGAAGGAAAAAAGATTCTGGCGGAGCAGCAGGGCGCAGAAGCTTAAAATTTCGCCCAAGCGCTAACGACAACTTCCGTGAGAACAGCGGTTCACGCTAGATTTGATCGGCATTGAATAATCTGCTCAGTCGTCAGTTTCAAATTGGAGAAAGTTTTGCAGGGAATCATCTCATCGCTCAAATACTCCTGACGATCGTATCGCTGCCCATTCAGGATAAATACGATCGTCTTGATGGCCCGTCTGCGCACACAGTCTTTTGCGGGAACCTGCCCTCGATAAATCCAGGAAAATAGCAAGTCAATGAGAATCCAAGTTTTTTCTTTAATCGCTTGAAATTGTTAATTGCTACAGGTATCGCTATGAGAAACTAATTGTAGAGTCTGAGTAGTTACCCTAAAAGTCTAATTTTCATTCCTTAGCGGTTGGGAATAAGGGCGAAGAAACTCTGAGGCATAATTGGGATGCTCCCTAAACAATCGCATTCCCGTTGTGGGTGGAGCGGTATTTTGCGGATGTAGCGATTTGCTAAAGCTGAAAACAATGTCAAGCCTTGTGAGGTACAATCGATCGCGAAATCAGGTTGTGAGCCTGTTGCTTAAATTAGGAGCAAACGTTCCAATCCCTGTTGTCTCTAAACGATCGTGCGATCAGTTGAGGTGCAAGCCGCAATTCATCGAATGAAGGCTACCCAAACACTATGCATCCTCGTCAGGAAATTACAGAATTGTTTTCGACGTTCATTCAATTTGAGGCAGATCGCTTCAGTAGATGGCTTGTGGATGCTAGATTGCGCCGAGACTGTCAACAGTGCCTGGAACAAGTATCTTCAAGCAACTCTACATCAAAAGCTGGGACAGCTTTATCAGAGCAGTTTTGGGCGCTCTATTGGTATCGGCTTTGGCAAACCAGAAATCAGAAGCCAGGGGTTAGAAGCCAGGAGTTAAGCCATCTGTCTGCCTACTTGCAAGAACCTTGTTATTGGGCAGCACAGCGAATGGTTCGCAAAGTTGCAACGGCGCAGTCTAGTCTGGCAGATTATTTTCAGATTGCGATCGCTCAGGTCGAGAGTGTTCTCAACACCTATCAGCCCGATCGAGGAGCGACTTTACGCACGTTTGCAAATCTGGTCTTTTCAACGCTGTTAAAAGATAGTTTGCGGAAACATCGGGAAGTTGATCTTTGCACAAACTGGGGGCTGCTTCGCAAGGTTAGTAAACGCCGCTTGATTGAAGCATTAACTCAAACCGGACTCACTTCAGACGCGATCGCTCAATATCGACTTGCGTGGCACTGTTTTAATGTGCGATATGTTCAGCCTCAGTCAGGAAACAAGGCGCTTCCTGCGACGGATGATGCACTTTGGGCTGCGATCGCAACGCTCTACAACACGGAGCGCTATGCACAACTAGCGACACCCGGAGCCTCGATTTCTCCAGCCGCGATCGAGCAATGGCTCAACCACTGTGCAGTCTCGGTTCGGAAGTATCTTTATCCTGCAATCTCATCGCTAAACGTTCCTCCCGCTGGGGCGGAAATGGGGGAAATGCAAGACGAGATTCGAGCCTCTCTGCATGAGTCGCTACTCGTTGAAATCATTGACCAGGAGGAGCAACAGGAACGGCAAGTTCAGCGATCGCAGCTTCATACAGCAATGGTAGGGGCAATTACTCAACTCGATTCCCAATCTCAACAGCTACTAGAGATGTACTACAGACAGCAACTCTCTCAACCTCAGATGGCGCAACAGGGATTGACGAGTCAGGCGACAGTTTCTCGACGATTGACCAAAGCCAGAGAGTCCCTTCTAGTGTCACTGGTACAGTGGAGCCAGCAGACGCTGAATAAACCTCCAACTGCCAACCTAATCAAGGAGATGAGTGCTGCTTTGGAAGAATGGCTCACAGTGTACTATGGCGAGTTATCTTCTTCTGTGGGCACAGAAACAGCAGGTCAGGAGTGCGTATGACATTCACATTTGCAGATCCCAGAGAATGGTGGCTTGAGATCACCCCGTCGATTGAAGCAGAGGCCACTCGGCAAAGTCAGCATTGTACTACACCCGATCGTCAACACACCGCTTATCTCAATGCACTGTGTCTCCAGGCTATTCTCACCCGTGTTCAAGAGACTGTCCCAAAAGCTCAGGTCTGGACGAATGTAGAACAGTTGCCAACCTTCTGGGAATTTGCAACAGGAGCCGCAGTGTTAATTGGCTCGACTCGACTGATCTTGATGCCGAGTGAAGCAGTAGACGATGGCGAGTTAGAGGTGCCTCAAGAGTGGGTAGACCTTCCTAGTTGGGCGGGTGACTACTACCTTGCCGTGCAAGTTCAGTTAGAAAGCCGTTGGATTAGAGTCTGGAGCTACACGACACATCAAGCCTTGAAGTCGATCGGGACTTATGACCCAATCGATCGAACTTACTGTCTGAAAGCAGAGCAGTTGACCCAGGATCTGAATACCTTTTGGGTGACAGTGCAGTTTTGTCTAACAGAGCAAACTCGTGCGGCGATTGTTCCGCTGCCAGCGCTTCCGACCACTCAGGCGCAAAACTTACTTGAGCGATTGGGCGATCGTTCTATTATATTTCCGCGATTGGCTATTCCTTTTAGCTTGTGGGGTGCAGTGATGGAGCAGGGATGGCGACAAACACTTTATCAGCAGCGTCGAGGAGAGCAGTCAGGAGTACGGTTGAGCGACTGGTTACGAGGGCAGTGGAATCAAGCGTGGCGATCGATGGATGAAATTTTTCCTCCTCAGCCACTAGCCACCGCTTGGAGAAGTAGCTCTGCATCTGATCAACTGTATGAAATCAATCGAGTCAAGGTATTAGAATTTAGTTCTCAAGCTGGAGGCGAGCAGATCGCGCTGTTAGTTGGGCTAACCGCCGTGAGTGATACTGAAATTAACATCGGAATTCAGCTTTGTCCAATGCGAGAAAACACCTTTCTCAACAAGATTCTGGTCAGACTGTTAGATGGTCAGGAAACTGAGATTGGACAAGCAAGTGCTGCAATCACTGAAACCATTCAACTGCAATTTAGCGGTCAGTTGAGAGAGCGGTTTAGCATCGAGATCACGTCAGGAAGTAGACGCATTGTTGAAGCGTTTGAGATCTAATTTCGGCTGGCAATGACTCAGGATAGTAAGATGGGTAAACGAGTTGTACTTCGATTAGAGGGGGACTTGGAACAAGGATTTCAGGTCACGTTGGAGATTGGAGAAGAGGGAAGCCTTTCTTTTACGGAAGCGATCGCCGCACTGCCAGCCATCCCAGAACTCGCAACTTGCTTAAGTACCTGGCAACACCACTATCATCAGAGCGCCAAAACAACTCGCATTAGTCTACAGCGCATTACCGTTCAAGCCGGGGCACTGAGCCAAAAAGAAGCTTGTCGTCAGGCAGCCAGAGAGCTTCAAACTGTTTTCAAAGCGTGGTTAGACTCGCCATTGTTCCATGAGGTTGAGTGTCGTCTGAGAGAAGCTATTCACCTAAACGAAACGGTGCGCGTGCTGTTGCGAACCAACGATCGTCGGCTCCATCATCTCCCCTGGCAGTGTTGGGACTTTATTGAGCGATACACTCAAGCAGAACTCGCGTTTAGTAGTCCACCGCTCATTACAGCTAGAAAAAATGCGACGGGTGCAGTGAAAGTGTTGGCAATTTTGGGCGATCGTCGAGGCATTGATACGGAAAGCGATCGCCAGCAACTAGAAACCTTACTGGATGCCGAAGTGTTGTTTCTAGTAGAACCTTCTCGCCGACAAATCAACAATCATCTGTGGGATCAGGCATGGGATATTCTCTTTTTCGCCGGACATAGCCAAACAGAAGACCATCAAGGACGCATTCATATCAATCCCACTGACAGCCTGACGATCGCAGAATTGAAGTACGGATTGAAACGAGCGATCGCACAGGGCTTACAGCTTGCGATCTTTAATTCCTGTGATGGGTTGGGTCTGGCGTATGAGCTAGAACAACTGCAACTACCGCAACTGATTGTCATGCGGGAACCTGTTCCCGATCAAGTTGCCCAGGCGTTTTTGACACAGTTTTTGAGCGCGTTTGCAGGGGGGGAACCTCTCTACTTGGCAACCCGGCAGGCACGAGAACGACTACAAGGACTAGAAGACGAGTTTCCCTGTGCTAGTTGGCTTCCTGCAATCTATCAAAATCCTACTGAGATCCCTTTGACGTGGCGAGAATTAAAAGAAGCGCAACGGGCACAGCCATCTTTACTTCCACCTGCACAACGCATCAGCAACCGATGGTTAGCCTTGATTCCTTTGCTCACAAGTTTGGTAGTGACTGGGTTGGTAATCGGGGCACGATCGCTCGGTTGGCTACAAGCTTCAGAACTGTGGGCTTACGATCGACTCATGCAGCAACAGCCCAAAGCAGAGCTAGATCGAAGAATTCTACTGGTTACAGTGACAGATCAGGACATTCAGCGCTTTGGTAAACCGTTGACGGATCAAACCATTCAGCGCTTATTAACTACGCTAAAGCAGTATCAACCTCGTGTGATTGGTCTAGATATTTATCGAGATATTCCAGTAGAGCCAGGGCATGAAAATCTGCTCAAACTTCTGCGGCAGAGCGATCGTATCGTGACCATTTGTGACGTGGGAGAACCTGGCAGCTATCCGGCGATTCCTCAACCGTCTGGAGTTCCATCAGTCTACTTAGGCTTTTCTGATACGCTGCTAGTCGATATTGACGGAGTTGTGCGACGGTACACGTTAGCAACTGAAACAAAAGCAATAGACTGTCCAACAAACAAGGCATTTGGATGGCAAGTTGCTCGTCATTACCTGTCTGCTGAAGCGAAACCAGTGATGCAAACGCCACAACTTAGTTCTACCACTGTTCCATCCATGAAGCAGCCCTTTGGGGGATATCAACAATCAGATGAAATTGATCCGAGTAGTCAACAAGTGTTGATTCATTATCGACCTTCTCATCAAGTTGCAGAGGAGGTTTCCTTGAGTAAAGTACTAGATCAACCTCAGTCTCAATTCTTGCGCGATCGCATTGTGCTAATCGGCTATGTTGGTCAGACCAAGGATCATCACCCGACGGCTGTGGGAGAGATGTTTGGCATTCAGATTCATGCTCACATTATCAGTCAATTGTTGAATGCAGCAAGTGGCGATCGCGCTTTTATGTCCGTTTGGTCAAATCAGAAAGAGATAGGATGGATTGTAGGATGGGCAATGTTAGGCGGGAGTCTTGTCTGGATACGATCACGTCGTAGAGTCATTTTGGCGCAGATTGGCGCACTGTCTATCCTGCTATTAAGTTGTTTCTATGGATTTACTCAACTGATTTGGATTCCTTTTATTCCAACGGCGATCGCGCTCCTCACAACACTGTTAATTACCCGCTACTTTACCAAAATTGTGCGAAAACTCCATCGTTCCGATTGAAGTTCATTGTTTACGTAACCCCTAAACCTTATGCGAATTCCTCAGTTTAGAATACTTGTCATTGCTGCAATTTTAATTAGCTTCTTTGCAAATGGTGCGGTTGCAAAATCGAGAAGGCCCAGGCGATCGGCGGGCGATCGGGGAATTTGCACAACTATCACACAGACTAATACACAGACAACTCAAGCATTCAACAAAGAAGCGCTGGTTGCATTAGTGACAGCTAAGGGTGAAATGTCTACCGCCGCTTCTCAGCCTACCTTCTGGTTTTATGTGCCCTTTCAAGACCCTTCGCTCCTCACCGCAGAATTTATCTTACGAGATGATCAAGAACAACGATCGATCGAGCCACTTCGCCTTCAATTGCCCAATCAGCCTGGAATTGTGAGTGTGCGATCGTCCCAACCTCTCAAGGTTAATCAGTCCTATCACTGGTACTTTTCAGTGATTTGTGATGTTTCTGGAGAGCAAAAGAAACTCACAGTTGACGGTTGGGTGCGGTATGTTGAGCCTTCTACAACGGTGATTACGCAGCTCAAACAAGCCACAACGATCGAGCAAGCTGCCGCCCTTTATGTAAAATCAGGATTCTGGTCAGATGCCCTAACGCTACTAGCTTCTCATCGAAAGCAGAATGAGCGATCGGCGATCGTTTGGGTTGACTTACTGCGATCTGAACAATTGGAGGTAGTTGCTTCTAAACCCGTTCTTCCATGCTGTACGGATAGGTAGCATTCTCCCTCAAAAGACAACAGCTTGGACATAGTTTGTTAATACTTTGATGGCTCACTGACCAACTTTCTATTAGAATAGAATCACTCAGAAAAGAGGTCGTTAAGATGGACGTATCACTCACTCCAGAGATTGAACGGTTCATTCACAGCCAGGTGGAGAGTGGGAAATATGGGTCTGCTGCTGACGTGATTCAGGCAGGAATTTGGCTGCTGGAGGAACGTGATCGTATCTATAAAGGGCGGTTTGAGGAACTGTGCCGAGAAGTTTCGATAGGGGTCGAGCAACTCGATCAGGGAGAGCGGTTAGATGGAAGGGCAGTGATTGAGCAACTGCGGCAGAAGAATCAGGTATGCAAGCAAGTTCAAGCGTAGATGAGTGACTACTTCCTCTCATCCCAAGCTGTCGTTGACCTAACAGAGATTAATGATTATTTGTTTGCAGACAACCCGGCATCAGCAGATACGCCTTTGAAGATTCTTACAACTGATTTAGGACTGCTATAGTGAATCGAAAACAATCGTCTATAACCAGTCGCCAACCAGGACAAAGGGTGTCCAAAAGTAGGGGTGAGAAAAGTCTGCATCGGTTTCAGCATTGTCTTCTGTAATGCTTTTTGGTAAGTCAGCAGTTGGAGCAATTTCTTTGCCATACAGTAAGCTTAACTGCGCCCGTCTCAGAGCGTCAGCCTTACTGATCTGATTGCCCTGACTGAATGCTCGATAAAACTGGCCCATCAGCGACGAAGTAGACGCATCATCCACCGCCCAGAGAGAGGCTAACGTGCTGAATGCTCCCGCTCTGATTGCAACTCCGGCAAGTCCTAATGCGGCTCGTTTGTCACCGACTGCTGTTTCACAAGCGCTGAAGACAAGTAGCTCTACTGGGGCAGATTGAGCTTGACTGCGATTTTGGAGAATTGTCTGCAACTCATTCACATCGACAGGCTGTGCGGAGGCAGTGAGAATAAAGGTTTCATCTGGGTTAGAACTAAATCGGCCATGAGTCGCCACATGCACGATCGCATAAGAGGACGAACTCACCTGATTGCGAAATTTCTCTGTTGTAAACTGACTATCTAGCAAGACTTGGGACTGAGGTAAAAGCGCTCTGATCTGCTGCACTTCCCGTAACACATTTGCGAGTGGAGAAAAGCGAATGGAGCGATCGCCCACTGTAATGGTACTTCCGGTCGTCAACCCAGCAATCAAAACGCTTCTAGTCGATTGAGCGTGACTACGTTTTGCACCGAGTAGCTGTAACCCTGGGGTAATAGCGACAGCGTACTTCTCAATCAGGTAGCGTTGACCATCATAGAGAGCCGCCATTGGAATGCCTCGTAGACTCCCATCTAACACAAACACCAGAGTTTTAATCTTGCTTGCTTCTAAGGAGGGTTCTAGCGGTCGCAGCAGCCACCCGTAAACTAGTTGAGCCGTTTTTTGAACATCTGCGCCGGATGAGCGATCTTTCAACTGTTCTCGAAACCAGGCAAGCTGTTGCTCTAGTTCACTGCGCTTGACTAATGATGTTTGACGAGTTAACTTAGTTTGCTGGGGTAGCTTGAGAATGATCTCAATGCGATCGCCCAAAATAATGGTGTGAATCACCGCCGCAGTCGGATCTTCTGCCTGATCAACCCGAACTTGTCTGGCTTGTAGTAAGTTGCAGCGAAAGAAGTTTTCTAGTTCTGTTAGTTGCAGGGAATCAATTAACCGCAGAGATTTTTCAAGGTTTTCTTGAACCGGATTTTTGCCAACAGGTAACAGTAAACTAATATATTCTCGATAGATTGGCTCAACAGTATCCCGCAAAGAGAACTGGGCATCCGGATTGACTGCAATCAAATCCCCACGAGTTAGTTGAAGGGCTTGAACTGCGGACTCATAGGCTTGAATCGCCCGATCGCTGTTCTGTCTAGCTAAGATCCGTCCCCGTTGCCACTCCCATTGATAGTTAATGTCAGGTGCTTGCAGGCTCTGTACTAATTTCAGTGCCTGTTCAGTTTGTGCGAGTGCGGCTGGCAACTGTCCAATTTGTTCATAAAACCAGCCTAGATTTGCGATCGCATACCCTTCAGCCCGCTGATTTCCCATTGCTCTGGCTTGCGTGGCGACCTCTTGCAATCGTTGTTGAATCTGTTGCCATTTGGGATGAGTGGATTCCAGATTTTGCAGTCGATAGAACTGGGTCAGGCTCCGAGCAAAGTTGATTTGAGCAAAAAAAGTTTCATGAGTATTGGGCAAGCGATCGATCTGAGCAGGGAGTTTCTCAATCAATTCAACGATTTGTGGTTGCAGTTGAGTGAGCCAGGAATTTGCGTCAGTTAAGCGATCGTTGCGTCGCAGCCATTGTTCAATCTCCAGTAATAAACTTAAATGATTCAACGGTGCTTGAACAGAAGTAATCGATTGCTGGGCAGAGTCAGCCGCTTGATAACAGTCCAGTGCTTGCTTGTAGTAAGACATGGCATCAGATGCCGAATTTGACATCAGACAAGCTGTTCCAGAAGTGGCAGTCAGAATAATGTTGTCTCTGCGATCGCGATCCCGGCTGCCTAGATCCTGAGCCGTATTGCCCAATCGTAGTAAAACAGTCCCTCGATCTTTTGGAGAAGACAGTTCTAGACTTTGTAATAGCACCTGTTGGGAAGCTTCTAAATTACCAATCAGACGTAAGACTTTGCCCAAATTTCGCAGCCCGATCGCTCTCAACTCCACTGGCATCACAGTAGACTGAATCGTTGAGGCTCCCGTCCGAACAGCATCACAGAGTGCAGTAGCGCTACTTCCTGGCTGTAATGCCTGTACCAATGTTTTGCAGGCTTGTCGCTGGTGTCCCATCGCTGACCACGCTTGCGCCTGGTCGATCAAACTACCCGTCACTCCGATCGTATCTTTACCATAGGCTTCGGTGGCTCGCTGCCAGCTTTTCAGCGCTTGTTCAAACTGTCCCCTTTCATACAACTGCCTGCCCTGTTGCACTAGTTGGGGGGCTGTCACAGGTTGTGCTATCAGTTGAGGGGTGATCACTAGACAAAGCAACACAGTAATCATCAAAGCGAAGTACTGCGCCATTCTACTAAAGCGATCTATTTTTTTCTGGTGCGAATGTCTAGGGAACATAGCAATGAGTGGGTGCAGGTTGAGAGACTAAATAACCAGGGCTATCAGGCGGTTGGGTGACCAGAACGATCGCACCCGTTGCATCTTTTACCCAACTCGTAGCCTCCACAATTTTTGCTGAAGAAGGCAAGTTGGCAACTGTTTCTGTAGTCTGGGCCGTCACCCGCGAATCTTCCCAGAGGTCACTGCTATCTAGCGCATCGTTGGGGGTCGAGGGCAATCCGCCGCGTCCGCTGACAACAAACCTTCCAGTTGCTCCACTACTACGACAGCCTTGAGCAATTTGACTAGCGGGGTCAACTAAATTAATTGGGAGAGCAACTAATCCTCGGCTAGGGTCTGTGTTGAGCGTCGCGATCGTCACCACGCCACTAATCCCAAACTGGGAACTGGCCGTAATATTGCTCAGGGGCGTTAGAAACGATCGGGGTTGAATGCCAAAAATGCTTTGGGCTGTGATGTCAACTCGACCCCCCTTTCCAGTAAAAGCATTGGCTGTAATATCGCTGTTCTCAGAAAGTACAGACACAATGAATTTAGAATCGATGGTAATGTTGCCGCCATCTCCGCTAGATTGGGCAGTTCCAGCAGTGGTTGAGATCTGACTACCTCGACGGAATAGCAGTAAGTCCTGCGCGTTCAAAGCGATATTTCCGCCCTGGTTACTGGCGGTCTGGGCTGAAATGATTCCTTGATTGTCCAGTGTTAATGTTTCTGTCTGAATTTGAATGTTGCCGCCTGTCCCACTACCCTGGCTATCAACTGAGATTCTGGCTCCGTCTCGAATTGCTAAGGTTCTCGGATCGATGAAGATACTACCACCGTCTCCTGAAGAGCCTGAAGCTGTACTGGCAAAGAGTCCACTTGCTGATCCTTCGGTATCAATCACATCTCTGCCAAATTGAGTCAGGCGATCGCCATAAGTAGAGTCACGACCCGCTAAAACGGTCTGGCCTGCAATGTATAAGTTGATATCGCCTGCTCGTCCATTACTTCGGGTTGTCGTAATCACTTGTCCACCCTTCAATGCTTCAAACCTGTCAGCCTTAATCGTGATGCTTCCCCCGTCACTGGCGCTATTAGTTCGAGCATTGACCGTTGCTCCATTTTCAACCTGGAATACTCTAGAGTTGGTAGTAATATTGCCTGCCGAACCTGTGGCTCCTCGTTCTGTAATTGTGAACAAGCCGCTTGAGAATCCATCGTCTCCAACGCCGTCCAACACAATTTCGTCACGGGCATGAATGGAAATATTGCCTGCTTTCCCTTGTCCGAACGTACTAGCAGAAAGCTCACCGCCGTTTGTCAATGAGAGCGCTCTTGCAGTGACTTGAATATCACCGCTATTTCCCCTGGCTGTTTCCTTCACCGTGCTAAAGGCACCACTGCTATTGTCAAAGGAAACTAAATCACGAGCATCAATTATAATGTTTCCAGCATTCCCCTGTCCTTCGGTTCCCGCATTTAATTCAGCGCGATCGGTTGCCAGGAGTGACCCTGTGGTAATCCGAATATTGCCACCCCGTCCTTTCGCTGCTTGATCGACACCACTAGAGACATTTCCATTAGAAAAGCTTCCTCCAGCAAGGCTCACTTGATTCAGTGCATCGATCGTGATGTCACCTGCATCACCGTCTCCAAACGTACTGCTAATCAAGGCTCCATTGTTTGCCAGTCGCAGCGAACCTGTATTAATTACAATTCCTCCACTTCGGACTTCCCCAGATGTATCCACTACTTTTCCGGCTCTATCAATCAGCGTGAAGATACCGCTTCTAGTTGCAACAAGATTCTGGTTGAACCTGTAAAGACCAAACCCATCGATAGAAATCTCATTCGGAGCATTGACCGTGATGTTTCCGGGTTTCCCTTCTCCCCCCAGACTGGCGGAAATCGCGCCCCCGTTTGTGATAGATAACGAATCAGTAGAGACTGTAATATTGCCGCTTTTTCCAACTGCTCCGGGTGCTACACTACTCAACAAACCGCTAACAAATCCGGCTTGATCAATTCCATCGATCGCGACAGATTGGCTTTGAACTGTAATATTACCGCCATCTCCTTTCCCAAAGGAAGTAGAAGAAACCTCAGACCCACTGAGTAGAGAGAGTGAACTTGATGTAATTATAATGTTACCGCCATTTCCGATTGCATCTTGAAACGAACCGCCGTTGGCTAGTCCCTCAGTTCCACTTAAGATACTGCTGCTATTTGCTAGAGTGATACTTTCCTTTGATCTTACCGTGATATTTCCACTATCTCCGGTACCAAACGTGTTGTTATTAACGAAGGCACCTGTTGTTAAAGAGACAGATCCAGCGTCAATCGTGATATCGCCGCCTCGACCGATCGCGTTGAAGTTCAAGTTACTAGAAATGAAACTTTGATCCAGTAAGACGGCATCTTTTGTCTGAATTACGATATTACCAGCGTTTCCAGTTCCAGAAGAAGCGGCTGTGATAAAAGCTTGACTGCCACTAAGACTGGTGTAGGATTTTAGAGAAAGTGATCCCGCTTGAATGCGAATATCGCCGCCAGAGCCAGTTCGCCCAAATTCTAACTCGCTAAAAATTCGACTATCTAGAATCGAGACATCTCCCTCAACTTGAAAAATGATATTACCAGATTGCCCCTGCCCAGAGGGAGTTGTCCGCAACACAGAATCGTTTTCAAGTCGTAATGCATTCGCCTGAATGTTGATGTTGCCACCATTCCCGGTTGTCTGGATTTCGGTGTTGTTTAACGAGACACTGTTACCGATCAGACTTATGTCTTCAAAAGAGTCGGTTACTTCTGCCAAGAGACGAGACCCTTGTATCTGAATAGAACCTTGTGGAGTGCCAAACTGTAGACCGATCGGCGTATTGATAGTTAATAAGGGCGTTGGACTGGTCGTATTGAACTCTGTCCCATCCTGAAACTGCATTCGGTTAGCAGTAGTTGCCAGAAAAGAGCCGCCGATGTTTAGTTGGGCACCTGAACCAAATAGAATGCCATTGGGATTGAGTAAGAAGAAATTAGCTGGGTTGCTGGTGGCGATCGTGCCATTGATATTCGAGATAAAAGCGTCGCCTTGTCCCGTCACTCGCACAATCACATTTTGAATCGTTGGATCTATGACAAAGCCTGCAAGGTCGCCGTTAGGCAGGGAGAATTGCTGAAAACTGTGAAAGAGATTGTTCCCTCTGGTTGCCCCATTGGTGATGATGCAAGCTCCAGTACAGGGAGCGATCGCTGAACCATTCACTTCGGTGCCCAAAGTGCCATCCCCCGCAACTTGAGCCAGTGTAGCGGTGGGGTAAACTACTAACAATGCTCCACCGATCGCACTTGCCCACATGATTCGATTATGCTGAAACATCGGTTTTTGAGTCATGCTGTCCCTCCACTAGAAAACGGTGGATTAAGTCGGGCGCGATCGCAACTGACGGCAGTATACATTAATGGCTAAGATAACGGCTAAAAACCATCTTGTAATCGAGATAAATTGTCATAACTGAGAGAAGTGCGATCGCGATAGAAACTCCCGAAAGTGGTCAAACGATCGAGAGTGAAGTAAGTGAGGGCTATCGTTCTGCTTGAGTGAATAACGTCGCGGTTATCAAGCGGTGGTTGCTTCCCAGTTTGCAAAGTTTGCCATGAGTTGATCTTTGTTTAATATGATGAACCCATCTTTGTGCTGTCCTCCGATCGTCCCGCCGTTGATTCCCCAGGGATTATAGAGTGTGAAATGATTGCCATCATAGCCAACAAGCGCATACTGATGACCAGGAACGATGTTGGCATAGACATCATCAGAATCATTATTTGTGCTTAAAGTCACAAGTTGGTGAGCGTTCCAGGCGGAGACGATTTTTCCAATGTCGTCATTCTGATTCGCGAATCCCCAATTAACATGACCGTTGACCACACCACGTCCAGTAATGTGATATAACGCATGTTTGCCAAACCCACCACTAATTGCTTGATAGGAGTTGATGGCAACTTCTTGCCCAATCACACCTGATTCATTGAGTTGGGTATAGGCTTTTTCTGCTAGTGCAACCCATAGCTCATTGGTTGGATCATTGCTCCAGCCCCCACCCCAGCCTGCAAACACTGCTCTGCCAGCAGAATCGAGAGATGGATTCATTGAAGTAGTCGGCAACCAATTATCCACGGTCACGTAGTCGGCTATACCATCGTGAAAAAGCCGAACTGTCCAGGTGTTATCGCCATTGGCAATGAACATATCTTGAAGCACATTCGGAGTTCGGAGGGCAGTTTCAGCCAGACCTGCCAGGAAGTAACAATCACCCAGAGCATTCTGGTCTACATCGGTGTAACTAATGCCGTTCTGAAAGAGTTGACCCTGAGCGGGTTTATAAATGTAGTTCGTTTTGCCATCCGTAGACATTGCAACTGGTCGATCGCTCCCCAAAAACCATTTACCGATCAGTCTCTCCATTTTTTCAGAACTATCGTTATTAGACAGATTGCCGATGTTACTGCCACCCATTCGCGTATTGGCTGAGTCACCATTAAGCACTTTGTTTGCTAAGGTACTGACGTAATCAGGCATTGCGTGTCCCAGTCCACTTAGCACCGTTCTTAGGTCGGCCAGTTCTGTTGCGTCAATGGCACCATAGTCTTTGGTTCCTCGCAGTACGGACATCATTTCATTACGATCGATCCACCCATCAACCCCAGCCAGTCGCGCCTGAGCGACAACGCCAAAGTCACTCAAATTATCGGTGTACCAGTCTCCTGTAGAAACTCCCAGATTATAGTTGATGGTGGCTCCAGTAGAACCCTGTCCATGATTAACCTGAATAAAATAAGTGCCTCCTTTTAGAGCGTTATAGATGCCATCCGTAAAGCCATACCACTGGTTAGAACTCGCAAACGCCTCATTTCCACTCACCACCCCGTCGTTGTTAGAGTCTTTAATCAAGCGCACGTCGGCGTTGGCATTCATGCCCGATAGTGTGATGTGAAGATTGCCTGCACCCAGCGTGACGCGATACATCTCTGACGTGTTGTTACTGTCCAGAGTGCCAGTCAGCAGGGGAGTTCCAGACAGATTGCCTAGATCAATTTCTGTGGGTAGCAAGTTACTAACCTGCTCAGTAGAAACAGTGAGATCGTAGTCTGTGGTTGTTGCGGTGGGTAGATAGAGCCGATCGATAGCTCCACTGACGCGGTGTTGAGACCAGAATGGCGAGACTTTGAGGTAGTAATCTCCAGCCGCCAATGAACTCAGGTTAAGGGCGATGTCATGCGTGTCGAAGTTTTGAGTGGTCGAAATCCCCTGTGCCAAGAGCAATCTACCATCATAGGAACTAGCGATCGTGGTTCCACTAGCATCTAATAAATTGACCGAAGCGTCGCCAGCTGCACCTTTGAGAAATAGGTTAAAGGCACTCGCTTGATCCAGGCGAAAATGGGTGTAGTCAGTATTGTCACCATTGCCAATAGAGTCTAGTCGAGTCCTGGTTTTGCCATCTAGCCTGCCCATGTCAAAGGCTCCTGCTAGGGTGTCATCCAACGTTGGATTAAGTAAGTGTCCAACCTTGTTGTACGAAGTATCCTCAAGCACATCTATCCCAGTCTTGAACTTGTTGGGAATACCGCGATCGACGACCAAAACATCACTCACTTGATCGAAAACGCGATTAGAAACTACAGATGAAGCACTTGAAGACGCAAATTCTGTGCTGGCGAGGCTAGAAACACTCGACTTCAGCCTAAAATCATTTTGTTGAACCGGGTCAGCTACCCCTGTAGACAGTGCAGATGAACTGGATTGCAACACCGATGAATTAAAAGAAGTTGCACTGAGAGCGTTGAGTTTATTTGAGGATTGTGAAAAAAGCATAGCAACCTGCTCTATGGCTAAGGGGTGAGTAGAAGGGCAACGTGAATCATCTCCTTCTGTTGAGCTATTGGTTTGCTTTTTTTGATCTATTCACTTCAGCAATGTCATTCGTTCAGTCAACCTTTCCAAGAATTTACAAGCAACACCGCTCTCAGGTTTGAGGGCGTTTCACCAGGATTGTTTCAGTACGATAGCATCAGGAGTTGAGGCAGCTTTTAACAGAAATTGGGGTTCAACATGGCCTCGCGATCTGGTTTGACAAACACAAGCTTCATCACACATCATCAAAGTCACTTTGGCGTAATTTTGAACTATCAATTTTCTGGGACTGAATGTAGAACCAGGCCGTTGCTTCTGCTACCAGAATCGGATCACCCGATGCCAGAAAGTACTGCATTCGCGCCAGTTGTTGTGGGCTGCAAAGGTGCCTCTGTTCCTGAGCCAAAGAAAGAGCTTCTTGGTTGATGGCTTGCTGATCTTGGGCACTGATAGCGAATAGCTGAGACAATGCTTCAACCTCGTTCAGAAAATCACTTTGTTCAACAGCTCGATACTCAGCCACTGGATTCTGAACAGATTCTTTAGAATCGCTAGAACTACCGTGAGAAATCTCATTACCGCCATTACCAGGGAATAAGCTTGGATCAGTTTTGTGGTTGTTGGGGAATCCGTTTTTATCACTGGAGTTATCTAATTCAAATTCTTCAATTCTTAAATAGTTAGGATGCCAGAGATCTTTGTGACGATACAGCGATCCTCCACCAATTCGATAGGCAAGCAAACACTTAAATCTCTGAGTTGCAGAACCTGGCAAACTGTTTTTTTCAAGCAAGTCACTGTCGGTTCGCTCATTTGAAAAAGACCAGGGGAATTAATCAAACCGCTAGTTGA